>NZ_LBIX01000004.1:1425-4320 GCF_028128655.1 Bradyrhizobium sp. CCBAU 45394 | reverse complement strand
AGCAGGACGGTGCGGGAATTGCCGCCCTGTTCGCGGCGGGCGGGATCCACGTCAATCCGGCCGGTCCGCGTTCCGACATCGCGGAATTCTACCAAGGCGCGTTCAAGGCTGGGTTCGACCACGAGGAGATCACGGTCGACCAGGCATGGCCGCTGGGGTCGGACATGGCGCTTGCCATAGGGGCGTACCGCCTCGCAGGCAAAAATCAGAACGGCGCGCCCATCGAGACGGGAGGTATCTGGACGGCGACCTACGTGACCGAGGGCGGCAAGCTCAAGATTCGTTTGCTGTCGGCGATGCCCAAGCCGCCGCCTCCGAAGTAGGAGGTCGCCTAATGTTCGACGCGCCTACCACAGCACTCTTGCGTGCGGTCCTCGATGAAGTCTGCAAGAGCATCTCGGGGTGCGAGATCGGGATGCGCGCGCACCTCGCTTCGAAGATTTTGGAAGCCGCAACGAAGGGCGAAATCTCCACGAACGATTGAGGCGAGCCGGGCGCAAAGCCCTGGGCGCCAACCATATGGCGCTGAGCGCAGGGGGCGGGGATGAATTTTCAGGTCACGGTCCTGAAAATCCTGGTGAGCTATCCGGACGGCTTCGCCGTCATGGCCGACCTCAAGCGCGACATGGCGATTCTGGCGACCAGCGGACGTGACTGGGCCGAACGCACCAAGCGGCTGGCTGCGCGCGTGCCCGAGCTGGACATCTTCTCGCAAGGTCTCGTCGAGAGGCTCGACGGCGGCTGGCGTATCACCGAGAAAGGCCGCGCCGTTCTCGAGATCATGGAGGCGCGGCCGGTTGCCGTGCCGGCTACCGAGCAGCCTCCCATCCGGGCGACCGATGCCTCGACGCCTGCGGCGACACCGGCGGCATCCCCCGTCGCGACGGGCCGACGCAAGCGGGACCAGAAGCGGCGTCGACGCGATCTGGTCGCAGCGCGGGCAAGGGCCAAGGCTTCGTAACGGAGCCCATCTCAGGCCAGCGTAAGAAGGCGTCGTCCGTCACCGATTTGCCGTCAGCTTCCCGCAACGCCCTCCCGGGCGACGGCCTCCGCCTCGCCCAGATTGGCATGGCCGTTCGCGGCCCGCAGGAGCGCTTGGACAACGTATTTGCGGGTTTCTTGATCGACGCCGCGGGGAGCTTCCGGCAAATGGTCTCCAGCGCCTCAAACCGTAGGAGCAACAGCTTATTCCAGCTCAATTTGCGTTTGAACGGACCTGACGACCCGTTCGAAGGCAGCTTTAGCCAGCCGATCATCAGTGAGCCATTCCATTGTCCAATTCGGTCGACCCTCCAGTTCCCTGAACGTGGCGACTTCGTAAGCGCCTCCGGTGCGCGACAGTGACGCCCCGAGCGTTGGATGGTCACGCACCAGGGACCAAACCCTTGCTTCGATGTCGCGTCGGCTCGCCCTAACCGGATGCAGTTCGTATTTAGCCTGCAGGTCACTGGCAATCTGGTCGAGGCGCGCATAACAGGCCACGGATACCTTGTTGTCCTTTCCGGCGATCCCAAAGCCCCAATTTGCATCGGGGCGCGGCGTAGGACCAAATATGAAAAGATCCTCCAACTCGCCGCACTCTTCGTGCTTGCGAGCGGCCGCCAGCATCATCTGGCGCAGTTCTTCTTCACTCTTGCGATCCTTGACCACCTACATCTCCCCCGAGTACTCATGCCGTACTGCTTTGAAAACCCGTCGCCGCGCCATTCGTTATCATTGATCGGCCGTGCGTCTCACGGGCACAGCTTTTGCTGGACCCACCTCGACGCTCGCGCTGCGAGCAGCGCCATTGCGTTCGAACCGAAGCTCGACGCGGCTACCGACTGGGGTAAGGCCAATCAAATTGCGAAGCTGGGACGCGCTCCGGATCGGCGTGCCATCGACAGCCTTCACGATGTCGCCCTTTTGCAGCCCCGCTTGCTCCGCCGGCGAACCACTGGCAATCTCCGCGATCAGCGCCCCTTGATAGCTCTCCTTGGCCGCAAGATCGACTCCAAGATCGCGGATGGATATGCCGATCTGGCCGCGACGAACTTCGCCGTATTGAAAAAGCTGCTCGATGACGCGGCGGGCCATGTTGATCGGCACAGCGAATCCGATTCCGACGTTACCCCCGCCCGGAGAAATGATCGCCGTATTGATCCCGACAAGTTGTCCCCTCAGGTTAATCAGGGCGCCGCCCGAATTTCCGGGATTAATGGATGCGTCGGTCTGGATGAAGTCCTCATACCCTTGCTTGCCAAGGCCGGTTCGGCCGAGGGCGCTGACAATTCCCGAAGTTACGGTCTGACCCAAGCCGAAGGGGTTCCCGATCGCGATCACGAAATCACCGACCTCGATCCGATCGCTGTCACCCAACGGGATGGCCTTGAGGTTACCTCTTAGTCCTTGCAGTTGAAGAACGGCAACGTCGGTTGCAGGGTCACGCCCAACCAATTTTGCGTCGAACTTTCGTCCGTCTTTGGTCGTGACTTGGGCCTTAGAGATCTGCGCAACGACGTGATTGGCGGTGAGTACATAGCCGCGTTCGGCGTCGACGATTACGCCCGAGCCGGTTGCCTGGACTTCCTTTTCAAGCTGCTTGGGAAGATCAAAAAACTCTCGAAAGACGGGATCGCGGTAGAGCGGATTGTCCTCCTTGACCCGGGCGTGCACCGAAATGTTGACGACCGAAGGGGTGGTTTCCCTTACCACAGGCGCAAGGGTCGGGATTTGGCCGCCCCTGATGTCCGGAACCTGTGCGAGCACGGGCGACCACGCGATAGAGGCGCAAAGGAGCAAGACTGCGGCGAACCGTCGATCCTTTATTACTGATGAGTTCTTCGACATGGTGAGTAAACGAGTTTTGTAGAGGGGGAATTCCAACGTCCCGACGATCGCACGCCCGGACGTTGG
>NZ_LBIX01000004.1:1059-1301 GCF_028128655.1 Bradyrhizobium sp. CCBAU 45394 | reverse complement strand
AAAGTGTCAGCCATTGCGATTGATCGCGATGCGGCGGACATTTTTGGCTTCGGCGGATTTCAGCACGGTTATGGTCAGGACGCCGTTCTTGAACGCGGCCGAGACTTTGTCCTCGTCGATGCCCNGGCACGGTTATGGTCAGGACTTGAACGCGGCCGAAACTTTGTCCTCGTCGATGCCCTCCAGCGGGATACGCCGTTCGAATCGGCCGTAGTATCGTTCGCTGAAACGACGTGCCTTGG
>NZ_LBIX01000004.1:0-938 GCF_028128655.1 Bradyrhizobium sp. CCBAU 45394 | reverse complement strand
GACGTCCTTCTCCTCCAGGCCGGGCAGCTCAGCGGTGATGCGCACCTCCTTGTCCGTTTCATCGATGTCGATCTGGGGCCAGCCGAGCCCGCTCAGTCCCCGGCTCGATCCGAACGGCGCAAGATCAAAGCCGCGGAATACCTCGTCGAACATCCGGTTCATCTCGCGATGCAATGTAAGAAACGGATTCACATCGGCTCCGCGGTGAATGCCGACCTCTCGTCCGCCGTTATTCCACGGAATGAGGTCCTTGATACCCATGGTGTGTTCTCCTCAATTCAGGCGACTTCCGCCGCGAATCGCCGCGGAAGTCTGTTCTTCGCTGATGTGCGCGTTGCGTGGCGGTCAGGCCGCCTTGCCGTCGATCTGCCGGACGTTCGAAGCGGACGAACCGCTGATCGAAATCCGGCGCGGCTTCATGGCCTCGGGGATCTCGCGCACCAGTTCGATCTGCAGCAAGCCGTTGTCGAACGAGGCTCCCTTGACCTGGACATAGTCCGCCAGATTGAACTGCCGCTTAAAGGGCCGAGACGAAATTCCCTGGTACAGGAACTCGCGCTGCTGTTTTTCCGACTTCCGGCCTTCGACCGTCAACACGCTTTGTTCTGCGGTGATCGCGATTTCATCGGCCGAGAAGCCAGCCACCGCCAGCGAAATCTGGTAGCGGTCTTCGCTCAGTCGCTCGACGTTGCATGGGGGATAGTTATCCTCCGTGCCGGCCTGTTGCGCGGCGTCCACAAGATCGAACAGACGGTCAAAGCCGATGGTCGACCGCCAAAGGGGAGCGAAATCGTAGGTGGTCCTCATAGCCAAATCCTCCACTGAGCAAGATGGGTACGAGCAGGCGTCGGACACCTCCGGCGCCCGTCTCCGCCGGGCCCCCGAAGGGCGCCCGGACCGCTTGTCGCGGCACGCTAAAAATTAGAAAAAGCCGATTC
>NZ_LBIX01000003.1:742-1415 GCF_028128655.1 Bradyrhizobium sp. CCBAU 45394 | reverse complement strand
AGTCCAGCCAACACGTCTGGGCGCAGCTCCACGAAGAGGCGTTCCGGTATTTTGGCGGGGTTCCCAGCTATGTCGTGCTCGACAATCTGAAGGAAGGCGTCCTCAAGCCGGATTTGTACGAGCCCGAGCTCAACCCGATTTACAGCGCGATGCTGGCTCATTACGCCGTGGTCGCCGATCCCGCGCGGGTGGCCGATCCCAATCGGAAAGGCTGCGTCGAGAGTGCGATTCAACATACCCAGGGCACCGCGCTGGCCGGACGGCGCTTCGAGACACTGGAAGCCCAGAACGAGTTCCTGAGGCACTGGGAGGAGAATTGGGCCTCCAAGCGCATCCACGGCAGCACGCGCCGTCAGGTCGAGGCGATGTTCCAGGAAGAGAAGCCGCACCTGCGGCCGCTGCCTGTGGCTGCCTTCCGCATCTTCACCGAAGTCGTCCGGACTGTCTGCGACGACACCACCGTACGCGTCGACAACAGCTATTACGCCGCGCGGCCCGCGCCGATCGGCAGTCAGGTCGTGGTGCGGATCTACGCCTCCACGATCGAGATCCGTGATCGCCACACCCATGCGCTGCTGCGTGTTCATTCCCGGATGACGCACCCCGGTTCTGTTGTCCTGCCGACCAGCGAACGGCCGTTCAATCCGTCGCGGCAAACCGCCGTGCTGCTGGC
>NZ_LBIX01000003.1:622-710 GCF_028128655.1 Bradyrhizobium sp. CCBAU 45394 | reverse complement strand
GCTATGCCAGCAAGTGTTCGACACCGAGGGGCGCCCCGGACAGCGCGCGATGTGGGGCATTGTCGGGCTGAGCCGGAAGTATCCAGCA
>NZ_LBIX01000003.1:0-327 GCF_028128655.1 Bradyrhizobium sp. CCBAU 45394 | reverse complement strand
TCTCTTCAGCCGTGCCGTGCGGCACGATGCCGGCGACAATGGCCGGCAGGCCGAGGCTCACGACGACCGTGCCCCTGCAACCCGCGCTCGTGGCGCCTGCGCAACTCCGGCCAGCTCCGGCGCCACGAGCGCTCCCGCGGCTTCTCACCTCACACTGGAGACCAAACCACATGATGACCATGCCGGAAATTGAGCGTTGCCTGCGACAGCTGCGCCTGTCGGGTGTCCGCGACACGCTGCAGACGCGCGTGCTCCAGGCGCAGGGTGCCAACCAGCCCTTCCTCGAGACCTTTCCCTTATCCTGCAGGATGAACTGGACCGTCGTCA
>NZ_LBIX01000002.1:1347-1649 GCF_028128655.1 Bradyrhizobium sp. CCBAU 45394 | reverse complement strand
TTGGCGCTGAACGATTGAGCATCGTCATCCAAAAAATGCGCCAGCTCACAATGCAGAATACCGAGATCAGATTCGTCAATCGCTGAGCAGTCCGCAGTTGCGAGTCCTCTGCCCTACATCCGGATTTGAGTATCTTGTGGAAGACCTCGATCTTCCATCGCAGGGAATACCATTCGAGTTTCTCGATCGCATCCCCGCGCGATTGCACCGGAAGATCGGTCAGGAGTTTCCATTCAATCTTCTTTCTGTTCTTTGGCGCTCCTCTTTCGTCAGCGTGGATCACTGTCAAAGTCAAAGCTGGA
>NZ_LBIX01000002.1:496-937 GCF_028128655.1 Bradyrhizobium sp. CCBAU 45394 | reverse complement strand
ATCCGTGTCAGGTTGACCTCGCGCCTGAGCGCAGCGACCCCTCTGAATTTCTTTCTGGTCCAGAACTTCACGGCGCTGAGCCCCAGTNCAGCCTGGTCTGGATTGCCCTTGCTATCCTGGACTTCGATCCGATGGAGACCTTTGACCACGACCTCGTCCATTATCGTTGCAACCGTATGGTTGCCATCGCCTGCCAGGCGATTGACACAGGTCCTTACCAAGAAATGCGTTCCAACCTCTTGGGGGGGGGGGGGGGGGGGGGGGGGGGGGGGGGGGGGGGGGGGGGGGGGGGGGGGGGGGGGGGGGGGGGGGGGGGGGGGGGGGGGGGGGGGGGGGGGGGGGGGGGGGGGGGGGGGGGGGGGGGGGGGGGGGGGGGGGGGGGGGGGGGGGGGGGGGGGGGGGGGGGGGGGGGGGGATCCGTGTCAGGTTGACCTCGCGCCT
>NZ_LBIX01000002.1:0-409 GCF_028128655.1 Bradyrhizobium sp. CCBAU 45394 | reverse complement strand
TTTGGGGTTTTCCGTCCAATCTTCGAGAGTTGCTTTTGGGGATACGCTTAATCATCCCGATCAGATCCGGGCGCTCTCTTTGATAGGTGAATTCGGTCGTATCATGCAGGACAAGGACAGGCCCTTTCGCGGCCGCGATACGTTCCCGCGTCGATTTAAAATGACCAGACAGGATGTCGGCCTCGCTTACTCGTTCATTGGAGAAGAAACGATAGGCCGCCTTGGTGTTCGCCCAGTCTTGGCAAACCATCGGAATGCTCTGTCCGATGTCTCCACCAATCTGCTTCAGCAGCATGCGAAATCTCTCGCCAAGTCGAGCGTCCTTGAATTCGCACAGCGCAGCTTCACGGTCAAACCAGGTCACCGCGTCAGACGCCAACCGATGCGCCTTCTCATCCCGGGCGCGTGA
>NZ_LBIX01000017.1:0-436373 GCF_028128655.1 Bradyrhizobium sp. CCBAU 45394 | reverse complement strand
TGTTCCAGGAAGAGAAGCCGCACCTGCGGCCGCTGCCTGTCGCTCCCTTCCGCATCTTCACTGAAATCGTCCGGACCGTCTGCGACGACACCACCGTACGCGTCGACAACAGCTATTACGCCGCGCGGCCCGCGCCCATCGGCAGCCAGGTTGTCGTGCGCATCTACACCACCACGATCGAGATCCGTGATCGCCACACCCGTGCGCTGCTGCGTGTTCATTCCCGGATGGCGCACCCCGGTTCTGTCGTCCTGCTGACCAGCGAACGGCCGTTCAACCCGTCGCGGCAAACCGCCGTGCTGCTGGCGAGCGCCGAGCGCATCGGACCGCAGACCAGGGCCTTGTGCCAGCAGGTGTTCGACACCGAAGGGCGCCCCGGACAGCGTGCGATGTGGGGCATTGTCGGGCTGGGCCGGAAGTATCCGGCGCGGCTGGTCGAGCAGGCCTGCGCGCACGCCATCGACAACCGCATCTACCGCTACAAGCACGTGCGTGCGACCGTCGAGCGGTTGTTCGAACAGGCGATTGAGCAGGTTGGAGTGACGTCACAGCCGGCATCGCCGCTCACGCAGGATCATCCGCTGATTCGTACCCCCGCGGAATACGGCGACCTCTTCAGCCGCGCTGTGCGGCGCGACGCCGACGATAGTGGTCGGCAGGCCGAGGCTCACGACGATCACGCCACGGCAATCCGCGCTCGTGTCGCCTGCGCAACCCCGGCCAGCTCCGGCGCCACGAGCGCTCCCGCTGCACCTTCTCACCCTAAACTGGAGACCCAGCCACATGATGACCATGCCGGAAATTGAGCGTTGCCTGCGACAGCTGCGCCTGTCGGGCGTCCGCGACACGCTGCAGACGCGCGTGCTGCAGGCGCAGGGCGCCAACCAGCCCTTCCTCGAGACCTTCTCCCTGATCCTGCAGGATGAACTGGACCGTCGTCAGTCCCGTCTTATCGAGCGGCGATACCAGCAATCCGGGCTCGACGAAAAGCTGACGCTCGCAGAGTTCGACTGGTCCTTCAATCCCAAACTGCCACGTCAGACCTGCTTCCAGCTCCACACCCTGGCGTTCATTGCCGCTGGCGAGAACGCCCTGCTTGTCGGCAAACCTGGCACCGGGAAGTCGCACATCGCCAAGGCGATTGCCTATCAGGCGATCCTGCAAAGCCACAAGGTCCAGTATCTTGAGACCGACAACTTCTTCCATCGCAACGCCCTGAACTCCCCGGCACAACGCGAGGTCCGGCTGCGAACCATCATCGACTGCGATCTCCTCGTGCTGGACGATCTGTTCCTCGCACGCGCCATCCCCGACGACGCCGGCGCCTTGCTGCAGACCCTGATCCATCAGCGCTACAAACTGCGTCGCAGCGTCATCGTCACCTCCAATCGTATCGTGCAGGATTGGGGGGCATACCTGGGGGACAACACCATGAGCACGACGATCCTCGATCGCCTTATGCATCATTGCCATCTGCTTGAGTTCGACGGACGCAGCTATCGGCTCAAAGAAGCCGCTGAAGCTCTTGCCCGGGAAACAAAGGCAAACTAACAATCACCTTGTCCTGCCTCGCGGGTGGAGGAATTTGACTGACCGCACCCGGAGGAATTTGAAGTGACCCGCGGGGGTTTTGGCCCTAAAGCATTCGTCGCAAGTACAATGGCTCGACGACAGCTGAAGGCACGCTTGAACGTCTTTGGCGCAATTGCGGGGGCGAAAGTCGATCCGCTTGTCATTCGTCGCACGGGTAGCGCCACGGCCGCTTCCATCTATAGCGCCTTTATAGGACGATCTATCGGGGGTAGCGGCGTGGTGGGCGAGATCAGCCCTCCCATCTCCGCAAGCCCCTGCAGATGAAGATCGGCGCCACCAAACTGCAGATCCAGCATCGTCGTCCGCTTGAAGTAGTGCCCGATCTTGCAATCCATGGTCATGCCGATGCCACCATGGAGCTGGATGGCCTGCTGGCCGACAAAACGGCTCGATCGGCCGAGTTGAATCTTGGCGGCTGACATCGCCCGACGGCGCTCCGTCAAATCCTTCTCGCCGAGCATCATGGTCGCAAACATCGTCATGCTCCTGGCTTGCTCCAGCGCCATCAGCATGTCGGCGGCGCGATGCTGGAGCACCTGAAACTTGCTCAACGGCGCGCCGAACTGAATACGCGCCTTGAGAAATTCGACCGTCTGTTCCTGCATCTCCTCCATGGCGCCGACCATCTCGGCGCAGATGGCCGCAATGGCCTGGTGGGCAACCTCCTCGATCAGCGGGAAAGCCGCGCCGGCGGTCCCGATCAGTGCGTCAGAATTGACATGAACGCCCGTTAATGACACAGACGCTGCCCGCAATCCATCCTGAGTCTGGTACCCTCTCCGGCTGACGCCGGGCGCGTCGGCATCAACCAAGAATAGACTTAGGCCTTCCTTGTCGTACTGATCTTCGCCGCCAGATCGGGCCGAGACCAATAGCTTGTCTGCGACGTCGCCGTGGAGAACGACGCACTTTTCACCGTCCAATCTCCACTGTGAGCCCTCGCGTCTGGCTCTGGCGGCGACGTTTGCCAAGTCATGTCGCGAATGCCGCTCCGTATGGGCAAATGCGAGCAAGAGCTTTCCTCCTGCCAACGCCGGTAACAGCAACGCTTTTTGCGTTTCGCTGGCAGCCAGCGTGAGAAAGGTTCCTCCAAGCACCACCGTCGCAAAAAAGGGTTCTAAAAGGAGGCCGCGGCCGAAAGCGTTCATGATGATCATAGCTTCGACCGGGCCTCCGCCAGTGCCGCCGTAGCGTTCCGGGAGCAAGACGCCCAAGATTCCCAAGTCAGCAAGCCGTGCCCATGTTGCGCGGCTCCACCCGTCTCTTTCCAATTGGTAGTGCTTGCGCCGATCAAATGGATACAGTTCGGCAATAAGCCGGCTTAAGGTATCCTTCAGCAAGCGCTGCTCGTCTGTAAGCCGGAAATCCATGATTATCCGCCCTGTCCACCAAAAAGTCCCCTCGCGAGGACGTTGCGTTGAATCTCGTCGGAGCCTCCATAGATCGACATCTTTCGCCAATGAAAGTAAGTCGGCGCCGCTCGAGCTGCCCACTCTGGGGTAACAAAAGGACCATTCCAGCCGTCGCCGGCGAGCTCCCGCCTCTCTTCGTCAACGAACGGCACGGCAAAGTAGCCCGCAAGCTCCATCAGCAGCTCTGTCGTCGCCTGTTGAATCTCCGCACCCTTGATCTTTAACAGCGAAGCTGTGGCATCGGACGCGCCTGTCCTACCTTCGTCTTCCTCGCCGGCCACGAGACGCAACTGCGTCATCTCAAGTGCCTTGAGTTCGACCTCTACTGCGGCCAGTTTCTCGCGAAACCTACGGTCCTCGATTATCGGCTGGCCCATGCGATACTCCGAAGCCGCAAGCTCCTTAATTCGACGTATTCGGGCTTTTGATACACCTACTCGTGCGATGGTCGCTCGTTCGTTTCTGAGCAGGAATTTTGCATAGTCCCACCCACGATCCTGCGCTCCGACGAGCTGGGCGGCGGGAACCCGCACATCATCAAAGAACACTTCATTCACCTCGTGATCGCCCTCCATTGTGATGATAGGGCGAACGGTAATTCCCTTAGATTTCATGTCCACCAGGAGGAGTGAAATTCCATTCTGCTTTTTCTCCCCGCGGGTCGTTCGGACCAGGCAGAACATCCAGTCGGCATAGTGCGCCATGGTCGTCCAGATTTTCTGCCCGTTCAGGACGTATTCATTGCCGTCGAGACGGGCCGCTGTCTTCAGCGCAGCGAGATCGGATCCCGCACCGGGTTCGGAGAACCCCTGGCACCACCAGTCATCCAGGTTTGCAATGCGCGGGAGAAATTTCCGCTTTTGCTCATCTGATCCATGAGCAATAAGTACGGGGCCTATCATGTCGGCGGCAAAGTCCAGGGGGGGAGGGGCTGGAAACGCTTGCATTTCCTCACGAAAAATATAGCGCTCCACTGCAGTCCAGTTGGTGCCACCCCACTCCACCGGCCAGTGCGGGACGGCCCATCCCTTGGCATTAAGTATCCGTTGCCACCGTACGATATCGTCCTTCAAGAGTTGGCGGTCGTTTAGGAGCTTCTGGCTAATGTCCCTCGGCACCGAACTCGAGAGAAAGGCGCGCACTTCGTCGCGGAACGTCAGCTCTTTTGGCGTCAGCTGAAGGTACATTACACGTAAACCTCGGCTCTTGGACATCCAGCCCGCCGCAACTGGTCAGCAGGCCCCGGGTTCGGGCAGACTCCGCCAGCGCTCGAAATTCGCCGAGCGCCTTAGTTTTCGACCCTCATGGATTTCCCGAGATGCTGCCGCATGGTCGGAGACAACGAGCAGGGGCGGCTTGTGGCCTTGTCGAATAGAACAACGGCACATTTGGCCGTCGCGACACAGCGATCCTCTTGGAACATGGCCTGTTCGAGTTCGACAGAGCTGTCTGCAATCTCGCGGACGCGGGTGCCGATCTTGACCTCTCCGGGCCATACCGTTTCGCCGACGAGCTCGATAGCCAGTCGAGAAATCCTGAACAGGCTTTGCCCTTCAATCTTGGGAGCGCGGTCGCCGTACAGCAGCTCAACATAACCTGTCTCGAACAGCATGGCGAATACGGTATTGTTGATATGCCCCAAACGGTCCGTATCCGCGTAACGAAGCTTTTCATCGCTTATCAGCGGATAGCTCTCGCTGCTCGACTGCTGATCCATTTTGATATCCTTTCCCTGTCGTCATATCGATATCTACTTGTACTCGGCTAGAATGAGGCGCCATCAACTGGTCGACACGAGCGGGAGGAGAGCGGCCCGCGTCTCGTCGGGTATGGGGGCGCCGCCCTGCGCGGTTGCATCGACATAAACCCATACGATCGACGCCGACACGCTGGGATCCTCACCGAGGCTGTCTCCGTCACGGTCGATTCGGCCATCGAAGAGCAGGCTGCTCTTTCCAACACGAGCGACTGTGACACTCACATGGAGCAAGTCATCGATTGCGAGGGGGCGGTGAAACGTTAGCTCGACCCGCCGCACGACCCACGCAAAGACACCTGGCTGCGGCTTAAAGAAACCCAGGACGCCTGCGCGACGAAGCATGTCGTTAGCGGCGGACTCGAAATACGCGACGTAGGTTCCGGTATGCACCAATCCCCGCATATCGATGTCTCGATGGTAGACACGGAAACTGCAGTCCGCGATCCGCTCTCTAACCTCTTGATCCATAGCTATTCTCCAGGCGTTTCACTCGTTTGCTATGCGGAGCGCGAACTCGGGCGTCATGCTTCGTGCTCTGCCCACGCCCTTGCAGATTACAAACGTGCAAACAGGAAGCTGAGTACAAGCGTCGGCCCCGCATTCGTCGTCATACTCGATGCTAGCGTGTCGTTGCAAACCGATCTCGCGGTTTTCGGACACGATCAATCAAAGCGACCGAACAGAGCGCGTGGACGTCTATGACCGTTCCGTCTTTGACCCGGTGATACCTGTAGCTTCAGACAGGCGTAATTCAGATTGCGATGTGCTCTTGTCGTGTCGAAATCAATGACGCCAGCTACAAAAAGCTCTTGAGCGAAGAACATAACCACGCACCAGAGATGATACGAGGAGAGACGAATGCAGCATGTGAGCGACGAGCTCGAGTCGAGCGTCCGCTACTATTGCCGATCATTTCCGACGGATTTCTCGCGCGCACGTGGTTCCCATATGTGGGATACGAGCGGACGTCAGTATATCGACCTGTTCTCGGGGGCGGGAGCGCTCAACTATGGGCATAACCCCCAGGAAATCAAACAGCAGTTGTTGGACTATCTTGCCGCCGACGGGATCGTGCATGGGCTTGATCTCCGCACGGAAGCAAAGAACAGCTTTCTGTCCGACTTCAGCAGCTTGATCCTTCATCCGAAGCAGCTTGACTATAGGCTGATGTTCCCAGGGCCGACGGGGACAAATGCTGTCGAGGCGGCTTTGAAGCTTGCGCGCAAGGTGACCGGGAGGGCCAACGTTGCGTGCTTCACAAATGGTTTCCATGGCATGTCCCTGGGTGCGCTCGCCGCCACGGGCTCTACGCGCAAGCGTCGTGGTGCCGGTATTCCCCTTCCCCTCGGAGATCGCTACCCGTATTGCAACTATTTCGGCGCTAAAGTCGACACGATCGATCTGATCTCTACCCTTCTGAGTGACCCCAGCAGCGGATTCGACCCGCCCGCGGCGTTTCTCGTCGAGACCGTTCAGGGCGAGGGAGGCGTGAATGCTGCGGACAATGAGTGGTTGAGACGCCTCGCTGGTCTCGCGAGGAAGCACGGCAGTCTGTTGATCGTGGATGATATCCAGGCGGGGTGTGGTCGAACGGGAAGCTTCTTGAGCTTTGAGCCGGCGGGCATTTATCCAGACATCGTTTGCCTTTCGAAATCAATCAGTGGCTACGGGCTGCCAATGTCCTTGTTGCTGATCAAGCCGAGCCACGATGTGTTCGATCCGGGTGAGCATAACGGAACGTTTCGGGGGCACAACCTTGCGTTCGTCGCGGGCCGAGCGGCGCTCGCATACTGGCGACAGTCGGACTTCTTACAGGGGCTGGATCGCAACATCGCCATCTTGGATGAGTGGCTTTCCGCTGTCATCGAGCGCCTGCCCCCCAGCGCGGCGGAAGCCCGTGGCCGCGGATTGCTGCGAGGCTTGGCATTCGCTAACGAAGGCCTCGCCACTATCGTCGCCAAAAAAGCCTTCCAACACGATGTCATCATTGAGGTGAGCGGTGGTCGGGACCACGTCCTAAAATTCCTGCCGGCGCTCAACATTCCATCAGCGACGCTAACCGAGGCTCTTGGCCGGTTGGAGGAGATTATAGAGCTGGAGTGTCTGGCGAACGTTGGTGCTGCAGAGCCGTTACGCCGGCGGGCCAGCTAGCGTTCGGTCCTTCGGGTCGACAGCAGAACCGACGGACTTGGGTGGGAAATAATGCAGTCGCCGCGTCGACCGACGTCGTGTTGGCCGACCGCGCCGGCAGCCCAGAGGAAAACCTCCAGATGACCAGACAACAAGCAGACCTTCACGATCTTGTTGGGATCGGTTTCGGTCCGGCGAACATCGGTTTGGCCGTCGCCTTAGATGAGATCGGATGGGATGGATCCGCATTGTTTTTGGAACGTCGCACAACGCCAGACTGGCAACCTGGAATGTTGCTCGACGGAGCCGACATACAGCACAACCCGCTGCGGGACTTCGTGACGCCGCGGAACCCTTCGAGCCGGTTTAGTTTTCTCAATTTTCTCAAGTCCGAGAACCGTCTCTTTCAGTTTCTCAATCTGCCTACAGCCTTTCCGCTGCGAAAGGATTATGCGGCTTACGTCAAATGGGTTGCCAATCACTTCACCCATTGCGTGTCGTATCAGTCCGACGTGGTGGATGTTTCGCTGGAGAGCGCCTCCCAGCAGCGGGAAACGCCCGTTGCGGCAGTGCAATTGGCCGACGGTCGTACCATCCGCGCACGAGCGATATCATTCGCGCCGGGCCGAACTCCAGCGATTCCAGATGTGTTTTCTCCGCACCTCGGGGATCGGGTTGTCCACTTTACAGACTATCTCCCCGCTCGGGAGCGATGGCGGCGACAGGGCGCAGTTAGGTCGGTCTGCGTCGTCGGCGGCAGCCAAAGTGCGGTCGAGATCACACTCGATCTGGCGAGCCTCACGCCGCAGATACAGATACTCAACTTGCACCGGGGCTTCGGCTATCAGCTAAAGGATACCAGTCCGTTTACCGAAGAGATCTACTTCCCGGAATTCGTCGATGCATTCTACCACTCCAGCGATTTAAGGCGTCGCGAGCTCTGGGCAGAGTTACGCCGCAGCAATTACGGGTCAGCGGACCAGGACGTTATCGATCAGCTCTACTGCAAGCTCTACGAGCACAACCTGGATGGCCAGCATCAAATATCGCTCCGCACAAACTGCGACATCGTCGCCGTAGGCCAGGCGAACAATGGTGCTTTCAGCTTGACGTTGGAGGATCGTGGAAGCTTCGAGCGGACCAGTCTGTCGGTCGATGCGGTCGTGCTTGCAACAGGCTTTCGAAATCTCGGCTTGCGGGAAAACGAAGAACGATTCCCGCCTCTCTTGCGACAGGTCGCTGCGTCCCTCGGCGATCAGCACGCCGTGCTCTCGTTGTCGCGCGACTATCGAATGATGGATGGATCCCGGCCCCTGCCGATCTTTATCAATGGGCTCTGCGAGTCGAGCCACGGTTTCGGCGATGCCGGCTCATTCAGCCTTCTTTCTCTGCGCTCTCAAATGATTGCCGGCTCGCTCATGGAATATCTGTCTTCGCACGTCCATCCAACGAGTTCTCGCCAACTGCCTGCGGTAGTCGCTGTCGGCTAAAGAGGAGAAAGTCAGGTGTCTGAAAAGAACGGCGTCGAGCGGCTCGTGCGTCGAGGCGCGTCCAGCACTTATACCAACGAGTACAACTGCAATATCCGTCGCCTGTTTCCCTGGACGGAGGTCGCCAATACCAAGCGTCCCCTGACCGAGTTTGGTTGCATGATCGTCACCCTGGAGCCCGGCAAGCAGGTCGATCTCCACGATCACGATGAAGAGGAAACCTTCATCGTCATTGGCGGAAGCGCAACCTTGGAAGTCGATGGCAATACGACGGAACTCTATCCGACCGACGTGGCCTACATCCCAAGAGCGGCCAAACACTCCCTGCGCAACGTGGGGTCGGATCCGTTCGTGATGGTGGATATATACTGGGATCTCGGCGGTAGCGGACAGTAAAATATTGATCAGAGAAAGGGGAAGAAGCGATGCACAACAACGATTGGATCGTCACCGTTCCACCGCCCACGCCAAATGGCGGCCTTCATGTGGGTCACCTCAGCGGTCCCTATCTTGCCGCGGACGCATTCGTGAAGCAGCTGAAACTGCGTGGTGGGAGTTATGCCTATACGACGTTCAGCGACGTGAACCAGTCGTATGTCCGTGTTACCGCAGAGCGCCAGAAGGTGCAGCCGGCCCAGCTCGCGCAACAATGCTCGGACGATATTCACGGGACCATGGCACTGTATCAAGTCGACGTAAGCGAATTCGCGATACCCGATGCCGCTGAATGCGAGCAAGTGCGCCAGTTCTTCCTTGAGCTCTACCGGCGAGGCGTTCTCGTACGAAAGGAGTTTCCGACTTTCTTCTCGCCCGATCGAGGCATGGCTTTGGACGAAGCGGGAGTCTCGGGTTACTGTCCGAAGTGCCTTGACGAGTGCAAATGTGGTATCTGCGAGTCATGCGGCTTCTTATGCGATCCCAATAGTCTCATCGCGCCGCGCGATACTGTAACTGGTAGCCGTCGGTTGCAAGTGCGGATGGTGCCCCTGCTCGTATTCGAGATGGACCGATATCGCGAAAAGATTCGCGAGTTCTACCGGGGTAACGGGCGTTACCGTCCCCGTTTCGGATGGCTCGTGGTCGATGCGCTTGCTGCGCGGCTGCCTGATTTTCCCGTTACGGTTGAAGCTAGTTGGGGCATCCCGATACGGCATGACGAATTCCCCGGCCAAGCCATCAACGCCTGGCCAGAACTGGTCGTTCATCAGTTGCTGGATCACAAGCGTCGCTCGCGGGGTAAAGATGCCTCACCAAAAGTGGTGAACTTCTTGGGGTTCGACAACACCTATTTCTACGCCATCGTTCACGCCGCGCTACTTATCGCTAGCGGAGAGCAAGAATGGTTACCATACGGGTCCATCACAAACGAGTTCTACAATCTCGACCACAGCAAGTTCTCGACGAGTCGAAACCACGTCATTTGGGCGCGCGATCTTGCAACCCGCCACTCGACTGACCTGATCAGGTTTCATACGCTGCTCAATTCTCCTGGGTTCGAAAGAGCTAACTTCAATGAAGCGGAAATGGTTGCGCAGACAGACGCTGCGCTATCACAGCCGTGGCAAGAGGTTTACCAAGCGTATGGCAGGGTTCTGGAAGGTGGCCGCCGAAATGGCGGGGTCTCCATCGAAGTACGTCACGCGGCATCGGCGGCGGTCACCCGAATCCTTGACAGCCTTTCACTGGACCGCTTTCACCTACGGCAAGCGGCCGAAGATCTCCTGCACTTCCTTGGGTACATTCGGGCAGAGCTTTGTGCACCAGGCTCCAGTGCAGATGATCTAGCTTTCGCGCTGAAAGCGTTTGCTCAAGCGGCCTTCCCTATGATGCCAATCGACGCTCAGCGATTGTTCTGGGCGCTTACGGGCAAGGATTTGAATCACTTGGATTTGGCGCCCGAGAGCCACCCCAGACCCATCCCCATTGGACTTTTCCAAGTCCGAGAGACCGAGAATTCAGCGCATCCACGGACGGAGGCTCGCTGCGTCGTCGGCGCGTAGGGGCCGCCGGACGGTTCGCACGAATGAGAGCGGAGAGGGCAGTGACATTCGATTTGGAAGGCGACGCCACCATGGTGCATGAGCCAGCCGAAGCGCAAGTGGTCACCGGTCCTCTCCTCGCCGTCTGCGGCACTGCTGGGCCGCACGCGGCAGACCTCCAAGTTGCTATCGAGCTTGGGCTTCGTGATGAAAACACCTCTGCTCGCACCTTCTACTACAACGACCAGCGCTCCGAGAAACGCGCCCGGGAGGTTGCGAATGAAATTGCGGCCTGCGGGACCAAATACGTTGTTGGTCACTTCAGCACACCAGCCGCGCTTGCTGCCAGTCGCATCTACGGCGATCGGGGGATAGTGTTTTTAGCACCGGGAACATCCGCCCCCGACCTTTGCACGTCAACATCGGCAACGACCGTACAGTTATTCGGAACCGACGACGAGCAGTTGGAGTGCCTCGCGCGGGCAGCGATTGAACTCGGCCGATCAATCCTGCTGCTCAGCCAAGCAGGCACCTATGGAGCTCGCCTGGCAGCGAGCCTCGTGCCGCGGCTCGCGCCATGTTGCCGAAGGGTCACCGCCTTGTACTTCAATGAAGAACCTCCCGGCCGGCTACCCGTGGCTGTCGAGGCGAGTGATGTGTTGGTGATTCTCGGACCGCACGACTTCGCGGCGCGACTGCTTACTGGCGCCCTTAGCGCAGTCGCGCTCGGTGAGATCCTAATGTCCGACGACTGCTTCACGCCCTCTCTGTTCCGGGAGAGTGATCTTGTTTCTCGCTGTTCGGTCGCCTTCCTCGAGAAGCAGTGCGGTATGCTCAGGGATCGGCAAGTAAACGATTTGCGTTACCGAGCACGGTGCCTGCTCGGAAGATCAGCCGGCCCGTACTTCGAGACTAGCTATCTTGCTGCTCGAGCACTCGCCGTTGCTTGGCGAGAAGTCGGGTTTGATGACCCCTTCGCGGTTCTTCGACACATTCTTGGGAACGCTTGGCAGTCGCCCTTTGGACTACTCAGCCTTTCCGAGGAACGGCGCCTTCAAGGGTATCGTTGGAAGATGATTCCCGCCCACGCAATCGGCGAGCCATAAGTCAGTCTCGCGACGGCGATGTCGTCTAGTCGATTGACGGCTGTGATGGCATTCGACACACCAGGAAACAAAACTCAGATGGGTTCAATTCGCTCTTAGGGTGCGTATTTATAAGTTGACAACCTGCGGACACATTTCGCTCGTAAGTATGAGGCGGTGGTGGCGATACACGCGCGTGCAGGTCGGCGACACAAAACGGCGGCGACCGAACGAGCGATATAGGCGTCAAGGTGCGGGAATGAGTTGGAACATTTCGTCGGCCCTGGAAGATATTTGGGACATGATCCCGTTGGAAAGTACGATCGACGAGCTTCGTGGTGTCGCAGTCCAAATCACGAGAAACCTGGGCTTTCAATGGTTCGCTTATCTGCGCATAAGCGGGGGAAACACCGAACTTGTTTCGTCTTATCCAGACTCGCTCGCGCAGCTTTACGTCAGAGACAAGCTCAGTGATGTGGATCCTATTGTTCGACATGCCCGCACCGCGCGCATGCCATTTTTCTGGGGTGACTTGGCCGAAGACTCATGCCGACTGACTCCCGACGATCGATTTACACAAGAAGTTGCTCGGCATGGAATTCGGAACGGTCTCGCCGTCCCTGTCTATGTTGGATACAGCAAATTCGCAGCCATGATCTTTGCCGAAAAAACTGCTGACCGTCCGACTCGATCCGAAATTCAAACCGCGCTTGCTGCCATCCACCTGACTGCATTCCAACTTCACGCGCGGTTCACAATGAGCTCGAGCAGACACAATTCGGCTGCGGGACGTCCACTGACCTTTAGGCAACGGCAGTGTCTGACATGGTCGGCCCGGGGAAAGACAATGTCGGAAACTGGAACGATATTGGGAATATCGGAGCGCACGGTATTATATCATCTCCAAGATGCTCGCTTGCGCTTAGGTGCACAGACCATCACCCAGGCGGTCGTTGAAGCCATGCGGTTTAACCAAATTTCCGATGTATGACGTTCCACTGTGAGTTAGAGTCTCCTCTCTCAAGGCGCGCCATCGCGCGCACGGCCTCAAACGTCGGTGCTGGCGCCTGCGCCAGTCTGCACTTAAGAAAACATCGCGCGTAAACACGCCGAAGATCATGTGGCGTTCACTCGCGCAATTCTCGCCGGCAGGCGGCCGCCGCCTACGATGTACACACCAGCAGAAACGATGGCGATGGATATCCAGTCTGCCATGGAGGGCCATTCGCCGAGCGCGGGGATCGAAAGTATCGCGGTGGCCACTGGCGTCAAAGCGACAAACGCAGCGGCGCGGGTGGCGCCAAGAATGCTCACGGTTCGCCCGTATAGCAGCAGAGCAACGATGGCCGTCAGAACGCCCTGCACTATAGCCTGGAGCGTCAACTCTGCCGCCGGCGCCGACAAGGCCCTCAGCCCGTTGAAGTACAGATAGGGGGGCAGGTAGAGGACCAATGATACGACCGCTGCAATAGCGGCGGCGTGCAAGCCATCAAGCTGCGCCCTGCGCATCGCGATCGTATAGCCGCCCCAGACGAATGCTGCGGCGAGGAAGAGCCCCTGGCCAAGGTTCTGCTGCGTTCCGATGGTGCCGCCATTCCCAAGCACGAGGCAGAGCGCGCCAAGGACGATTAGAGACAGCCCGATCGCCTTGGAAGGGGATGGTGTCTCGCCAAGAAAAACGATCGCAAGCACTGCCACCATTAGAGGAGTTCCGCCGGGATAAAGTGCGCCCGCATGAGCGGCTGGGGCGAACAACAGCCCCACATTGACAAGCAGAACGCAGGGAGCTCCGCATCCGACGACGATCACGGCCAAGCCAGTCCAGCCGAGCCGCTCAAGCGCAAGTCCTCTGCGGATGAGGTACGGCAACAGAATGGCCCCGGCCACAGCAAATCGGATCGCAACGATATCCCAAGGGGTTAAGTGTGTCCGCACGCCAAAACGGGACGCGATAATAAAAGCAGACCAGATAAAGACAGCTGCCAGACCACACAAGATCCCGTAGGCGTTCTCCGATCGCATGAGGCGCTTGTTCTCCTGTCAGAGCCACCGGCTTTTCCGTCGATTTACCCTTTCCCTCTTAACGGCTGGCGCCAGGTACTTCTGGCGGTTTTCGGACGTGATCATGCTTGCAGGGCAAGGGATTGCCTCGCCGGAACGGCCGGTCGTTGCCCTTGGCGGGCTAGTCGCTGACCTGGTGGCGGTCGCCGAACCCACCATTCAGCGCTGTAGCAAAGACACAATTCCACGCGAGCTGCTTGTTGAACGACGATAAGCGTGGTCAAAAGTGTGATCTGATCATAGCGTGCGCGCTGCACGATCGCGGACCGATTGCCGATCGGCAATGCAATCCCGTTCGAAGGAAGCAATCATCAAACGTCTTTCAAGGCTGTCCGAAGTCGTGACAAGGCATGACCGAGCCGTTCGCCCTCCAGCCCAAAGCAAATCCGGATATGTCCCTCGCCAGCCGGACCGAAGGCGCTCCCCGGGGCAACGGCAATGCCATGCTTCTCGACCAACTTCAGCGCGAGTTCGAGGCTGTTTTGAATGCCATCGATGCGGATGAAGGCAAAGAAGCTCCCATCGGGAACAAAGTAGCTTATCCGATCCAGTCCCGAGAACGCTTTCGCCGTTAGCGACCGGCCTGTCGCACAATGCTCAACAAACCCACGCACGAAGGGGTGGTCGGCGATTGCGGCTAGTGCGCCACGCTGGGAGAATGGAGCCACGCCAGAATGGATCACCTCTACTGCGTTCGAGACAGGATCTCGAAGGCCTTTCGGCAAGACCAGCCAACCCACGCGCCATCCCGTCATTGCCCACGTCTTGCTAAAGCTGTTACACACAATGACGCGGTCTTCATCCGAAACGATATCCAGAAGCGACGGCGCCGCGCGTGCGTCGGAATAGACCAGGCGCGAATACACCTCGTCGGAAATCAGCCACACACCGTCGCGCCGGCAAAGTGCAAGGATATCCTCGAGTTCCTCTCGCGTAGCCGTCCATCCGGTAGGATTGTTTGGCGAATTCAAGATGAATGCGCGGTGCCCGGGCAAGGCCGAGGAAAGTTCATCCATATCGAGTGTAAATTTGCCGGACCCGTTCCCACGAAGCGCGATTTGCGTCACCTCTGTTTGCCGCAGTCGAGCTGCATTCAGAATATTGGGCCATACCGGGCCATGTACGAGGACGCGATCGCCAGGGCGGGCCGTAACCGCCAACGCAACGGATATTGCCGCCATTCCTGAAGCGACAACTTGTATCTGCCCTTCCGATACCGCTCGCGCGTGAAGATCCGTCAAATACGAGGCTATCGCATCGCGAAGCTCGGGGAGTCCGCGGACATCGGGATATCGGGTTTCCCCTTCATCGAGCGCACGCTTGAGTGCCGCTCGAGCCGATGCGGGACTGCTGACGTCGCTCTCACCAAAGCAGAGAAACGCGATGTCACGATGCTTCGCCGCAGCTCTGGCAATCTGTATGATTTGTGATCCAGGCACTGAAACGATATCCATCATCGAATCTCCCGTCGTGGTCATCGCAGCAGTTTTGTGGTCACCGGAGCCGCGCATAGTCTGCGCCAGGCACGGAGCCGTGTTCGTCCGAAGCCCTGCAGATCAAGGCTCTACGGCGCCTCGAGCGCTTGCCGAAGGTCGCCTATGATGGTCTCCGGGTCCTCGATACCGACGGAGAGCCGAAGTAATCCGTCCGTGATCTCGTGCGCCTCCCTCTGCTCTCTGGGCACCTTGACGTGAGTCATTGTTGCTGGATGCTGTATCAAGGTGTCCATCGCGCCCAGTGTTGCTGTGACCGTGCAATGGCGCACGTTTCTCAGGACGCGCACCGCCGCTTCGAGACCCCCGGCCACCTCAAGGCTAAGCACGCCGCCGAATGCTCGCATTTGACGCGCGGCGACCTTATGGTCGGGGTGCTCCTCCAGACCAAGGTATCGTACACGACGTATTGCGCTGTGGCCTTCCAGGGCCGTGGCGACGCGCATGGCGTTGTTGCAATGCTGCTCCATGCGCAGGGGGAGCGTCTTGAGCCCCATGTTGAGCAACCAGGCATCAAAAGAACCGGCGCAGCCACCAAGCAGCTTGCGCATCTTCCATACTTCCGTCTTGACGAACGCTCCGTCGCGCCCGATGACGACGCCCGTAAGGGAGTTCGAGTGGCCATTGAGAAATTTCGTCGCGGAATGAACGACGAAATCCGCTCCATGCGCAAACGGTTGTTGGAGATAGGGTGTCCCCAAAGTGCCATCCACCGCGCATTTTGCACCGTACGTATGTGCAATCCGAGCGAGCTGCGCAATGTCGTAACACCGGGCCGTCGCGTTTGTCGGCGTCTCGAGGTAAATGAGACGAACCGGGGAATGCGTCCGAAGCTGCTTTTCGACCCATTCCATGTCGTGTAGGTCGCCGTAGATGATCCGGACGCCGATCGGCGCGAGCATGGCATCCAAGAACTCGGTTGTGGTCCCGTAAATGTTTCCCTGTGTCACGATGTGATCACCGGGTGTCAGGCCCAACGACAGGAATAGTGACGAAACCGCGGCCATTCCGGAACTGAACAGGACCGCCTCCAGTTGCAACGGCTTCCCGTTCTCTGAAAGACCATGGCTTTCGAGCGCCGCGAGCTTTTGTTCAACGAGGGCGGTATTCGGCGTCCCCCAGCGATTGTAGAGATGCGGCCGCTCCTTTAACTCGGCGAATATTTCCATCGCCTCTTCGGGAGGTGGATAGACAAACGTCGATGTCGCATAGATCGGCTGCACATGAGGGGTTGATGTTCGGCTCCCCGGCGCCTGATCCACGCAACATATCGATTGAAAATCGCTCTGCGTCTCGGCCTTCATCTAGCTGTTCCTCCTCACGCTGCCGTCCCGCCTGGCGCCTATGTCCGACAATTCTCACTTGCGATCTCCCAACAACGGCACCGGGAGACAATCTAGCCTAGCGCAACTGACGAGCGAACCGGTCCTGTTGGATTGTACAGGTAGGCAACGAGCGATTGTGCTGCGAAAACGATGCAAAGAGCATCTCAGCGCTCTCGGGTCGGTGTCGCGGTTCGCGAGCAAGGCCCGCGCATCGGAACGGATACACCGGAGGTCGAGATGGACGCTGCGCCTAATCAACAGCGTGTGGATCTAGTTTGCGTGGGCTTCGGCCCCTCCGGCATAGCGATTGCCGCCGCGATCGAAGAATGCGTAGACGAGGCTCATCCCACCCGACTGTCGTCGAGATTCTTCGAGGCAAGAACATCCAGTGCTTGGCACCCGAATTTCATTCTGGCTGGCAGTGACATAAACCATCACTTCCTGCGCGATCTCGCTACGCCGCGCGATCCCCGTAGTCGCTTCACGTTCGTGAATTATTTGAAGGCCAAGGGCCGACTCTATGATTTCGGCCGATTAGGCCGGGCACCAAGCCGTCGGGAATGGTCAGACTACGTCCAGTGGGCGGCTGCGCAGCTGGCGGCATACGTCAGCTATGACGACGCCATCGGAGACGTGAGCCCGCGGTTCGAGGGCAACGAACTAGCCGAGTTCACGGTCGGCGCCCGCTCTGGACGCGTTTCGACGACCAACGTCGTTGTATCGGTCGGTGCAGAGCCGACGATCCCGGCGCCGTTTAAGGCGCTTCTCGGAGATCGCGTGTTCCACACGTCAGAGTACGAGCGGCGTGTCGCCCGCTTACCGCAGACGGTTGGATCCATTGTGGTCATTGGTGCTGGCCAGAGCGCAGGCGAAGCGATCTTTGATTTGCGTCAGCGGTTCCCAAACGCATCGATAGCTGGCATTCAGCGGTCTTCGGGCTTCAAACTCTACGACCTCAGCCAATTCAGCAATGGGGTCTACTGTCCGCCGGAAACAGACTACTTCTTTGGCTTGCCGCCAGAACGAAAAGCTGCCGCGTTCGCCGAGACATTGCGGACCAACTATTCTGGTCTTGATGCTGAAATCTGCTCAGCCCTGTACCAGCAGATCTACGAGGATGCCGTCGCTCAGGCACCGCGCATCACGCTTCTCACGAGACATGCCGTTTCCGAAGTGCGCAGGACGCAATGCGGCATAGACCTGTCGGTAAGGGAAGTGAATAGCGATGCTACCGACGTGATAACGGGCGAGGTAGTCGTCTTGGCGACCGGTTTCCATGTGAATCCCCTACCGGGATTCCTACAGAACGTGCACTCGTTGGTTCGAATGAACGATTGCGGACAGCCCGTCGTGAATCGAGACTATAGTCTCGCGTTGACCAGACCGTCTCGCGCACGAATATATCTGAATGGGCTTTGCGAGCACTCGCACGGAATCGGCGATGGTCAGAGTTTCAGCATGGTCGCCCTTCGAGCCGAGGCGATCGTGAAGTCTGTTCTCGGCGGATCGCAGGTGTCCGAGATTCAGCCCGTTCGTTCAAGTGCACCAAGACTCGTTTCTCTCTGACTCAGCCGCGGCAGCGCAGAAAATGACGTACTCCGGTGCGGTGGGCCGGACCCCTGATCCTGCCTGGCGCGCGGACTAATGATGCGGAGCAATAACGATGGAACAACCCGAATACACGGTCTATGGCCATCACGACTCTGGACACTCGTACAAGGTCTGTCTCTTCCTCGAGCTAGCGCGGCTCCGCTATCAGTACAAGATGATCGACGTCTTTGCGGAGCCGTCGAGCCGTCCCGCTGAATTCCGACGCATCAGCCGATACGGTGAGGTGCCGGTGTTGGTTCATGAAGGCCTGTGCATTAGCCAGTCGAACGCAATCCTATCTTATTTGGCTGAGCAAACGGCCTCATTCGGCGGGACGGACCAGCGGAGCCGCGCAGCGATCAACGAATGGCTATTTTGGGAGATGAGCCGATTGAACCTTGGTGTTGCCAACTTGCGATTTGCCCTTCGGTTCGAAACCGATCCTCCGTCAGATGTGGTGTCGCTCTACAGACGGCGGGCAGAGGATGCGTTGGGGCAGCTCAATATCCACTTGGAGCGTGCCGAATTCCTCGTGGGCTCTTCCTTGACGATTGCCGACATATCCTGCGCGGGCTATCTATTTTGGGCGGACCAGGCGAAGCTAGATCTCTCGGAGTACGCCAACGTCGCGCGTTGGTTGGCGGATATCCGGAGGATCGATCGCTGGCAGCCGCCGGAAGCGATACTGACGTCGGTACCGGCTGAGGCCGGAGCTCGGGCGGATGCAGTATAAGCAATTTGTCCAGGATGCGACGCCCGCTCCGCTATGGTGGACAGGACGACCGCGCATCGAGCAGCTGGATTGCGATCTTGCCCGGAACGTTGACGTCGTCGTGGTAGGGTCGGGCTACACGGGTCTTGCTGCGGCGATAACGTTAGCCCGGCGGGGGCGCCATGTGATCGTGCTGGAAGCGCGCCAAATTGGATTTGGCGCCAGCACACGCAACTCCGGCATGCTTGGACCAAGCTTTCCAAAACCTGGCTTGTCAGGGCTCATCGATGCTTATGGAAACACAGCGGCCCAAGCCCTCATGGATGAGAGTTTGAAGGCCTTGGCGTATACGAGACGATTTATTGAGGATGAAGGAATTGAATGTGGTCTTGCCGAGGTGGGCCGGCTTGTAGCTGCTCTGAGGTCGAAAGACTACGACGACCTGGGATATCAAGCAGCAGTTCTCAAAGAGCGTTTTGGCATTGCGGCGCGCATGATACCCCGTGACGAACAACGCTCGGAGATTGGAAGCGACCTCTATTGCGGGGGCATGCTCCTCGAGCGCGATAGCTCTCTCAATCCCGCCTTGTACCATGACGGATTGGTGAACGTCGCTCTGAAATCTGGCGTATCCTTCGCGCCAGATACGCCCGTGCTTGATATCTCCGCTATGGGCGATACACACCTCGTGACCACGTCTCGTGGGCAAATTCGATCGAGGAATGCAATTATCGCGACGAACGGCTACACCGGTCAAGTGAGCCAATATCTTCGCCGGCGTATCGTGCCGATCAGCAGCGCCTTGATTGCTACAGAACCACTTCCAAGCGGCCAAATGCGCCGTTTGATGCCGGGGCAGCGGCTCATAGAAGAGAAGCGCCGCGTGCTCTATTACTATCGAACGTCACCGGATGGAGCACGCCTCATTTTTGGCGGTCGCGCGGTAAGGCCAGGAGATGGGGCTATCGCGAATAGCCTTGGTCTTTACGCCGCAATGCTGAGGGTATTTCCAGAACTCGCTGGCGTGAGAGCGGAATTCGCTTGGTCGGGCCTCATAGCGTATACCTTTGACCTGTTGCCTCACCTGGGAGAGGTGGCAGGCGTTCACTATGCCCTTGGCTGTTGCGGTTCCGGAATAGGTCGGTCCACCTGGCTTGGCCACAAGATTGCTCTGAAGGTTCTGCAGGATCCGGAAGGGCACACGGCCTACGACAATCTCGAATTCCAGACGCGCCCACTCTACTATGGCGACCCCTGGTTTCTGCGTCCGGCCGTCGCGTGGCAGCGCCTTCGCGACGCGATAGGCATCTAAGAACGGAACGCCCAGGCGGCCCGGACATGTGATACGCCAAGTGGGCCACCTCTCGCCCTTTGATGGATTGAACGGCTGTTACTGAACCGCAGTGATTCTTTGAGCTGCAAGCTCGCGCAACTTCGTGCGCTGCACCTTGGTGCCATTCGGGCCCGAAGTTACAGGGAATGCGTCGATGCAGACAAATGATCGCGGCACCTTGAATTTGGCCAGCCTTTGACTGCAAAAATCCCGCAACGCAGTAGCGCTAAAGCTCTCATCGGGCCGCAGCGTTACGAACGCGACTGCGATCGTGCCGGACGGTCCGGCCACGTCCACCACCTGGCACGCGTCAACCGATGGGTGCTGCTGAACATAAGATTCTATCTCTGCCGGCGCTACGAGATATCCCCCCAAGCGAAGAACGTCTTTCATTCGCCCCATAAATACGACGCCTCCGCCCGGCAAAACTCGACCAAGGTCGCCGGTACGGAAGTAGCCATCCGGCGAAAACGCCTGCTCGGTTGCCTGCTCATCGCCAAAATAGCCAAGCATCAGGCTCGGCCCTTTCACTTCGAGCTCCCCTGGAGTACCAGGTCCCACCAATTTCCCCGTCGAGATGTCGCGGACGCGAACCTGAGCGGTGGGGGCAACCAAAAGGCCGCCAGCCACAGCCCTCGCAGGCAGTTCGGCCCGTATCGGCTGATGCGTGAAGATGGCCTGCATCTCGCTTGATCCATAAATGCCAACGAGACGTACTCCCCTTCGTGAGAGCTGCGATGGGAGATCCGACAGCTCGGGGGAAAAGCTTCCAAAGCCGGCCCACTGAAGCGAGGGGAATGGAATTTGCGCCGCCGATTCTGCGAAGAGACGTGCCAGCATTTCATCCGAGGCGCAGAGTGTCGCGATCTTGTTCGCCCGAATTAGGTCTGCTGCGCCCCTTGCGTCGAAACTTGCCTGCATCACTAAACAAGAACCCGATGCTAAGGCAGCCATTGCTTGGACAAATCCAAAGATTCCGCATAGGGGTAAACACAGCAATTGGACGCTTTCGGGGGAATATGCGGCGGCCTTGGCAACCCACCTTGCATGTGTGACGATCGCCTGTTGGCTATGGAGGACGAACTTTGGAGCGCTGGTCGTACCGGACGTCGTGAAGATATTGGAGCCAAGGGCTGAGCTTCCCAGGTCGGCTGTAACCGGAGGCGCCTTTACAAGTTCGGCGTAAAGCACCGCACGCTTGCCCAGGCTCTCGCGGGCCAGAGATGCGTCGGCCTCACCGTAGAGCACCACCGTCTCGAGAGGCTCTAGTAGGTCGCGATCGATTTCGTGCAGCGTGCTGATGAAATCGAGGCCTCTGAAATCGGGCCATATCACAAGGAGTTTAGAGCCCGATCGCGCGATAATGTCTCCAATTTCGTGACTGCGGAATCGCGGATTGATAGCCACGAGGATTGCGCCAAGCATTGCCGATGCGAAGTGAAGTGCGAGCCATGCCGGCGCGTTGGGCATCCAGATGGCCATCCGGTCGCCCGATCGTACGCCGAGAGCGGATAGGCCGTTTGCAACGCAGGCGCTCTCGTGCAGCAAATCGGCAAAACTCAGCGTTTGACCATTCCACACGACAGCAGGCCGCGAAGCGTATGATTCCACCGCTTGTACAAGGAAATCTCCTAAGGTTATGGAATTGACATCATGTTCGTTCGAGGCGGAGGCGGCGTCGATCATAACCCAATCCCCATGGCCGACGGTCGTCGACGTCAGATGATGCATGCTCGTCGAAGTGCCTATGGCGCTAGTGCTTCGGAGCAGTTATCCGAGCGTGAGCACACAATAGCCATCTCGTTCGATTGCTGCTCGCGCTATTCGGACGCCAAAGTGATTTTGAAATCGCTCAGCTCGGACAGAGTAATTCTGTCGGGAGGTACCATGGTTCAAGGTCAAGCGAGTCAGTCTTCCGTCACTGCGAGCACGCTCAAAGCGAGCGTGTATCGAAAGTGTCCCACGGGGGGCATGGCGGAGTGGCTAGCCGAGAGACATGTGGCGCTTCATGCACACCGACGGAGGTCTGTTAAGAAGCCGCGAGGTTGGCCGTCGCATCAATCGAGGACCGAACGGTCCGCCGCTCTGCCTCGGGAAAGTTTTGCGCGTACCATAGGTACTGCGCAGCATAGGCCCGCCACGGCCGCCAGGACTCGCTACAGGTCGACATCTCCCGGATCGAAATACGCTCTTGGTCAAACGCTAGCGTGTGCTGATTGGCCGTTGGTGGAAATGCATCCGGCTCCCGAAACTGCCGCATTGCGATGTATTCTGCTGTCGCTTCACCAACTTCCGGGATTTCGCGAAGTTGAGCAACCACATCTTCGAGACTTTGCCCCGTCCTAAATGGGTCCCTGCTGCTCGATGCCATCCTCGCCAGCGCTGCAATTGCGGTCGCCTTGGCGCTGGGAATACCGAGCTCGGTAAGTTCGGCCGTCGCAAGTACTTTTGGACGCGGAAATGCTCTTGTCAGGCTCTCTTTGCCCGGTCCGGTCACAGCCAGCGAGGCTCCGTAAGCGTTCACGATCCTTCGGATGTCGGTCCTCGCCCTGGAAGCCGTATTCCCGTCGCCGAGGATCGTCCTAACCGCGAACTCGAACCCGTCCCATGCGCCCGCAACCCGCAGTCCCGGCCATGCCGCCACGAGAGGCGCAAGCAGCGCATCTTGCGCCAGGTGACGCGTGATTGGCTCAGGGTCGGCAGAAAGGTCGAATACGCGCCGCAGGCGCGTGAGGATGGCTGGCAGCGCTGCAAGCCGCGGGAATTGCACGACGGCTTCCAACGCGTGGTCGGCCGACGGCCGAACGGTGATAGATCCGGTTGCCCCATCCAAGTCGATGGTGCGGCAATAGGCAAGCCCGTCAACCAGTTCGATCTCGGGAATTGCGAAGGCCTTTAGATAGCAGAGAAGCGCGGACCAGTCATATGGCGGTCGATAGCTAAGGCGAAGTTTGATTTCAGTGGAGGGCGTAGCCGCCGACGTCGGTGATCTGGTCCGACGCAGAGAGTTAGGAGGGCGCCCGTAGAGCCGCTGAAACACCTCATTAAACTGGCGGACGCTACCGAATCCGGAAGCTAAGGCGACGTCTGTCATCGAAAGCTGCGTGTCATGAATGAGCTGCTTCGCGAGCAAAACTCTTCGCGTTTGCGCGACGGCGATTGGCGATGCTCCGAGGTGCTTGTCGAATAGCCGTCGAAGTTGGCGCTCGCCTACCCCAAGCCGGCTCGCAAGATCGCTCATGCTTGCATGGTCGAGTGCCCCGCCTTCAATCAGTGATAAGGCACGTGAGACCGTGTTCGCAGTTCCCCGCCAAGCGCCGAAGTCCGGGGCAGTTTCAGGGCGACACCGCAGGCACGGACGGAATTTGGCTTCCTGTGCCTCCGCCGCCGAACGAAAGAACGCAACGTTTTCAATCTTGGGGGTACGCGCGGGACAGATGGGCCGACAATATATCCCGGTGGTTCGCACTCCAATAAATAGCCGACCGTCAAACCGGACGTCTCTGGTCGCGAGTGCACGGTAGGATGCGGCGTGATCGAGATCCATAATGCCGCGAATATTGCACGGAACGCAACTCTCGTCTCGCTGTTTTCGGACACTATCAAAAGTGTTACGAAGCTCCTGAATTGCCAATCTCGGAAGACAGTATCGTCGCCTGGCGCCGGTCCGGGGCCGCGCGATCACATTTGAGACAATCGGGTTTGGTTCGAAGCATGGCGGCGAGCACGATCTCGCTGTTCCAAAAGCCCACGTGGAAGGCTTGAAGATGGTTCGGCGCCGCCCTCCCACGAAGCGCCCACCGCGCGTGATCTCAACGACGTCCGGCCAGAAACGCACAGATCGCAACCCCCTGCATAAGTGCTGCGACGGCGTAAAGGTTGGGGGCCGCGCCAAGGGCCCAGTCTGTTCCAGCCGGAAGAAATTCCCGTATCATCCCGAACGTTGCTGGCGCGAACGAGTAGGTGCCCTGCGAAAGGGCCACGATCAGCGCAACTATTCGCGGCACGTCTTCCCGCGCAAACTCAACCTGCGCAATGAGCGGTGGCAAGAATGTGCCATTGCCAAAACCGAGGCCAAATAAAACGACGCCTACAATCAGCAATGGAACGTTTGTACCTTCTGCAATGAGGAAAGCGGTCGAACCGACGATTTGCACGGCGTAGCTGCCACCTGCGACTAGTCGCCTATCGACGTGGACGGGCATCAGCCAGCCGAGCAAGGTTCGACCGAGAATCGCCATGGCTGTAACTAATCCCACCGCCGGCCCCGCATATTGTGTGCCAAGTGGAGGCAGAAGCAGCGAATACAAGTGCGCCGTCAAACCGATCTGCGCGAACAGGCCGACGCTCATGCCGACGGCGAGCGTCAAGAATCTACGATCTCGCCACAGACGCGCCCCGGGTAACGGTTGGGTAGCTTGAACTGGTGCACACCCCGCGGTCTCAACAGGATTGGCTTCGTCTGGCAAGGATACCGCTTGTTGCGGTGCGCGAGACAACACAAGATCAGCAAGAGTCCACGCTGTCAGCACCATGATCAGGCCAATAGCGGTAGCTGCAATCGGGAACCCCACCACGCCGATCGCACCTGCCCACAACGGCGAGAAGATGATTCCGCCGGCGTTCGCGCCGTTGTACGCGGTAGCAAGTGCAGCGGGACGTCGACGAACGAACCAGGGCGAGACCATAGCGTTGACCGCCACTATGCCCATGGTTACCCACCCCGCACCACTTAACACGGTTGCGCTAAAGAGTTGCCATGGTGCTGCCGCTACGGACCATCCAACGACACCAAGACCGAGCGCGAGGGCACCGACCTTCGTTACTGTCGCGATCCCAAAGCGTCGATAGAGCGAAGGTAGATTGGCCGTGACGACGGCTCCAATTAGAAAATGCATCGTAATGGCCACGGACACGAGAGATACGGGCCAGCCGTTTCTTTCGCGTACGGCGTCCAAGAACACCGGCGGACCATAGAAGCCGAAGCCCAGCCCGAATGCGGCGAGCACGAAAGCCGCGCTAACGACGCGCCATCCATGGAAGGTGTCGGAGCGCATTTTGCCAGTTTTCTGATTTCGACTTTGGCCCCATGGACCTTACCTCGAACGCTCCGAGATCGTTAGTCGGTACGAAACTGGCAAGGTTTCGCTTTCGGTCGAAGTATGAAGGTACGCGTCCGGTGACGGCCCTGGTTAGGTCATCTTGAACGGATGGCTGACCGCGCTTATGCGGCCTGAGCGACGTTTTGAGGTCGCCAATTCCAGGGCATGAGTTCGTGGATGCGCTTGGCGGGATGATCCGGTAGGCGCGCCAGCACGTCGGCGAGCCAAGCCTGTGGATCGATGTCGTTGAGCTTGGCGGTTTATGCCGCCCGCCGAACTATGCCGAGTCGGATCGTTTTCCCCAGATTTCTCGCTGACCGGCGTTTGGTCGGTTCGGCATAGTTCGTTCTGTGCCTCCGCTTTCAACAGCGGAGAACAGGAAGATGGAAGTTGAAGAGTACTTGGGCAGAAGCCGGCTGTACCGGCGTCTCAGAAGCGGGCCGCACAGACAGTTTGTCGAGCGCTACGCCACTCGTCTCGTCGAAGAGAGGCTCGTTCGGCACGGCACATGGCGTTGCCTCAACGTGGTTGGCGGGCTCCTGAGTTGGATCGCGGGCCGTCGCTACAAGCTGGTCGATCTCGATGAGCAGGTCGTTGAGCGGTACCTCCGACATCGAGGCGGGAGGCAGTCTATCCAACCCGGTGACCGAGCTGCGCTCAAGCGATGGTTGTCGGTGCTGCGCGAGGAAGGCGCGATCGCGCCGTTGGTGTTACCGCCTCTCACCCCGCACGAACGGATCTTTAAGGAGTTCGATGCCTACCTGCGATCAGAGCGCGGCTTGGCCCCGAGGTCCATCGTCCGCCATCTCCCGGTCATCCGCAGGTTTTTGCACGAGGTGTGCTCCGGCGGCGCCGCCGGCGCCCTGAGCAAGATCAGCCAAGAGGACGTGATCCGCTACGTTGAGCGCCACGCCCAGGATTGGAGCGCGGGAACAGGCAAGGCGATGTGCTGGTCGTTGCGTGCCTTTCTCCGTTGCCTCCACCATCGGGGGCTGAACTCGCGCCCGTTGGCGGATTGCGTTCCATCGATGCGCCGATGGAAGCTCGCAACTCTACCGACCTTTCTGCCTGCCGCTCAGGTGCGGAAGGCTCTCGACAGTTGCGACCGAGAGACGGTGATGGGACGGCGCGACTACGCCATTCTGTTGTTGCTGGCCAAGCTCGGCCTGCGGGCCGACGAGGTCGCGACGCTCACCCTCGACGATATCGACTGGCGCGCCAGCGAGATACTCGTTCGCGCCAAGGGCCGACAGCGGGCACGAATGCCGATACCGCCAGACATTGGCGCGGCTATCGTTGCATATCTGCGCAATGGTCGCCCAAAGTCGTCGTGCCGACGGCTGTTCGTCCGCACACTCGCGCCACACGTCGGCTTTGCTTCCGGATGCGCGATCACCATGATCGCCAAGGCCGCTCTCGATCGCGTTGGAATCGAAGGGTGCGCCCACCGCGGCGCCCATATCTTCCGACACAGTCTCGCTACCGAGCTTCTCCGATCTGGCGCGACCTTGTCGGAGATCGGACAGCTGCTGCGGCACGAGAACCACGACACCACCCGGATTTACGCGAAGGTCGACATCGACGCGCTGAGAACATTGAGCCTGCCCTGGCCGGGAGGCGTGCAATGAGCAATCTGCGCGCCGCACTCGATAAGTACCTGAGCATGCGCAAGGGGTTGGGATACAAGTACGCGCACCAGACCCGTCGGCTCGCCGACTTCGTCGCCTTCATGGAGAAGCGCAAAGCCAGGATCATCACGACGAGGCTGGCAATGGAATGGGCAACGCTGCCGCCCGATCGTCATGCATCCTGGGCGCTGCGATTGAGCGACGTGCGAGGGTTCGCGCGCCATGTCGCCAACTTCGATCCGAGAACGGAGGTACCGGCCGTCGGCATGCTGCCCGGGTGGAAGCGCGCCAAGCCCTATGTCTACAGCGACGCGGAGATCGATGCTTTGCTGGCAGCGGCGCTGGCTCTGCCGCCAGCGGGCGGGCTGCGCCGATGGACCTACCATACCCTGTTCGGGCTGATCGCGGTGACGGGCATGCGTATATCCGAGGCGATGGGCCTGGAGCGTGATGACGTCGAACTCGACGCCGGCGTGCTGACGGTGCGGCTGACCAAGTTCGGCAAGTCGCGGCTCGTGCCATTGCATCCGACGACGAGAACCGCGTTGCGCGACTACGCCCACCGGCGCGACGCACTGCTCGGATCACGCTGCGGCTCGACCTTCTTCGTTGCCGAACAAGGAGGCCGCTTGCTGCACCAGTACGTTCATCGTGTCTTCTGGCGATTGTCCAGAGAGATCGGGCTGCGGCGCCCAGGTGATCGTACCGGGCCACGCGTGCACGACTTCCGTCATCGCTTCGCCATCCGGACGCTGCTCGACTGGTATCGCGAAGGCAAGGACGTCGAGCAACAACTCCCAGTGCTCTCCACTTACCTCGGCCACGCCTGCGTGCGCGATACTTACTGGTATCTCTCGGCTTGCCCCGAGTTGATGGAAGAAGCGGCGCGGCGTCTCGATCGGCGATGGGAGGTGACGCCATGAAGCCCGCCTGCAATGTCGCCACGTTGATCGAGCGCTTCTTCACCGAGCGCCTCATGCGCCAGCGCAATGTTAGCGGCAACACGATCGCCTCCTACAGGGACACGTTCCGGCTGCTGTTCATGTTCGCACAGGTGCGGCTGCGGAAGTCCCCATCCGCCCTGACGCTCGCCGATCTGGATGCAACGTTCATCGGCGCGTTCCTCACCGATCTGGAGGTAACGCGCGGCGCCAGCGCGAAGACGCGTAACCTGCGTCTGACCGCCATCCGATCCTTCTTCAGGTTCGTGTCCTTCGAGGAACCGGCACACAATGCGCTGATCCAGCGCGTGCTCGCCATACCGAGCAAACGCCATGACAAGCGACAGGTGCACTTCCTGACGCGCCCCGAGATCGAGGCGGTTCTCGCCGCGCCCGATCGAACGACGTGGCTTGGTCGCCGCGATCACACCTTGCTGCTGGTCGCGGCCCAGACGGGCTTGCGCCTCTCAGAGCTGACTGGCCTTGACCGGGATGCCGTCCACCTCGGGTCCGGTGCACACGTACGATGCGTCGGTAAAGGGCGGAAGGAGCGGACCACTCCGCTGACCACTCTCGCTCGGTGTGCGCTCCAGGCATGGCTCAAGGAGCCGTTGCGGAAAGGAGCAACAGCGTTGTTCCCGAACGTGCACGGGGGCCGGCTCAGTGCCGATAGCGTGCAGTCCCTGCTGGGAAAGCATGTTCGTGTCGCTCACAAGAGTTGCCCGTCTTTGAAGGCCAAGAGCGTGTCGCCGCACGTGCTGAGGCACAGCGCTGCGATGGAACTGCTGCAAGCCGGCGTCGACTGCTCCGTGATCGCGCTGTGGCTCGGTCATGAATCGGTCGAGACGACGCAGACGTACCTGCATGCCCACCTCGCCCTCAAGGAAGCTGCCTTGGCGAAGCTCAAGCCATATGAGCGCGGCAAGCGAACCCGCTTCCAGCCGAACGACCGCCTGCTCGCCTTCCTCGAGGCGCTCTGAATGACCAGACTATGCCGAATGGAATGGGGCTGCCCTGCACGCGATCGACGGTGCCGGCGTGACAACGGCGTGCCATACCAAATCCGTTCGGCATAGTTCGGCGGGCGGCATAAACCTGTCTATGCCGAGTGCGGCATAGGGCTGTGGCGATAAGGGTGTAGATCGCAGCCGCACGCCGGCCGCCCTCATCGGAGCCGGCGAAGGTCCAATTTCTTCTGCCCACGGCGACCGCTCGTAGCTCGCGCTCGGCAGCATTGTTCGACATGCAAAGCCGTCCGTCATCAAGGAAGCGGCTAAATGCATCCCAGCGGCTGAGGCAGTAATTGATCGCTTTGGTCGTGTCGTTGTTCCTGGAGAGCTTGGCGCGCTGCTCGCGCAACCACGCCTCCAGCTCGACGATCAGGGGGCGGCTACGCTCCTGGCGCACACGCAAACGCTCCTGCGCAGTGATACCGTTGATCTCGCGTTCGATGGCGAACAGAACATCGATGCGCTTGACCGCCTCGGCCGCGATCGGCGCCTTGCTGAGCCGCGCGAGATCAAAGAACTTGCGCCTGCCGTGCGCCCAGCATGCGGCTTCGATGATCGGGCCGCCCTTGCGATTGGCCTCGTAGAGCCTGCCAAAGCCGGCGTAGGCGTCGGCCTGCATCAGTCCGGCATAGCCCGCCAGATGCTGCTCTGGATGCGCACCGCCACGGTCGGGCGAGTAGAAGAACACGGCTCCCGGCGGATCTGGGCCGGCAAACGGACGGTCGTCGCGCACATAGGTCCAGAGCCGGCCGGTCCGGGTCTTGCCCTTGGCCAGGACCGGCACCGTGGTGTCATCCGCGTGGATGCGCGCGGCTGCGAAGACATGGCTCCGGATCGCATCGACCAAAGGCATCAGGGTTGCCGCGGAGGCACCTACCCAGTCCGCGAGCGTCGATACGTCGAGGTCGATGCCTTCACGCTGGTAGACATCGCTCTGACGATGAAGCGGCAGGTGCAGGCCGTACTTGGCGAACAGGACATGGGCCAGCAGCTTGGACCCTGCACGCCCGCGCGCAATCGGATGCGAGGGGGCCGGCGGTTGGCTGATCGCTTCGCAGGCCCGGCAGACGAGCTTCTCGCGCACGTGCTGGATCACCTTCCATTGGCGCGGAACGAGCTCCAGCGTCTCGGTCACGTCCTCGCCGATCTTGCGCAATCGGCTGTCGCCGCAGCATGGGCAGGTCGCAGCCACCGGATAGACAATGCGCTCCCGCGGCAAATGCTCCGGCAGCGGCCGGCGCGCCGGCTTGCGGCGCTCGAACGATGGCACCGCAATCTTCTCGGCTGCCATCTGCGCCGCGGTCTCAGCTTGAGCCGCGTTCTCCTCAAGGTCAGCGAGCTGTAGCTCGAGCTGGTCCAGCAATGCGCCTCGCTCGGAGGACTGTCCGAACTGCTCGTGCCGGAGCTTCTTGATCGTGAGCTTGAGCTTCTCGATCAGCAAGGTCCCCGCCTGGGCCTCGGCTTCCGCGGCCAACCGGGCCGCTCGCTCGGCGCGCAGCATCGTCTGCAGCGTGGTCACATCGTCGGGAAGAGAATCATTGGCGCCCATCGCCGACCAGAGAATCACAAGGCGCGGTCTCTGTCCGGACCGCTGATCGTGCCACCGATTCAAATCCCAGCGATCAGCCAGCCGCCTGCGGTCGCCAGGTCTGTTGTGGCATCCGCCAGTCGATACCCTCCAGCAGGTAGCCAAGCTGGGCTGGGGTGATTGTCACCACGCCATCAGCCGACGACGGCCACAAGAAGCGGCCGCGCTCCAGCCGCTTTGCATAAAGCGACAGGCCCAGTCCATCGTGCCAAAGGATCTTGATCAGCTTGCCGCTCCTGCCACGGAACACATATAGGTCGCCGCCGTGCGGGTCTCGCTTGAAGGGCTTCCTGCACCAGCAAGCCCAGCGAGTTCATGCCGCGGCGCATATCGGTGTGGCCGGTCGCAATCCACACCCGCACGCCCGACGCAATCGGGATCACCGTGGCCGTCCATCTGCCAGTGCCGCCACCGCGGCCTTCAGCGCCGCCGCATCGACCGTGCCAGTGATCCGCATCCGAGCCCCAGCCGCAAACTCGATCTCGATCAACCCGCCGCTGGGCGGCGCGACTGGACAAGGCATCGGCCCTGATTCCGCGACCACTACCGCCGGCACGAAGCCAGGTTGATCGGCGGCATCCTTCGGCTCGGGGCGAAACGACCGTCGCCATCGCAGCAGCAATGAGCGCGAAACGCCATACCGCCGCGCTGTTGCCGCGACCTGGCGCGGCGACTGTAAGCTCTCCAGGACGATCTTGAGCTTCTCATCCTCGGACCAGCGCCGTCGCCGCCCCGTGTCCACCACCTCAAGCCGTTCGACTTGGGCACTGCGCCTATCACTGTTCATAAGGACAGTTCTCAACAACACGCCTCATTCCGCAAGGCGGCCTTCACCGGCTTTCAATTACCCATAACTTTGACCACTCGAGTTGATCCGCTGATCGACGAAATCTTGAATCGAAAGAATCACTTGTGATTCCTTGCTGAGCACCTGATTCGCGAGGGGGTGCTCTATGAGGCTGACATTGAGGGATCGATCGACAAAAGGCTGTTTGCGGTCCTTGGACGGAGAATGTTGGATTGATCGAGAGAGTAGTGGATGCGAGTTTAGGGACGCGCGGCTCGGCGACAGATTCCGCAAACTGCTCACGCAGATTGGAAGCGCCATGGGACAAAGCATTCCGCTCGTCTGCCAGGATTGGGCGAATACCAAGGCAGCCTACCGCTTCTTCTCTAACGACCGGGTCAGCGAAGCGGACATTCTGGCCGGCCATTTCCAATCAACACATGATCGTGCCGCCGCCACTGGAGATCTCGTTCTTGTGCTGCACGATACAACCGAGTTCAGCTATCAACGCGAGAAGTCAGAAGCCATCGGCATCACCAAGAGCATAAACAGTGGACGGGATAAGGCAGGTCGCCTCAGATCGCACACGGTTTGCGGCATCCTGATGCATTCGAGCCTCGCGGTTACAATCGAGGGGGTGCCGCTGGGGTTGGCGGCCGTTAAGTTCTGGACACGGAAGAAATTCAAGGGGACGGCAGCGCTTAAAAAGAAGATCAATCCGACCCGGATTCCCATCGAGAAAAAGGAAAGCGTCCGGTGGTTGGAAAATCTGAGGCAGTCTACGCAACTCTTGGATCATCCGGGACGATGCATCCATATTGGTGATCGTGAGAGTGACATCTACGAACTCTTCTGCGCAGCACAGGAGATCGGAACCCATTTCCTAATCAGGACTTGCGTCGACCGCTTGGCTGGAGACGGGGATCACACCATCGCCGACGAAATGGACGAGGTCGCCGTCAAAGGGCTCCATCGCATCGAAGTCAGAGACAGCAACGGCGATCCCGACCAAGCCGTTCTTGAGATCAGGTATCGCAAGATTCGAGTTCTGCCGCCGATCGGAAAGCAGAAGCGCTATCCCGCTCTGACCCTGACAGTGATCCATGCCGAAGAGCGCGGGGCGCCGAAAAACAGAAAGAAGATCGACTGGAAGCTGATCACTGACCTGCCTGTTGGTTCCCGCACCGACGTCATTGAGAAGCTCGAATGGTATGGTTTGAGGTGGAAGATCGAGGTGTTCCACAAGATCCTCAAATCGGGCTGCAAAGCTGAGGAGTCGAAGCTTAGGACCGCCCAGCGTCTGACCAACCTGATCTCGCTCTTTTGCATCCTGAGTTGGCGGGTCTTCTGGATGACGACGCTCAACCGTTCCGCCCCAGACGCACCACCAACCCTCGCGTTGACTGCGACTGAAATCGGCGTGCTCGATCGCCTCGTCAACGACAAACCAAGAGCAAGACCGAAAACGCTCTCGCACTATCTGATCAAGATTGCCCGGCTCGGCGGTTATCTCGCCCGCGCCAGCGATCCGCCGCCCGGCAATACGGTCATGTGGCGCGGGCTGTCACGCCTCACCGACATCGCGCTCGGCGCCATGGTCGGAGGAGAATTTGTGGGTAATTGAAAGCTTCACCGGACGGATACGTATGAAGTGCATCGTGCCAACGTGTTCTGCAAGGTGCACTTCCGATCTGGAAGCGTGGCTTGATCGCATCGGAGCCGCTCATCGCTATTGATAGCAACCTACCGATTTTCTTTGTCGACGCCGCCGCGCGTCACGTAATGTCGGGCTCGCCTGTTGCAGGTTTTGGTCGAGAATTGGCTAATACCGCGGGGTATCCCCCCAGACGCCACCAACATATCCCGAGCCGTGGTTGCTCAGCCCGTATGCTGGGCGACGCGGTTCATCGCCCGAGGAAACGGAGATGTCTTTCGCCCGCGTATGGCACCGCCGGCTGTTAGATCAAATCTTCCTCAAGCGTAACCTCTACCGCTTGCGCGGAGTTTTGTCTATTTCGCAGCTCTACCGCTTCCCTTTATGGCGTAGTTCGGTCCGAAAGAGGAGCTAGAATGCTGTCGATTGATCCACGGCGTACGTACCGCTTCGAACGTGTCGCTTCAGCTCTCGTACAAGAAGGCTTGGCCTCAGCTGCAATTTCGGTCTATGCGGCCATCGACATACCCGTTGATTGGTCAACGGCGTGAGCCGAGCATGTGGTCTCCTCGACCTTCGCGCTCTCGATCCACCGGACCAACGAAGGATCTCGTTCTACCGCGACACTATGAGCAGCCAACTCCGAAATTCTTTGCTGTTGGCTCCTCAGGTGATCCCTTAGCAACCGATCGCGGGTAATGTACCCGGCATTTACGCCCGGAAGCGAGTGGTTCATCAAAAGATGGATGTCGAGTTCCGAAACACCCGCTGCTTGCGCGAGCGTGCGATAGCTCTGCCGCAAGTCGTTACCCCATTTGGATAGCACATTTCGCTCCTCCTTATGCTCCACGAGATGTCCTTCCTTACTGTCGGCTGGAAATAACCACGACTTCGCTTGCTCGGAATACATGATCCGGCCCCATCGGATCGCGCGGATGATGCATCGGATCATCGGCCGCGATAGCGGAATGTCAAATGCCTTCTCCTTTCCACCTTTGGGCTTCGGGATGCGGATCATCCTCTGTCGCAAATCGATGTGTTCCAACCGGATTTTTTTTAGGGCGGTTGGTCGTGATCCACTCAAGAGCGTCAGAAGGTGAAATTCCCGCCTTACCGGGTTATCCATTGCGTAAAGCTCCTTGAGCCAACCGCTAATATCTTTGGAGCCCATCCCCGTGTTGCGTCGATGCTCCTTATTCCAGTCGATCGCGGAAACCGGGTTCACGGCCGGCAGATCGGTATTGCTTTTCCGCGCGTGGTTGTACACTGCCCGCAGACTGCGCATTGACCCATTGGCAATATAGGAACCGTTTTCCTTCGTTATTTTGTCGTGACGGTCAACAACGAGGTGCGGTTGTCGCCCAAGCCGAGCGAGCGGATTGTCGAGCCAATCCTTGAACAGCCGCTCCATGTGATCTCGATAGTTTTCAATGGTTCCTGAGCTTCGGCCCTTACGTTTCATGTGAGCATCCCGATAGCGCTCCCACGCTTGCCTAAGCGTTATCGAGCCTGGCTTGATCTTCGGAGCCTCACCAGGACGTTCGCCTTTCGCTATCGATCCAAGCGCCTCCTTGGCTTTGCCACGTGCCTGGCGCGTGGTCATGTCACCAAATTCGCCGAGTTTTACCTGCGCGGTGAATTCGCGAACGCCATCACGCCAGAACTCGCCTTGGGCCATGAACGTTTTCCGGCGCTTGCCGATGAGCACAAAAAAGCCCGGTAGTTCGCTATCGCGCACCTTGTATTGCGTCTCCCCCGCACAAAGAAGCGCAATGGTCTTGTCGTTGAGAACCTGCCGCTGATCAGCCACAAATGCCTCCGCACTTTTTTAGTCTGGGTTTAGTCTGGGGAAGTCTCTGATGAGAGTTATCCCGGTGGGACCACGCTGCGGCGCGCTACAGCGCGAAATATCACCATTGATCAATAGCTTGTAGAGAGGGCGGGAGTATGGCAACGTGTCTGAGAAAGCGGTTGAAAAGTCCCGATTCCAGACTACGAATCTGAGGGTCGGACGTTCGAATCGTTCCGGGCGCGCCATTTTCCCACCATTCAGTACAGAACCGCGAACTCTTGCAGAGCTCTCGTATGGATCGGTGCCTATTTGATACCCGATCGGCATCTGAGGTTGGCGCCGACGCCTCAGCGGATCATAGTCTTCCGCTCCGCTCCGTCTCGCCTGGGCACCAGTTCGACCGCCAAAAGGGTTGGCTGGAGCAGGACGGCGAACTCTTCGAGCGGTAGCGGCGGAGAAAAAATATAACCTTGCGCCATGGTGGCGCCGTTTTCGGCCGCGAACCGAAGGTCTTCGGCCGTTTCGACGCCTTCAACGACCGTTTCGAACCCCAATTCGTCCGCAAGTCCGAGCGCCAGGCGAAGAATCGTCTGCTTTTCGCGGTCTCCCGCGACACCCGCCACGAGCGTGCGATCGAGCTTCACGGCGTCGAAGGGGAGCCTCGCCATCGTCGAAAGATTCGAATAGCCGGCTCCGAAATCGTCCATTGCGAAGCGTATGCCCAATTGCCTGAGCAGGCTTATTCTCTCGCGCACGACATCAGGATTGCGCATCGCGACCGACTCTGTGATCTCGATCTCGAGGTTTGGCGGCGGGAAGTCGGCCTCGCGAACGGTCGTGATGATATCCCTGATGAACAGCGGGTCTTCGATTTCCGTCGCCGCGACATTTACGGCGAGCACGAGGTTCGAGCCGGCCCGGATCAAGCCCCCGATTTCGGCGAGCGCGCGCCTGAGCACGAAGCGGTCGATCTCCATGATGAGGCCGATCTCTTCCGCGATCTTGATGAAGCGCTGAGGAGGAATGTCGCCCTCCTTCGGGTGATGCCAGCGCGCCAGCGCCTCCACCCCTAGGATGCGGCCATTCGCGCAGGACACCTTGGGCTGGTAGTGGACGACGAGCTCTTCATTGCGGATCGCCAGGGCGAGATCGGTTTCGAGCGCATGGCGGGCACGCGCGACCTCTGCGAGATCCGGAGTGAAGAACGCGTAGGTATTGCGTCCCGAGCTCTTCGCGACGTACATCGCAAGGTCGGCGCGGATCAGGAGATCGTCATAGGTTGTGCCATGGGTGGGACAGATCGCGATGCCGATGCTGACGCCGATCGTTGCATGGTTGCTCTGGAGCTTGAAGGAAACCTGCAGCGTCTCGATCATCTCGCGGGCACTGAGGCTCGCGGCCTCGACCGTCTGCACCCCAGCGATGATGGCGACGAACTCGTCGCCCCCGACCCGGGCGAGCAGACATTTGCCGGCAGCGCCCTTGGACGTCAGCAAATTGCTCAAGCGCTCGGCCACCATCCTGAGCAGCTCGTCGCCAGCCTTGTGCCCGAAAGTGTCGTTGATGGATTTGAAGCCATCCAGGTCGAGGAAGAACAGCGCTGCGCCCTCTTCCGCGCCGATGAGCGCCGGCGCATCGACGCGCATCTTCTCCCGATTGGGAAGGCGGCTCACCGTGTCGTAGAAAGCGAGCTGGCGAATTCTTTGAGTGCTGGCCCGCAAATGCGTCAGCATTCGCTCGAATGCGAGGCCGAGGCCGCGGACCTCTCCGATGCCCGTTGCGCGGAATTGAACGTCGAGATTGCCACCCGCGATTTCCTGGGCGGTCTTGGCGAGCGCTGAAAGTCCTTTCGTGAGGTGCCTCACGGCGGCCAATAGCGCGACGACCAAGGCACCGAGCGCCAGCGCCGCGGATGCCAGGAACTGCCACATCAGCGAACGCGTATGGGATGCGCCGATCTGGAACATCTGATCGCGTGTCGTCGTCACCAGCGATGCGCTCGCGAACGTACACACCTTGAGCGTCGCCTCGTAATCGACACAGCGCGCGACGTAGTTGCCGTCATCCGAGCGCTGCAGCCCGGTCAAACGCGTCCTGGCGCCGCTGAATCTCACCCCTTCAGGCCCCGCGGAAGACACGATCTCGTTGTCACCCGTGATGATGACCACGCCGGCATTGGCTAGCGAAGTGAAGTTCTCGAGAGTCCGTTCCGTGCGGCCGAGCGGTCGGATGGCGGCAAGCGCGCCGATGAGGTCGCCGAAGTCGTCGAACACGGGCTCGGTCGCGGTGTGCGCTATGGTGTGGCGCTGCGGCAGGCCGAGCGCCGACAATTCACGCAATTTGAACTCATTGATGCCTTCCTCACCCCGCGGGTGCGAGCGGCTATTGTCCTTGAGGATCGCGTTGAGATTGACAGAGAGAGCGGTACTCTCGAGCGCCCGGTTGAGCGCGAGGAGGTCGAGGGGCGTGTTGGCGCCGATCACGCGACCGGTTTCGTCGAAGGCGATCAGCCTTTCGAAGCCGGAGGTCGAAGCAACGATGCTGAGCAGCTCGCGGATAGTCACATCGTTGTTCGAGGCGACCGCCTTGGCGACATCGGCGCGCTGAGCGATCTGACGCAGGCGAGATGCGGTTTCCGCGCCCAGGACCTCGATTCGCGCTCGCGCCAACTGCGCCTCGCCGTCGAGGCGATGAGCGAGCTGGTCTTCTGAGAGTTCACCCAGTGCCCCAGCCTGATGCCTCAGTTGCTGCTGCAGGCGTAGCGCCGTCAAGCCGCCGATGAGGCCGAGCCCGAGGACGCCGGTCGCGAGCACGACGGCAACAAGGCGCATGGCGATAGACGAGGGGAAACTCGGAATCCCGGACGGAACGGCCCAACGACGCCAGCGGGGCGGCGCCCTCGATGCCTCTGCCATATCCGGGTCAGTCGCCACCACCGCCAGCACCCTGAACTTATGGGGGCCGGTCAATGTCGCTCATTGAGGCCCCTTCCAGGCACCAACCTTAGGCGAGTGGAATACCCAAAATCGTCAATTTGATCGTCTATTTGTGGCCGGTTAATTAGCAAATGGTTTTTTTAAACCGTCAGATTTTGTGCTTTTCACTTTCTGTCCGCCACGGATGATTCCAAAAGGCACGGCGTTGCGACAACAGATGGTTTAGGTTTCTTTGCCAGATTGCGCACCTCGTGCTTCGAAGGGGTTTGCCATGGCATTTTCGAGGATAACGGCGGCAATTTTGGGCCTCTGCCTTGCGGGGGTGAATGCCGCTAGCGCCGAAACACGCAGGCTCGACATCGTCGGGACCGGAGACGGCATCGATGTCCTGCGCGTCATCGCCGCGAGCTTCATGCAGCAGGAAGGATCGCCACAGATCGAGGTCCCGCCGAGCATCGGTTCTGGCGGAGGCATCGCGGCCGTGGGGTCCGGCAAGGCGATCTTAGGGCGCGTCGCACGCCGCCTGACCGACGCCGAAGCGGCTTCCGGCATCGTCTACAAGGAGATCGCCCGCCTGCCCTCGGCTTTCATCGTCCATCCCGGCTGTGGAGTGAGTGCCGTCACAAGCGATCAGCTCGTTGCGATCTATTCGGGCCGCCTCGCGAATTGGAAGGAGCTTGGCGGCGCCGATATGCGCATCCGCGTCGTGCGGCGCGAGGACCAGGACAGCACTCTCACCGTGCTACGGGCCAGCATGCCCGGCTGGCATGATCTCGAGATCACCGAGAAATCGAAGACGGCGACGACCACACAGGAAGCGATCGAGACGGTTCGCGATGTTCAAGGCGCGATCGGCTTCGGCCCCTTCTCGCGGCCGTTGGAACAGGGGCTCACAGTGCTTCGCGTGGACGGCCACTATCCGACCGACGCGGATTATCCCTCGAGCGCGGTGCTGGCGCTGATCTATTTAAGCACGTTGCAGGATCCGGACGCCTTGGCCTTTCTACGCTTTGCCGATACCCAGAAGGCGGCCGACGTCATCACCAGCCTCGGTAGTCTGCCCGTCAAGCCGTGAGCCGCCGGCGCTGCTAAGCTCGGCATCGGCTCACAGACCGGGGCGATGAGGCTGCTCCCGGCTTCGCCATAGACGGGTGATCTTGTCCATCAGCGATGGGGTTTGAGAGCTCGGCAGGAAAGGATCGGCGTAGCATTGCGCATTGGCCGAGCGTGCCTTGTTCTTCACGATATCGACGAGACCAACGGGGCCGGCGACGTAGACCGTATCCTCCAGCCCGAGCAGGGGCAGGTAGTGCGATGGGCGCCCAGGCCTGATCGGTAGGGTAGATCCGACCTCCGTCGTCGCAATGACGTCGCGGACACCGTCGTCGATCAGCCACTGCAACGAGGGAAGCATATAGAGGTTATCGGCATCCCGGCTGCCGGCGACGACCGCCATCTCGCGGTTGCGCTGGGTCGAGCGCGCCGAGCGGGCCAGCGCCCAGATCGGGGCCCAGCCTGCTCCGCCGGCGACCAGCACCAGCGGCCCCTGGCCCTGTCGTAGATAGGCCTGTCCGAAGGGGCCTTGCACATGTGCCGCATGGCCGGGCCTGATGGCCTTGCCGATCTGCCCCGACACCGTGCCGTCAGGCAGGCGCCGGATGTGGAAGACGAGTTCGACTTGCTTGAAGGAGCCATCGAGTCTGAAGGTCGGGCTGAACTCGCGCGCAGGATAGCCGGAAAACTTGACGCGCACATATTGGCCCGGCCGAAACTCGAGCGGCGCTGAGGTCGTCAGCACGACTTCGGCGATCTCTGGCGAGAGCTCGTTGATCTCGGTAACGGCGCACGCCCGCTTCATCGGTAGCGGCAATTCTTCGAATTCGATCTCCGCATCGCCTGCGACCGCGGCCTGGCAGGCGAGCACAGTGCGGCCATGGCCCGAGCCGCCGTCATCGACCGAGCCCGAAACGACCGTCACCCGGCAGCTCTGACATTGTCCCGATCTGCAGTCGTGTGGAATGAGGATCGAGCCGCCGAGCGCCGCGTCGATCAGGCTTTCGCCGGCGCGGGCTTCGACGAGCTTGCCGTTGAGGACGAGCCGACAATGAGTCTTCATCGCGAGGCCTCTGGGCGTCGCGAATTTCTGCGAGCAGGCCGCTGCTCGCCGCGCCGGAATGCGATGCGCGGTTGAGGGCGAAGCGATGCTTCAGCGCAGCCGCGCCGTAGTGGCCTCCGGTCGAGCACATCGCTCCCCATGAGACGCCTAGTTCTGCGTGACGACACGCACCGGGCGGTTATGGCTCGCATGCCGCGTCTGTGCATGGTCGAAGACAGCGACCCACATGTAGAGATCGTGGGCTGGCACGAAGGCTTTGTCATATCTGCCATCGCTTTTCATGTTGCGCGTCAGCTCGAGCGTCCAATGTCCGTTGCTCCATTTTGAAACCCCGGTGACATTGGCCCGCTCTCCTTCGTTGTCGCCGGCAATAATCACGCCGGGCAGGATCGTGCCAACGGGAATCCTCGCGTCGGCCTCTGGAGTGTAGGGTTCGCTCTCCCCGTCGAACATGTACCAGCGGCCGTTCTCGTCGTCGCTGCTGTCGGGATTAAGATCGAATTTGCTGAGGGCTGCGACCTGCGCCTTCCAATCCTTGGGAAGCCGCAGAACCGTGACGGGCCCCTTGTCGTTCCTGTGGATGAACTTGAAGTTATACGAATAAAGAGCGCGACCAGGCTTGTTCCAATAGCCGCCTTGGTAGCGGGCATCGTAATTTTGCTCGTCCAAGGTCGGGGCGTAGGGCGGGCCGATATATTGGCTGTCGACACGCCCGAGCATGCCCCCGCGCGACGCCTTCCACTGCCACATGTCTATGTAGCTGGCATCCGTCGTGTAGTGGAAGCCCCGGCCGTTGATCGGCATCGGCTTGCCGGGCAGCGGATTGGCGCCCAGATCCGTCGCGCCTGCGCCGCCGAGCGATGGATTATCCGAGAAAATGACCGCCAGTTTATCCTCGTAGAAGTCGACGGCGTCTTGCAGGCCCGCACGCTCGTCGAGGACGTGCCAGCCGTCCTCTTTCTTGATGATCGGAATGCGGCGCAGGGAGCGCGTGGGATCCTCCCAGCGGAAGGCGAAATAGATCTTCTGCCCGTCGTGCAGGGCGCGCACCTCCACGAGCGATTCGCCCGATCCGCCGAGATTGGCACCCTGCTGCGTGCGGATGAAGACGGGGCGCGCGCGCGACCAGGCGGGATCGCCCATGGCGCCGTCCAGCTTGGGCGCGTCGCTCACCCGCGCGACGACGAGCGTATCGCGCGTCGCCCAGTCGAGCCCGGCGACGCCGCACGCGACTGCCACCCCGATTGCAGCGGCGACGAGAAGAGGCCTCGGCCGCACGGCCTTCGTGATCGCGAGCGGCGCCGGCCGAAACACGCGGAAAATCTGCTGCCAGCCGCCATAGAGAAAATGCGCGACGACATGCGCGAAGATATAGACGAGCGCGACGAAGGCGGCGGTCGAGTGGAGATAGGCCAACCAGCCGCCATAGCCGAGATACATCATCACGCCCGTCCCCGTGAGGAAGATCACGAGCGCATAGACGAACCAGTGCAGGATGATGTTGACGGCTCCCCATTTGAGGCGAGCCGGAGCGCGCATCGCGAGGATCCGCGTCTTCTTGGGGCTGTTGCGCTCGACGAGGCCGCTGCGCGCGAGGTAGGCGACGTAGGCCGTCCCGCAGAAGAAGACGGCGAGTCCCGCGAGGAAGTGCCAGGAAAAGATCTCGCCCTGCGGCAGGACCGGAGCGAGCCATTTCGAGAAGGGGGCGCGCAGCGCGTCCGCTGCGATGCGTATGCCGGTAACGAGGCTTACGACGAATGCGAGCGCGGTCGCCCAATGGAGCGTTATCGTGCCGACATCCGTGCGTGGCGGGCTTTCGCCAGTCTTTGTTTGAGCGAGGCTTCTCTCGGTCAAGGCGTCGGCGTTCGTTCGAGCGGTGACATTGTTCAATTGCATAAAGCTTACCCACGCTAAACCGGCAAAGCTACAGCGTCCGCTTTTCGCTTCCCAGAAAAGCGGGCAGCTGCGAACAAGCTACCTCCGCGATATCATAAGCAAGTTATCAAGTCTGGCGAGATTGCTCGTTTCGCGACAATTCGTCCCCGGTCGGCCGTCCCTTGGACATTCGAGAAGGCGTGAGCATCACGAGGTTTCTGCTGGTGGGCAGTTTTGCTCCCCCTCGGTGACACCCTGCTGGTCGAAGGCGATCAGGCGGCTGTTGGCGATGGCAACGCGGTGGGTGTAGCGCGACAGATCGGCGAGCATGGCCTCGGGCCCGCCGAACGGCCGCTTTGCGTGGACGACCCACTCCGCTTGCGCAGTGGCGCCAGAAAGGCTGCGAGGCATTGAGATTTGGCGAGATGGGCGTGGTCGCCGGCGGATCGCTAAACCACGTCCGTCATAAACTCGGCGGAAGCCGTTGGGGGGCGTAGGTAGCCTCAGTGAGTCGATCCTCCCCAGTAGCTTGAATTTATATAACAATTTCAATTATATACGAGCTCGCGGTTTTGTTCTGAATGGCGCGCCATTTGCGGTGGTAAGTTGTCCCATGCGTCCTATCGATCGTCTGTTCTCCTGCCTCGCCCTGTTCCTTGCAATCGCAGCCGTTCCGGTCGCTCCCGTGCGCGCGGCCGAAACCTGCCCGTTCATCAGCGCCCAGGAGCTCGCCCGTGCGATGCCGGCGCTCAAATGGTCACTGATTTCAAATCAGGACGGTCGCGGCTGCATCTACCAGGCCGGGCGCGGTGACACGATGATGCTGACCGTGTTCCGCAATCCCGACAAGGACCGCGCCGGGGAATTGTACGCGACCTTCGTCAAGACGCTCGGCGAGCGCATGCCGCTGAACGCAGTCGCCGGGATCGGCGACGAAGGCCAGGGCGGAACGAGCGCCGCCGGCGCGCAGCGCCAGGAGGCCTCGGTCGTCGCCTTGTCCGGCGACTACATCCTGCAGATCAGCGTCTATCCGATCGGCCGGCGTGCCGACGATGCGCTACTCGGACCGATCACCGAAGCCGCGCGCGTTGCCATCGGGAATGTAAGCAAGAGCAGCGAGCGGTTCGGCAATTGCGAGTGGCTCACGGCCGCGGATGCCGACGGCTTTCTCGACAAGGGCACGCTGACGGTCCAGCGGACCGGCGCGGGCAGCTGCATGATGTTCGATCGCGAGGCCAACACCATGACCGTCGCGGTAATCGCGATCTCGCGCGACACCGTCGTCAGCATGATGAAGCGCACGGGCCCGTGCAAACACGTGGCGATACCCGAGCTCGGCAGTGAAGCGTTCGGCGAGCATTCCTGCACCAAGGGCAACGGCAACGCCGTCAACATCTATGTCTGGAAGAACGGCAGGCAGGCTTCGATCCTGTTCGCGCCGGTCAAGCCGCATCCTGAGTCCGGCACGGTCGAGCGCCTGAAGGCGGTCGCCGGGCGAGTCTATGGAAAACTGTAACGGCGCCGCGCGACAGCGCCGGCGCCCGCGCCTGTGGCTCGGCTGGATAGAGCGTCAGACTGCGCACAGTGGCACAGCGAAACAACAGTGCCCATCTTCATCGGCCGTGGCGCGCCATTCCGCTTCGTTTGCGATGCCGCCAATCAATTGTGGCCTTTGCTGCGCTTGCCTTGGCCTACGGGATCCTTGCCACAACGTTGGGCCGGTTTTTCTCGAGCCAGGCGACGGCCTCGGGTCCATCGACGACGCACTCGAAGGTTTCCCAGGTCGGGTCCTCCAGGGATTCCGATTGCAGTCGCTTCGCCGCATACTCAACGAGGTCGTGCAAGCCTTCGTATCCACGTCGGTGCTCGAGGGATTCTGCAATCGCCGTGCTGGTCCATCCTCGTCGAGCCAAATCGATGATGCTCGGAGCATCAGCCTCGTTGAACCACGGTGTGGCATCGAACTCGATACAGCGGACATTGTCGGCGGTATGGCACGTGGCGTGAATCATTGGATTCCTCCCTCTAGGCTTTGACCAGGTCCCCCAGCAAGTTCGCGGCCACCATGAGCTTGGCGAGCGTCAGGCCGCCGGCGGCAATCTCCTCGACCGCGCGGCGGATGCGCGTCGCCTCGGGATGAGCCGCAAGCCAGGTCTCCACAGCCTGCTGACCGGATTGGCCGGTTGCCAGCATATCCGCGGTCAGGCGTCTTTCGGCTGCCGCGATCAGTTCGACGGCGCGGTCGATGGCCAGGCGTTCGAAATGATCGCTGACCGGCACGCTGCGCGCGGCGGCGATGATGCGGTCGAGACGGAAATTGGCCTCGGTGGCAAAGAACGTCGCAGTGGCATCGCGGATGCTGCGGCCAGTGCGCTCGGCGACCGTCACGATGTCAGGCGCCGAGACCAGGGCGTCGAGGTCCGCCAATTCGCCGGCGAGGCCGGTCGGGACGCCGGCATCGGTCAGCTCCTGCCGGCGCCTGCCGCGCGCGGCTTGCAGGTCCGGCGGCAGGGCGTCGTCGAGGGAGGCTGCGATCTCGCGGACGGCAGGGCCAAACCGGGCGTTGATCGCGCTCAGCCCATCCTTGAAATCGACATTGCGCACGTACCAGACCATGCGGGAGAGCAGGAGATCCTGGATCGTCGCGTAGAGGCTGAGCTGCAACTGCCCGTCGATACGTGTGTCGAGCGCGTCGATCGCGTCGTTGAGTCGCCTGAGCTCGTAGATCGCGTCCACCGCCACCTGCGCCATGACGATGGTCGAGATATCGGCGTCGGTCTCGTCGGTCAGGCGCACGATGCAGGCCGGGCCCCCGCGGTTGATCACGGCATTGACGAGACTGGTCGCGATGATCTCGCGTCGGAGGCGATGGTGCTCGACCGCGGTCGGGAATTTCTCGAGAACCTCGCGCGGAAAATACAGGGACAGTCTGCGGGCGAGATAAGGATCATCCGGCACGCCGGTGAGGAGCAGGTCTTCGTAGAGTGTCAGCTTGGCGTAGGCGAGCAATACGGCGAGCTCCGGCCGTGTCAGGGCCTGGCCGCGCCTCGTGCGCTCGGCGATCGCTGCATCGTCGGGCAGGAATTCCACGGCACGGCTGAGCAGGTGACGCTGCTCGAGCGACTGCATCAGGCGGGTGAGGAAGCCGGTCTCGGCCACGCCCTTGCGTTCGGCAAGCGAGAGCGCCAGCGTCTGGAGGTAGTTGTTGCGCAGCACCAGCGTGCCGACTTCATCGGTCATCGCGGCGAGCAGGGTGTTGCGGTCAGCCGGGCTGAGGCGTCCCTCGCGCTCGGGGCGCGCCAATGCAATCTTGATGTTGACCTCGACGTCGGAGGTATTCACGCCGGCGGAATTGTCGATCGCGTCGGTGTTGAGCTTGACGCCCGTCTGCGCCGCTTCGATGCGGCCGCGCTGGGTGACGCCGAGATTGGCGCCTTCGCCGATCACCCTGGCGCGAACCTCGGTCCCGGTGATGCGGATCGGATCATTGGCGCGGTCGCCGGCCTGATCGTCGCTCTCCGCCGACGCCCGGATGTAGGTGCCGATGCCGCCGAACCACAGCAAGTCCGCGCGCGCCTTCAGGATCGCCGTCATCACCTCGAACGGTGTGGCCTGCTCCTTGTCGAGATCGAGCAGGGTGCGCACTTCCGGTGCCAGTGGGATCGCCTTGAGCGTGCGCGAGAACACGCCGCCGCCCTGCGAGATCAGCGTCTTGTTGTAGTCCTGCCAGCTCGATCGCGGCAGGTCGAACAGGCGCTTGCGTTCGGCGAAGCTGATCGCGGGATCAGGCGAGGGATCGATGAAGATGTCGCGGTGATCGAATGCCGCCACCAGCTTTGTCGCCGGCGAGAGCAGCATGCCATTGCCGAAAACGTCGCCGGACATGTCGCCGACGCCGACCACGGTGAAAGGCATGGTCTGAATGTCGGTGCCGAGCTCGCGGAAGTGGCGCTTGACCGCTTCCCAGGCGCCGCGCGCCGTGATCCCCATCTTCTTGTGGTCGTAGCCCTGGCTGCCGCCGGAGGCGAAGGCATCGCCGAGCCAATGGTTCTTCTCGGCCGAAATCGCATTGGCGATGTCGGAGAAGGTGGCGGTGCCCTTGTCGGCGGCGACGACGAGGTAGGGGTCGTCGCCGTCATGCCGCACGGTCAAGTCGGGCGGCACGACGACGTCGCCGTCGAGATTGTCGGTGAGTTCGAGCAGCGAGCGAACGAAGATGCGATAGGCTTCGGTGCCCTCCGCGAGCCACGCCTCGCGATCGGAGGGCGGCGGCAGCCGCTTGGGCACGAAGCCGCCCTTGGCGCCGACCGGCACGATCACGGCGTTCTTGACCTGCTGCGCTTTCACCAGGCCGAGGATCTCGGTGCGGAAATCCTGCGGCCGATCGGACCAGCGCAAGCCACCGCGCGCAACCTTGCCGAAGCGCAGGTGAATGCCTTCGACGCGGGTTGAATAGACAAAAATCTCATAGAGTGGTCGGGGAGGGGGCAGGTCCTCGATCTTGCGCGCGTCGAACTTGAAGGAGATCACCGGACGCGGATGTCCGTCCCGGCCGACCTGCCATAAATTGGTGCGGATGGTCGACTGCACCAGATTGGTGAAGCGGCGCAGGATGCGGTCTTCATCGAGCGAGGCGACGGATTTGAGCTGCTCCTCGATCTCGGCAAGCAGAGTTGTCTCGCGCGCCGAACGCTCGCGATCGGTCAGGACGAGGCGCGGATCGCGGCGGGCCTGGAACAGCGCGACGAGGTTGGCTGTGATCGCGGCGTTCTTGCGCAAGGTCTCCCACATATAGTCCTGGGTGAACGGAGCGCGGATCTGGTGCAAATAGCGCGACAGCGCCCGGATGGTCGAGACTTCCCGCCAGCCCAGGGCCGTGCGCAGGATCAGGGCGTTGTATCCGTCGGATTCGGCGCGATCGGTGACCACCGCCATGATTGAGGCTTCCAGGCGATGGCTGAATTCCCGGTTGATCTCGATCGGCTGGCCGTCGCTGGTCTCGATCGTCATGTCGTGCAGCCATACCGGCTCGGGCCTGTTGCCGGGCACGATCTGATAGGTGCGTTCGTCGACCACGCGCAGGCCGTGATTTTCGATCACCGGCACGCGATAGGACAGCGACAGCGGCGCGGCATCCGAGAACACCTTCAGGCCGAAGCGCCTGGGATCGTCCTCCTCGAAGCGGTGAACCGAAATCGTCACCGGGCGGGCCGGGGTGAGCTTCTCGATGGTGGCGATATCGGCGATCGCCTGTTCCGCCGTGGACACCTCGGTATAGCCGCCGGTAAAGGCCTGGGCATAGCGATTGGCGAGCATGCGCGCCCGCATGCCATCGGTCGACGCAGCCAGCGCGGCCTTCAGCTTGTCGGCCCAGGTCGCGGCAATGGCGCTGATCCCGGCTTCCAGCGCGGCGCGCTCGACGGCGGGAGTCTTACCTTCATAACGTCCGATGATGTAGTGGACGCGCGCCAATGCTCCTTCGGGGAAGGATACGTAGGAGGCCGACAGCGTCCCCCGGTAGGCCTGCGCCAGGAAGTTGGCGACGCGCGTGCGCACGTCGGTGTCGTATTTGTCGCGTGGAATGAAGACCAGGATGGAGACGAAGCGATCGAACTTGTCGACCCGGGCCAGCGCCCGGACGCGGGGGCGCTCATAGAGGATCAAAATCTCCATGACGAAATTGAAGAGGGTGTCGACATCGACCTGGAATAGCTCGTCGCGCGGATATTCCTCGAGCATATGCATCAAGGCCTTGCCCGAATGGCTGTTCGGGTCGAAGCCGGCGCGCTGGAGCACCCGTGTCACCTTGTGGCGGATATAGGGGATCTGTCGTGCCGAGCGCGTATACGCGCCCGAGGTGAACAGGCCGACGACACGCAATTCGCCCTCGAGCCGGCCGTCGGGCGCATAGAGCTTGATGCCGACATAATCCATCCGGATGCGGCGATGAACCCGGCTGTTCACATTGGCCTTGATGACGATCAGCAGGGTCGGCTCGCGCATGAACTCGCGAATTTCCGATGTCATCACCACCATTTCGTTGCCGCGGCGCAGGACCTTCGCATCGGGATCGCGCAGGATGCCGAGGCCCTCGGCGGTCGTGATGTCGTCCGACCCATCGCTGTCGGGCGAGAAGCGATATTCGCGCACGCCGAGAAAGGTGAAATTGTCGGCGCATAGCCATTGCAGGAACTGGTTGGCCTCGGCGACCTCGTCGATCGGCAGCGGCGGCGGATTGGACGAGAAAGTCTTGATCGCGTCCTCGACCCGGTCGCGCATGGCGCGCCAGTCGACGACGCAGGCGCGCACGTCGCTCAACGTCCTGGTGAGGCCGTCAATCAGCCTGTCGCGGTCGGCGTCGGCGTCCAGGCGGGTGATGTGGAGGTGAATCAGGCTCTCTCGCGCGCCCTTTGCTCCCTCCGGGAGGGCTTCACCGTAGAAGTGCAGCAGCTTGCCCTGGTCATCGCGCTCCACCGCGATGATGGGATGAGCGACGAGGGTGACTTCGATGCCCTGCTCGGCGATTTCCGCCATAGTGGAATCGAACAGGAAGGGCATGTTGTCGTTGAGAATTTCGAGCACGGAAATCTCGCGCCCATCCGGCATCATCGGATTGACGATGCGGATATCGGCACGACCGGCCGTGCGCCGCTGCACGTGCTCCCAGGCTTGCTCCGCCAGGAGGGCAAGCGAGGAGGCATCGTAGTTGGCGAGATCCTCGCTATTGGTGTAGCCGAACAGAAGCTCGGCAAAGGTCCGGGGCGCCTTGCCCGGCTGCACGCTTTGCGCCGCGTCGTGGATCAGAGTTGCCCGGGCCTTGTCGTCGCGCCATGCCATAGCGTCCTCCATATCCCGGCCGACGAACCGCAAGTGCGGTCAAGCGTTGTTTTTGGAGTGCGTCTCTTCGCGCGCCATCGTCTCGACCGTATTTCAATCGCGTCGGTCTTGCGGCCTTCACGATACTAGCATCCCGAAGCCGCCATGGCGCGCAGAGTTATGAGGCGTGCTTAAGGCCGAAATCGGCGGCGAGCATCGCTGCGCTGCGAGCGCTTGCAAAATCACAAGGAGTTTCAATTGTGTAGGAGTTCGTGGCTTGGTTCTGGATGGCGCGGTCGCCCAGTACTCATCTGCGAACCCGGCCTCGTTTCGGCTGGCCAACACCGCCTTTTCGAGCAAATCTCTACTGCCCGTGATCCCGATCGAGGTGTCGTCGATTCGTCGGAGATCGGGTGGTCGGCTGACGGCAGGCCGGCGGAGCCGACCTGCCGAAACCGAGAAGCCCGCCGCGGCGGTGTTGCCGCCGCGAGAACGGGCGCGATCCTTATTACTTTTTGTCGCCCATGTGGTGCGGCGACGAAGCGGGGCCGCCCGTGTAGTGATGGCCACCGGACGCGCCGTCCTTCGAAACGCCGACCGTCTCCTTCTTGCCCATGTGGTGGGGGACCTCGGTCTTCGGACCACCGCTGTAATGATGGCCGTTCTTTTCCTTGTCGGTGGTCTGCGCCATCGCCGGCACCGCCAACAGGGAAACGATGCCGATCGCAGCCAAGAGCTTCTTCGTGATCATGTCCATTCTCCCGGATTATGGAAACTCCATCATGAAGCCTAGCCGGGCTTTCCGCTTTGAGGAATCGCAAGCAATGAACACTTGATAATCCTGTCGCGACCGCGGCTTTGGTTGACCTGAATCAACTCGCATCAGGCGGCGATCGTCACAATCCATCTAAACGCCAGATCTCAGGAGGACTAACGATGCGAAGCCCCCCGCTTGCGGCAGCTTTGCTGCTCACGATCCTCGGCAATCCCTCGTTCGCGCAATCGCCTGCCGAGCACCAGGGGCATCATCCTGACCAGAAGGAGGCGCCGGCAGCCAAGGCGCCCGCGGCTCCGGAGCCGCCGCGCGGCACCGGACCGTCCCAGGGCATGACCAGCGGCGGCATGATGAACATGATGGGCGGCAACATGCCGATGTCGGACATGATGCGGATGATGGGCATGATGCGACAGTCCGGCGACGGCATGGAGATGATCGATCGCGTGGAGGGGCGGATCGCTTTCCTCCGGACCGAGCTCAAGATCACGGACGCCCAGGCGCCGGCCTGGAACGCGTTTGCAGACGCGCTGCGCGCGAATGCCAAGGCCCTCGGCGAGCTGCGGACCTCGATGATGTCACAGGCCGGCTCCGAGCCTTTGGTAGACCGGCTGACCTGGCAGGAGAAATGGCTGTCCGCGCGGCTCGAAGCTACCCGCGCGATGAAATCCGCGTTGACCAATCTCGTCGGCAGCTTTTCCGATGAGCAGAAGAAGACCGCCGACGAGCTGCTCGCGCCGCAGATGGGCATGATGCCGGCGATGCGGGGCGGAGGCATGATGGGCATGGGAATGCAGCCCGGCAAGCCGATGCAGTGAGGCCCTGCGGGACTCGTGCCGTTGATCTGCGTCAACAATGATGGCAGCCGCGCCTCTAAGCTATCAAGCGCCATAGGAGCGTGCAGATGTCGGTGCAGGATCATTCCGGGTATCGAGAGCGCCCTCGAGAGGGCTTGTCGGTCAAGGCCAAGGCCGGCCTGGTCCTGGTGGGATTTCTGGTCATCGCGGGCGCACTCCTGTTCACCGAGCACAGGGCCCACGTGCTCGGATTGTTGATCTGGCTTCCGCTTCTCGCCTGTCCGCTGATGCACCTCTTCATGCATGGCGGACACGGTCACCACCATGGCGGCGGCCGCCCCAACGATCCAAGGAGCGCGTGATGCACGACACCGCGCCCGCCTACGGTCTCTGGAGCCTCGTCATCGTCAATTCGGTGGTCTTCATCCTGTTCGCCTACAGCTTCTTCAAGCCGCAGACCGCCCGCGACTGGCGCTCCTTCGGCGCCTTCAGCGCATTTTTGGTGGCGCTGTTCGTGGAGATGTACGGCTTCCCGCTCACCATTTACTTCCTTTCGGGATGGCTGCAGTCGCACTACCCGAACGTCGATTGGTTCTCCCATGACGCCGGGCACCTGCTCGAGATGATGTTCGGCTGGAAGACCAATCCGCACGCCGGACCGTTCCACATCCTGAGCTTCATCTTCATCGGCGCGGGCTTCGTCCTGATTTCCGCGGCCTGGAGGGTGCTGTACGATGCCCAGCAGACCCGAAGCCTCGCCACAAGCGGGCCTTACAGCTACGTTCGCCACCCCCAATACGTCGGCTTCATCATGGTGATGTTCGGCTTCCTGCTGCAATGGCCGACGATCCTGACGCTCGCGATGTTCCCGGTGCTGACTGTGATGTACGTCAGGCTGGCTCACACGGAGGAGCAGGATGCCCGAGCAGAATTCGGAGACGCCTATGTCAGATATGCGGCCGATGTGCCGGGATTCATTCCGAAGTTGAGCCGGGTCTTTGGCACTGAGTCCACTGGAGGATATCGGCATGGTTAGCCGGCGGGCGGTCGGCGCTCTGCTCGGAGGCCTCTGGCTGGCCGGTTGCTTGATCGGCATAGCGACCGCTGCGGACACCGACCTCTCAAAAACGGCAGGAGGAGTGACGGTCTACCTGGGCATCGTGCCGGCCGAGATCGTGAAGGGCCTCCCGTCGGGCTCCACCACCGAACGACCGATGCACGGGCGCACCCCAAAGGGGCCGCATGAATATCACGTCGTTGCCGCCGTCTTTGATGCAGCAAGCGGCGCGCGTATTTCTGATGCCGTCGTGACTGCGGAAGTATCAGGATTGGGCTTGTCCGGCGCCAAGAAGAAGCTTGAGCCAATGCAGATCTCGGGCACCACGACCTATGGCGGCTTCTTCGACCTTCCCGGATTTGATCTCTACACCGTGAAGCTCACTGTCGAGCGCACCGGCGCGAGTCCGGCTGCCCTGCAATTCAAGTACGACCATCGCCGGTAGACCGGTCCTTATAGTGCGGAAAAGGGCTGACCGCCTCTGTTTCGATTGGTTACACCGATGTTTGATCTTGTCCTTTCGCAGCTTGACAATCGCGATGACGTGGAGGTCGTCGAGCGCAAGGGAGCCGGTCACCCGGACACGATCTGCGATGCCCTTGCCGAGACGCTGTCCCGCAATCTCTGTCGCGAGTACCTGGGCAGATTCGGCCATGTGCTGCACTACAATGTCGACAAAGCGCTACTGTGCGGCGGCAGGGCAATGCCTACCTTCAACGGCGGAAAGGTGACCGATCCGATCAGAATCCTCCTGGCAGGATGGGCCGTTACCAACGTCGGAAACGAAGCGATTCCAGTCGAGGACATTGCCATCGAGGGCTCAAGGGCCTGGCTGAAGGCCAATCTCCATGCGCTGGACGCCGATCGTCACGTCCGTATCGAGGCCCTGGTTCATCAGGGCTCGCAGGACCTGCAATCGCTGTTCTCTCGGGGGAGCGCAAGGCAAATTCCGCTTGCCAACGATACGTCTTTCGGAGTTGGTCACGCACCGCTCAGTGCGCTCGAACGCCTCGTGCTCGCAATCGAACAGGGAATTCACGGCCGCGATCGCGCGCGTGACCATCCGGCTTGGGGTGAAGACATCAAAATCATGGCTGTCCGAAGCGGAGAGGGCGTCAAGCTGACAATCGCCTGCGCCATGATCGGGCGGTTTCTTAACGACATGGACAGCTATCTGCAACAAAAGGCGGCGCTCGCCGAGTACGTCCGTGAACGCGCAAGCGAGCACGGATTTAGGGATTGCGAGGTGGCCGTCAACGCTGCTGATGATGCGGCGTCCGATAGCATCTATCTGACCGTGACCGGCACCTCAGCGGAGGCTGGCGACGACGGGCAGGTCGGTCGGGGCAATCGCGTCAATGGCCTGATCACACCTTGGCGGCCGATGAGCTTGGAGGCTGCCGCCGGCAAGAACCCCGTTAGCCACGTCGGCAAGATCTACAACATCTTGGCAAAGCGAGTAGCTGAGACATTGGTCAGCGCCATTCCGGAGGTCTCCGCAGCGCAGTGCCTCATCGTCAGCCGGATCGGTGCGCCGGTGTCCATGCCGGATCTCGTTCATCTCAGGCTGGCGACGAAGGACGGCGTTCCCCCGGAGGAGCTAAGAGAGCGAGGTGCGGAGATTGTATCGGATCACCTTGGCAGGATCCCGGAACTGGTCGGCGAGCTCGTCGCCGGAGCAACTCATGTCTACTGAGCGTCTGTTTTGAGAAAACCGAGCGAATTCAGCGAGCTGCCTGATCTAAATCAATCCAGGGGAGCCTCAAAGGCGGAGAGTGACTGCTCACACTGTTTGAGACGCAATGACCCAATCCGTCTTCACAGCCACGGCTCTGACCAAGACCTACGTCTCCGGCGAGGTGGCGGTCCACGCCCTCAACAATGTCGATCTTGAGATCGCTGAGCGAGAAGTTGTCGTGCTGCTCGGCCCCTCCGGCAGCGGCAAGACGACCCTGCTCAACATCATGGGCGGTCTCGACCGGCCGACCAGCGGCAGGCTGTTCTTCCGGGATATCGACCTGACCGATCTCGAAGACCGCGAGCTCACAAAGTATCGCCGCGACCACGTCGGTTTCGTCTTCCAGTTCTACAATCTGGTGCCAAGCCTCACCGCCTACGAAAACGTGGCGTTGGTCACCGAGGTGGCCAAAAATCCGATGCGGCCGGCCGACGCCCTCGCTCTGGTCGGGCTCGAGGAGCGGATGCATCACTTTCCGGCGCAGCTATCCGGCGGCGAGCAGCAGCGCGTGGCTATCGCCCGTGCGATCGCCAAACGCCCGGCGGTGCTGCTCTGCGACGAGCCGACCGGGGCGCTGGATTCGAAGACCGGCATTCGCGTGATCGAAGCGCTGCTCGGCGTCAACCGACAGCTCGGCACCACGACAATTATCATCACGCACAACGCCAGCATCCAGCAAGTCGCCGACAGGGTGCTGTTCTTCGCCGACGGCCGCATCTCCAGGATCCAGAGGAACGAGACCCGTCGCGAAGCGGCCGAACTCATCTGGTGACCGCATGAAGGCACTCGACATCAAGCTGTTCCGGGACGTCAGGCGGATGTGGGCGCAGGTCCTCGCCATCGCGCTGGTCGTCGGAGGCGGCGTCGCCACACTGGTGCTCGCGGTCGGCTCGCATCGTTCTCTGGAAGAGACGCGGATCGCGTACTACGAACGCTACGGCTTCGGCGACGTGTTCGCCCAGGCGAAGCGCGCACCCAGGGCGCTCGCCGACACAATCGCGGACATTCCCGGTGTCGCCGCCGTCGACACGCGCATCGCGAAGCTCGCGCTGCTCGACATCCCCGGATTCTCCGAACCGGCCAGCGGGCAGTTCGTATCCCTACCTGACAACGCCGAGCCGCACCTCAATCGGCTGTACATCCGTTCTGGACGGCTTCCGGAGCCGGGGCGGACAGAGGAGGTCGTCGTCAACGAGCCGTTCGCGCGGGCGCATGGGTTCTCCGAAGGGGCGCGGTTCTCGGCCATTCTGAACGGCAAGAAGCGTGAGCTCGTCATCGTCGGCACGGCCCTGTCCCCCGAGTTCGTTTACACCGTCGGCCCGGGCGACCTGATGCCGGACGACCGCCGCTTCGCCATCGTCTGGATGTCGGAGAAGGCGCTCGCAGGCGTCTACGATCTCGACGGCGCCTTTTCGGCAGTTTCGGTCAAGCTGCAGCCCGGCGCCGCCGAGCGCGAGGTAATCTTGCAGCTGGATGCCTTGCTCGATCCCTACGGCGGCCAGGCGGCCCACGGGCGGAAGGACCAGACCTCGCACGCCTGGCTCGATCATGAACTCGACATGCTCAACAACATGAGCCGCACGCTGCCGCCGATCTTCCTTCTGGTCTCCGCGTTCCTGGTCAATCTCACCCTCAGCCGGCTGGTCGCTCTGGAGCGCGAGCAGATCGGCCTCCTGAAGGCATTGGGCTACACGGACGGCAGCATCGTTCTGCACTATTTCAAGTTCGTCGCCATGATCGTGGCGGCGGGAATCGTCCTGGGCAGCATCGTCGGGACCTTGCTGGGACTGCGCGTCACGGGGCTGTTCGGCGACTTCTTCCACTTCCCGTTCCTGGTGTTCGCGAAGGCGCCGGATCTGTATGTGATCGCCGGCGCGCTCAGCGCGGCCGCTGCGGCAATCGGCGCGTTGCGGGCGCTGCGCGAAGTCGTGAGGCTGGCGCCAGCAGTCGCCATGCAACCGCCGGCCCCTCCGCTGTACCGGCGGCTGCTCCCGGCGAGCATTCAGCTCGACGAAGTCGTGTCGCAGCCGACGCTGATGATGATCCGCAACATCGCGCGACACCCGGTCCGGGCCGCGTTCACGGCGCTTGGGATGGCGCTGGCCACCGCGATCCTGGTCGTCTCGCTGTTTACCCGGGACACGATGGAGCAACTGATCGACGTGACCTACTTCCTCGCCGACCGGCAGGACGCGACCATCGGCTTCGTCGAGAAGCGGGTCGAGAATGTCGTGGAGCAGGTGAACCGGCTGCCCGGCGTTCTCGCCGCCGAGCCGTTCCGCGAGGTGCCCGTCCGGATCCGCCATGGCAACGTCGAGCGCCGGATCACGATCAGCGGCCGGCTCGCCGGTGTCGACCTGAGGCGCATCATCGACGTCGACCTCCGGCCGGTCGCGCTTCCGGAGACCGGCCTCGCGATCTCCGGCATGCTCGGCCACATCCTTGGGGTCGCGGCCGGCGATACCGTCGAGCTCGATCTGCTCGAAGGCGCCCGACGTACCGTCACGATGCCGATCGTGGCGACCGTCGAGGACTATTTCGGCATCAGGGGCATGATGGATATCGACGCACTTCGGCAGGTCATGCGCGAGGCCCCGGTCGTCACCAGCGTCAACCTCAGCCTCGACGAGAACCGGAAGGAGGACTTCTACGCGGCCGTGAAGTCCATGCCGACGGTCGCCGGTGTGGCGCTGCAGCGCGTCTCGCTCGCGAACTTCCGCAAGACCGTCGCGCTACTCATCACCACGATGGCGAGCATCTACACCGGGCTCGCCGCCGTGATCGCGTTCGGCGTCGTCTACAACAACGCCCGGATCTCGCTGTCGGAGCGGGCGCGGGAATTGGCGAGCCTGCGCGTCCTCGGCTTCACGCGCGGCGAGGTTCTGCGCATCCTCCTGCTTGAGCTCGCCATCCTGACGCTGATCGCACAACCGCCCGGATGGGCGATGGGTTACGGGCTCGCGTGGGTCATGAAGACGAACCTGGCCGGAGAACTGATGCGCGTCCGCCTTGTCGTCGAGCATTCGACCTACGTCTTCGCCACGTCCGTGGTGGTGCTGGCCGCTGTCGCCTCCGCGGTGGTCATCCGCGAACGCATCGATAAACTGGACCTCGTGGCGGTCCTCAAGACGCGAGACTAGCCATGTCGGCAAACTGGACCAAACGTATCATCGGTGCTGCGGCTCTGGCCGGGATCGCGGGCGGACTGGCGTGGTTCGCTTGGCCCCGGCCGGTTCTGGTCGATCTCGCGACCGTCGCGAAAGGCCCGATCGAAGTCACGGCGGACGACGACGGCAAGACGCGCGTCCGCCACGTCTACACCGTCTCGGCGCCCATCGCAGGCAAGGTCCTGAGGATTTCGCATCCGTTCGGCGAGCAGGGGCCGTCGCTTCACGTCGGCGACGAGGTCGTCGCCAACCAGACCGTCATCGCCTTGATGCAGCCGACACTGCCGGGCTTCATCGACGTGCGCTCCCGCGACCAGCTTCAGGCGGAAGTTGCGGCCGCGGACGCAGCCATCCAGCAACAGGAAGCCGAGGTACAGCGGATCGGAGCGGCGCTGGACTTTTCCAGGACCGAGTTCCAGCGGGCGCAGACGCTGTTGCGGACGCAGTCCACCTCGGCCCAGGCCTTCGATAAGGCGAAGTTCGACGTGGCCACGAACGAGGCCGCCTTGGCGAGCGCCAAGGCTCAGGTCGACATGCGGCGTGCGGTACGCACCAGCCTGGCTGCCCGGTTGATGGATCCAGCCAACGCTGCCCCGTCGGCGGAGCCGACCTGTTGCGTCCGGGTACTCGCGCCGGCGAGCGGACGGGTGCTGAAGATCGTCCAGGACAGCGAGGCGACGGTCCTGCCAGGGACGCCGCTGGTCGATATCGGCAACCCGCTCGATCTGGAGGTCGTGGCCGACCTGCTCTCGACCGACGCCGTGCAGATCAAGGTTGGCGCGCCCGTCCGGATCGACGGCTGGGGCGGGGCCCCGATCAAGGGCAAGGTCGTGCGCGTGGACCCCGCGGGCTTCCTGAAGGTGTCGGCGCTAGGCATTGAGGAGCAGCGGGTACGGGTGACGATCGATTTCGTGGATCCGCCCGAAGTGTGGTCCCAGCTTGGCCACGACTACCGGGTGGTCGTCCATGTGACCACCTGGAGCGCCACCGATGCATTGACCATCCCGGTGAGCGCCTTGTTCCGAAAAGGTGACCAGTGGGCCGTTTTTGCCGACGAGAATGGGCATGCCCGGCTCGAGCCGGTCCAGATCGGTCACCGCAATAAACACGTGGCTGAGGTGATCTCTGGACTGGCTGTCGGCGATCGGGTCGTAGTGCATCCGAGCGATCGGATTGTGAGTGGCGGGAGAATCGGACAGCGGGAGGTGCCCTGAGCTCGTGCCTTGATACCTCGTGTGGCCGCAGCCGAGCAGTCTCCGTGCTGCAGAAGGCTGGCGCCATCTGCAGTGGGTCGTGTTTGGGTGCGCCATAAGTTGTATGGTCACTTCAATAACATACGAGTTCGCAGTCTTATTCTGGATGGCGCGCCGTTCATCATCAGGCAATCATGCGCTCTTCGGCCGAAACGCGACGACGGATCCGGCCGGCTCTTCCTCGCCCATCGCCGCCTCGATCGCCTTCGCAAGTGCGGCCTGGTCGAACGGCTTTGCCAGGCGCGGCAGGCTGGATCGCGTGTCGCTCGGGAGGTCCGCGTATCCCGTGCTGAGGAGGATGACCGTCTCCGGGCGCTCCGCAGCGATGGCGTTGGCAAGCTGCAGGCCGGTCATGCCGGGCATGGCATAGTCGGTCACGACCAGGTCGATGGTGCGCGTGCGGCGGAGCAAGGCCAGCGCCTCATCGCCCGAGCGCGCCTCGACCACGACGTGCCCGAGATCCTCCAGCATCGCTGCCGTGTTCTCGAGCACCAGGAGGTCGTCGTCGACGACGAGCACGGAAAGCTGCCGGCTGGGCCGGGCTACGGCTGCCGGAGCCGCTATGCGCAGGTCCGGCACCGCGGTCTCCTCGGCGATCGGCAGCCAGATGTCGGCCGTCGTGCCCTCTCCGGGACGGCTCTTCAAGACGAGCCTGCCGCCGGACTGCTCGGCAAGTCCGTGGACCATCGACAGGCCGAGCCCGGTGCCCTTGCCGACGCCCTTGGTCGTGAAGAACGGCTCCTGGGCGTGCTTGAGGATCTCGTCGCTCATGCCGCAGCCCGTGTCGCTCACCGAGAGCGCGACATAGCCGCTGCTCGAAAGGCCGCCTTCGCCCTGCTCCTCGCGTGCGGCGATGGTGATCTGGCCGCCGTCCGGCATCGCATCGCGCGCGTTGACCGCCAGGTTGAGGATCGCCAGTTCGAGCTGGTTCGCGTCGACCTTCACCTTCGGCAGATGCATCGGGAACCGCGTCTCGACACCAATCCCGGCCTCGAATTTCAGCAATGACGTCATGCCGCGCACCAACTCGCGGACATCGACGACCGCCGGCCTGAGATCCTGCTTGCGCGCGAAAGCGAGCATGCGCTGGGTCAGGGAGGCGCCGCGCACCGCGCCCTGCATCGCGTTCTCCACCAGGCGCAGGATCTTCGGATCGTCCGTCGGCAGGCGCTTCTTCAGCAGTTCGAGGCTGCCGAGAACGGCCGCGAGCAGGTTGTTGAAGTCGTGGGCCACGCCGCCGGTGAGCTGGCCGATGGTCTCCATCTTCTGCGACATCATCAGTGCTTCGCGCGCGCGGTCCAGCGCTTCCTGCGCCCGTCTCCGTTCGCTGACGTCGCGCACGATCTTCGCAAAGCCGGCGATTGCGCCGCTGTCGTTCCGGACCGCGACGATCGTTGCCTCCGCCCAGAAGCGGCTGCGGTCCTTGCGCACCCGCCAGCCTTCGATGGCGGACTTCCCCTCCCGCTCGGCTTCAACGAGCGCGCGCGCGGGCGCCCCGGCCGCGCAATCTTCCTCGGTGTGAAAAATGGTGTAGCTCGTCCCGACGATGTCGTCGCCATAGCCCATCAGCCGGCGCGCGCCGAGATTCCAGTTGCCCACGCGCCCGTCCGGATCGAGCATGAAGATCGCGTGGTCTGCGATGCCTTCGACAAGCAGCCGAAAGCGTTCTTCGCTGCGCCTCAGTGCGGCGGCCTCGCGTTGGGCGCGCTCCGCCGATGCCCTGTCATAGACGGCCGCCGCGATGCCGATGCTCAGGATCATGATGGTGATGCCGGCGAGCAGGAACGCGAGCGGCGCCTGACCGACGCCGAGATGGCCTGCCGGCCGGGCCATGGCGCTGGTCGGCAGGAACATGGCGCCTTCCATCGCGGCATAGTGCATGCCGGAGATCGCAAGGCCCATCACCAGGCCCGCGAACAGCCGCTGCACCGCGTTGGTGTTGCGAAAGGCGAGCCAGAGCGCCACGATCGAGGCGCTGATCGCGATCAGGATCGAGAGCACGACCCATCGGGGATCGTATTGGATGAGGGCCGCCATCCGCATCGCGGCCATGCCGGTATAGTGCATGCCGGAGATGCCAAGTCCCATCGCGAAGCCGGATGCGAGCAGCGCCTGCGGGCGTCGTCCGACAACGGCAAAGGCGGCAGCGGCGACGACGATCGGAATGACGAGCGAGAGCAGAGTCAGGAATGGATCGTAGGAGATTTCGATTCCAGGCAGGCTGAAGGCCAGCATGCCGACGAAGTGCATCGACCAGATCCCGCCGCCCATGGCGATCGCCGCGGCGACCAGCCAGGATCGGCGGGCCCTTCCCGAAGCAGCTCGCATTCGGGTCGCCAGGTCCAGCGCCGTATAGGAGGCGAGGGCCGCGATCAGAATCGATAGCGCGACCAGAACGGGATCGTGAGAAGCCGCATGATGATGCATTTCGGCCAACGCTAGCCGAAGTTGCGTTCGGGCTTACGCATGAGGTCCTCCCCGACACCGAAATCGTCAGCGGCACCAAGATGGGCGCCGCAGGCGTCCACGACGTTCGAATCGGCCGCCATGGTGCACGCAATCCTGCGGTGCCGCCACTCTCATGGTGTCATCGCCCCGGCCCGCGGGAACCATCCGTCAGGCCGGCAGCAGACCGGCCGCGCGGTAGCTGTCGATCAAGGTGTCGTAGAGCGACAGATCCGAGCGGCTCCGCGCCAGGAGCTGGGCGCCGCCGATCGCGGCGAAGATCGCCCGGGCGCGCCGCTCGCTCTCCCCGGAACTGCTCGGAGCCGCAGCGGACAGGACCTTGCTCAGCCAGGCGACATTCACGTCGGCAAAGGCCTGCACCTCCCGCTTCACCGCGTCCGGCAGGTCGTCATGCTCGGCAGCCATGAAGCTGCACAGGCACATGCGGTTGCCGTTCTCGAGCGCCTTGCGAAAGACGTCGGGATATCGGTGCAGGCAGCGCAGGGGATCCGGGGTTTCGGCCAGCATGGCTTCGAGCGCCGCCGCGGTGTCCTCCCAGTAGCGTCTTGCGACCGCTGCGCCGAGATCGGCCTTGCTCGGGAAATGATAGTGGATGCTGGCGGCCTTGATGCCGACTTCAGCGGCGAGATCGCGGAAGTTCAGGCCGCCATAGCCGTGCGCCTGTGCGGTGCGTTTGGCGGCCGCCAGGATGGCTTCCCGCGCACTGGAACTCATGTCGGCGCCTCACCGCTTCGTTATCTACCAAGTGACAGATAGGCTTTGACCGCAAGGTTTTGAAGGCTATAGTTGCCTACCAAGTGGCAGGTAGACAAAAACGAAGAGGTTTATCGATGAAGATCCATGATTGGGCCACCGGCCCTTACCCGGCCCGCATCCGCATCGCCATCGCCGAGAAGAATCTGCGGCCGCGCGTCACGTTCGTGTCGGTCAACCTGTGGAAGGGCGAGCACAAGAAACCCGAGTTCCTCGCCAAGAACTACTCGGGCACGCTGCCGGTGCTCGAGCTCGACGACGGAACCTTCATCGGCGAATGCACCGCCATCACCGAATATCTCGACGCGCTCGACGGCGCTCCCGTGCTCACCGGCAGGACGCCGCGCGAAAAGGGCGTGATCCACATGATGAGCAAGCGCGCCGAGCTGGAGCTGCTCGACGCGATCAGCGTGTACTTTCATCACGCAACGCCGGGGCTTGGGCCCGAGGTCGAGATCTATCAGAATGCCGAGTGGGGCCTGCGTCAGCGCGACAAGGCCATCAGAGGCATGCATTACCTCAACGGCATTCTGAAGCAGCAGCCATTCGTCGCCGGCGAGGCCTTCTCGATGGCCGACATCACGGTCATCGGCGGCTTGATCTTTGCGGAGCTCCTGAAGCTGCCGGTGCCTGCGGAGTGCGAGGCACTTCGCGCCTGGTACGCCCGGATGCAAGAGCGCCCCAGCGTCAAGAACCGGGTGACGATGTCGGAGCCGGCCGAAGCGTCCGCCTGACATCGGGTCCGCGCTACCCGCGAATGCCTGCAGAAGCAGGCGGGTCTGAACTTGTCCCATCGATGAAGCTCTCAGTGAAGCGGAGGAATCCCTCGATCCTTGACCGGCTGACGCCGGCCGTGCGCATCTGCACATTGTGGATGGGGCTGCCGCACCATCATTGATCTGAAACAACGATCACCTGCAGCACAGATGCTAGGGTGATTCGCAGGTCACGTCGCAAGGCTCCCCAGGCCGGTCAAGACAATCTCAGCGCGTGATGGAATCCGAGGACTTGATGGGACGACTACTGAATATCGTGACGCCACTGCATACTGCGACCAAGCGCGACTACATGGGGCGCATGAACGACGACAAGATCGGCTGCTCGCTGAAGGCGCGGGAATACGAGGCCGATTATTGGGATGGCGACCGCCGTTTCGGCTATGGCGGCTACCGCTTCATCGACGGGCGCTGGGCTCCGGTCGCCAAGGCGCTGATCGAGACCTATGGCCTGAAGGATGGGTCCAGCGTGCTCGACGTCGGCTGCGGCAAGGGCTTCCTGCTGTACGAGATGCAAAAGATCCTGCCGGGCTTGAAGGTCGTCGGCTTCGATATCTCCAAGCATGGTCTTGCAAATTCGCATGAGCAGGTGAGGCCGTATTTGTTCAACTATCGCGCCCAGGACGTCTATCCCTATGGCGACGACAGTTTCGACCTCGTCATCTCGCTCGGCACTCTGCACAATCTCAGGCTCTACGAGCTCGATGCGGCGCTCAAGGAGATCGAGCGGGTCGGCAAGAACAAATACGTCATGGTCGAGGGCTACCGGACCGTTGCCGAGTTGCACAACCTCGAATGCTGGGCGCTGACGGCGGAGTCCATCCTGCACACCTCCGAATGGATCTGGCTCTACGGGAAGCTCGGTTACACCGGCGATTACGAATTCATCTATTTCGAGTGACCGGGCTCAGCTCATGGACATCAAGACTGCCAAGGCAGCGATTCTCGTCGAGTCCGGCAAGCCGCTGATCGTCGACGAGTTCACCTTGCCCGATACGCTCGAACACGGCCAGGTGCTCGCGCACGTGCACACCTCGAGCATCTGCGGCGCACAGATCAACGAGATCGACGCCGTCAAGGGCGTCGACAAGTTCCTGCCGCACCTTTTGGGGCACGAAGCGCTGGCGACCATCATCGAAACCGGACCCGGCGTCGTCTCGTGCAAGCAGGGCGACACCGTCGTCATGCATTGGCGGCCGGGCAAGGGCATCCAGTCCAATACGCCGGTCTATTCCTGGCACGGCAAGCGCCTCAACGCGGGCTGGGTCACCACCTTCAACGAATATGCCGTGGTGTCGGAAAATCGCGTCACGCCTGTTCCCTCCTCGATCGATCGCACGAGCGCGCCGCTGCTCGGCTGCGCGGTGACGACCGCGCTCGGCGTCGTCAACAACGACGCGCAGGTCGCCATCGGCGAAGCCGTCGTCGTGTTCGGCGTCGGCGGCGTCGGGCTGAACATCGTGCAATTCGCCGCGATGGTCGGCGCCCATCCGGTCGTTGCGATCGACCGCCTCGACAACAAGCTGGAGATGGCGAGGCAGTTCGGCGCCACCCACACCATCAACTCCGAGACGGTGAAGGATGTCGCCGCCGAGGTTCGGTCCATCACGGGGGCTGACGGGCCCGACAAGGTCGTCGAGACCACCGGCGTCAGCCGTTTGATCGAGCTCGCCTACGAGGTCACCGCGAAGAAGGGCCGCTGTATCCTTGTCGGTGTTCCCCGCGACAAGGTCGAGATCTACACGCTGCCGCTACACTTCGAGAAGGTGCTGAAGGGTTCGGAAGGCGGGCAGTGCCAGCCGGCGCGCGACATCCCGCGTCTCGTCCGGCTCGACGAAGCCGGCAAGGTCAGTTACCGCGGGATCGTGACCCACGAGTTCGCGCTCGATGACATCAACGATGCGCTGGATTTGATGCGCAGCGGCACGTCAGGGCGGATCTTGCTAAACATCAGCTGAACGCCGCGGCCGATGTCGATCACACCAACGACTGGTCCTACCCGGTCATCTGGTGGCGAGGCGCGGATGGCGTTGACAAGGTCGTGGCGAGCGCGGGTTGCACCGGCCGCCGGCCGATCATCAGCGACAGCACGGCCGCGACGATCCCCGTTGCGCCCGCGATCATGAAGGCCTGCAGATAGTCTCCCTGCGCCGAGCGCGTGAAGCCGGCGAAGAAGTCGGCGCGTCCATCGGGAAGTCCACGATGCGCCGCAAGTGCACGCTCTTACGCGGCCGTACTGTCGATCGAACGGCGGATCTCCCGCTGCACTTCCGCGCTCGATAGAAACAGATCGTGATTGATGATGCTCCAGCCTTCCTGGGAAGCATCGACCACGCGCACGCCGAGTCGCTGGATGACAGCCTTCTCGGCGGCGCCGACCCTGGTCATTCCACCCGCGATTTGTCCCGACAGAGCCAGAGCGCGATCGTTCGTCGCGGCGATCACGGTGATCTTGCCGGCAAGCGGACCGATGCGGTGGATCGCCGACGTGAACACGTCCATGTCGATATCGGGTGCGGCAAACACGACCGTCCCGATCCTGCTCGTGACGGTGTCGCCGTATCGCGCATAGAGCTGACGCAGGCTCTCGAGCGTCAGCATGGTCCCCATGCTGTGCGCAACGATGTGCACGCGGCCGCCGCCTGACGTCGACACGAGGGAAGAGAGCACGCGTTCGAAATCGTCGCGGGACCACATCGCACTGTCCCGGTCATAGGCATAGTCGAACAATCCTGCCTTGGAGGGCCAGGAGAACACCATAGTCCGGCCGCGGAATTTGATCCCATCGGAGAGATGGGCGGCGTCGAGCGCGGCCGTCTCGAATGTCTGCTTGAAGCCGTGCACATAGATCAGCACGTCTCCTCCCGCGCCGGCCTGCGCAAGGAGATCGCCAATTTCGGCTTGCACCGGTTCGACCTGATCTAGGCGCCAATCGCCCAGTCCGACCGAGGCGAGGGAAAGTCGGCTCTCGTCCGGCGCCACCAGCCTTGCCCGCGCGACCGTCATTGCGGTCGCCCGCTCCGGCCCGAACCAGGGTTTCGTGCGGCCGCCCTTCACGGGCTTTCGTGTGGTGGCGACGAGCAGTGTGGGATCAACGGAAAGGGACGACGCGTCGTAGCGCGCGCCGGTCGCGCCCAAGCCTGCGCATCCGCCCAGCGCGAGAGTGCTGCCTGCCGAGACAAGCCCGCGCAGGAGCGCGCGGCGCGAAAGGGAATGATGAGAGTCGCGTTGTAGAAGATGTCGGACGATCACGCGGAACCTTTGGGAACTATGCCCACCATAGCGCCGCCCCGCCTAGCTCCCTGAACGACAATGGGGGCGAGAAGACGGCGGAGCAGCGTCCTGGCAGGTCGCGTGTCATGGCGTCCGTTCGCCGGTCTGCGAGCGATGCGACGAAGTTCCAACGCCTGGGTGGCGGTTGCCCATCAATGATGAGCCGACACGCCCCTGACGCATTGGGTCAACAGATCAACGGTGGCGAATTGGCCGACATGCGATGCACGGCTTTCGCCAGATCTCTCAGCGCCAGCCGAGCGCAGGCGCAACGTGCGTCAGGATCGCCTCGATCGCATGCGCGCAGTAGGCCACGCCCAGCTGGTTCGGGATCGTCAGCAGCAAGGTGTCAGCCTCCGCGATCGCCTCATCCTGCCGCAGCTGCTCGATCAGCACATCCGGCTCCGCCGCATAGGAGCGGCCGAAGATCGCCCGCGTCTGCGGGTCGATGAAGCCGATCTGGTCTTCGCCTCCGCGCTCCCCGCCGAAATAGGCGCGGTCGCGATCGTTCATCAGCGCGAAGATGCTGCGGCTGACGGACACGCGCGGCTCGCGGGCGTGGCCGGCTTCCTTCCACGCGGCACGATAGGCGCGGATTTGCGCGGCCTGCTGCACATGGAAGGCCTCGCCGGTCTCGTCGTTCTTCAGCGTCGAGCTTTGCAAATTCATGCCGAGCTTCGCCGCCCACACGGCGGTCGCGTTGGAGCCGGCGCCCCACCAGATCCGTTCGCGCAGGCCGGCGGCATGCGGCTCGAGGCGCAGCAGCCCCGGCGGGTTCGGAAACATCGGCTGCGGATTGGGCTCGGCAAAGCCTTCGCCGCGGAGCAGGTCGAGAAAGACCTCGGCATGGCGGCGGCCCATGTCGGCATCGCTCTGGCCGTCGGCCGGCCGGTATCCGAAATAGCGCCAGCCGTCGATCACCTGCTCGGGCGAGCCGCGGCTGATGCCGAGCTGCAGCCGGCCGCCGGCGATGAGATCGGCGGAGCTCGCGTCCTCCACCATGTAGAGCGGGTTCTCGTAGCGCATGTCGATCACGGCGGTGCCGATCTCGATTGTGCTGGTCCTGGCGCCGACCGCGGCAAGCAGCGGAAAGGGCGAGGCCAGCTGGCGCGCGAAGTGATGCACACGGAAATAGGCACCGTCCGCGCCGAGCTGCTCGGCCGCAACCGCAAGCTCGATCGATTGCAGCAGCGTGTCCGCCGCCGAGCGCGTCTGCGACTGCGGCGAGGGCGTCCAGTGTCCGAAGGACAGAAATCCGATCTTTTTCATGGGGGCAACATATGGATGATCGGAAGAGTTTGCGAGACGTCGATCGGAGGAAAGATGGCAATACGGGGTGTGCACCCGTAAGCCCCCTTTGGGGAAACTGATTAGGCGCGGTCTGGACTGCTGCCCGATAGCGGGCCACGAACTCGGATCGCTCAACTTCAATCGGCCACCCGAGAAGCGTCCTCAGATGTCGCAACCGGTCAAATTCAATGCCTTGCGCAAGCCACCAAACGCCTTGAGCCGACAGGGCTCCGCATTGCTTGCGGCCTTTGAGCGCTGGAAGTTGGCAGTTCGCTTGACAGCGGTTGCCTTCGGCTTGGGACGTTCAGCGGTCGCGATCTTTTTCGGATTGTGCCGATGACGGACGATCGGCTCCGGCTCGGACGAGCCAATATGGGCGTCTTCTGGCGGAGCAACGCGGTCTTCCACCGAAGCAGTCTGTGTCGGCGTCGCGCTGCTCACAGCGGCAACGTCGAGGCGGTCAGCCTTCGCAAGGGCGTCGTGTGAAGCAGAAGTGCCCGCGTCCTGCTCGGCAAGCGGCTGCACGATCGCGGCCGCGCGACGCGGTGGCGCTCTCAGCTCCATTGCCGACAGCATTCCTACACTCAACAGGATGAGGAGGCCCAACAACGCCATTCTCAGCATAATGCGCCTCTGACCCAGATTCGTGCCGCTGAAAATTCTCCGCGCCAATGAGGCAACTTGTCGACGGCTGCCGACTCGCGACAAATCATTTGCCGACAGGGTTAACGTCGGTGATGCTCCCGCATGTGCCGGTAATGCCGCCGCTCACGTCGGCTTCCGCGAGCAGTCCGTACTTAGTCACGCGAAAATGGTCTGTCAGTGGCCCCGAGCCGAGCGCCACATGAGCGATCGTCATGTCTGCGGTTTGAGGGAGGCCGGACACCGCCTGACAGATTGGACGACCGCTGCTTTTGACCCGAACCGGACTTCGGTCGGTTTCAACGCGGCGCGAACTCCGGGGGATCACGGCTCCCACGGCGTCCCATAACGGCCGAAATGTGGCGCTTGCCGTGCCCACTCGCCTATTTCTTTCCCCTTCTGCGCCCAGCTTAGAGCGCGTTTCGTATCCACGATTGCCGCAAGCGCTCTTTGTGCTGAAGAGAGTTCGTTGCGTCCGGTGGAGCAAGCGATGCGTACCGAATCGTGCTTTCAGCGCAAGCTGCGCCGCATGCTTGTTGCTGTCGCCATCGTTGGCCCCGTGGCGCTGACGCCCGAAATGAGTGCGGCCGAAGGCTTGCTTGATTTCTTTTTCGGTGGCGGCCAGAAGCAACAGCAGCAGACCTCGTCTTTTGATCCGCAATCACCACCGCCGCGGCCGGTCGTCGTAAGCGCGGGACCTGCCTTCTGCGTGCGCAGTTGCGACGGCAAATATTTTCCGCTGATGCGCGGCGCGGCCTCGCCGGCGCAGATGTGTAAGGCCTTCTGTCCGGCAAGCCCGACCAAAGTTTTCTTCGGCTCCAGCATTGACAGAGCCTATGCCGCAACCGGCGAACGCTACGCCGATAGCGAAAACGCCTTTGCCTATCGGAAGGCGCTGCGCGCCGATTGCACTTGCAACGGCCAAAGCCCCGCCGGTCTTGCATCAGTCGATCTCGCGATGGACGGCTCGTTACGCTCGGGCGACGCGGTCGCCACCGCTGACGGGCTCGTCGCTTATTCCGGCATACGGGTCGGTAACGACCAGAACCCGGATTTCACGCCGCTTCCGGCGGCGACCATCACGCGGAAGCCGGTGCCCGCGCGCGACTAGCGCGTAGATGCGGATTGATGTTGCAATCAATGTCCGACGATCACCTCTTGCAGAGCTTCTTCCGTTGTTGGCCCTTTGCCGACTCGCAGGAGCGTACTGGCCATGTCTGGTTTTGAAGGCAGAACGGACACCGCCTCATTCGCGGGCTAAGGGATCATGTCTGCACGTCCCGGCGGGTCCCGGCTTTCCATGAATGCGCGCCGTGTCGACGAAGCGTGACGTCTCAGGCGTATGCCACCCAGCCGCGGAAGGTGAATCCGGCGTAGAACAGGGTCGGCTCGGAGAAGCCAGCGTTCCGCAGAATTGCCTCATCCTGCGCGGGCGTGAGGATCTCCAGATGGTTGGTGACGGCGTCGCGCGCGGCAGCCGCCTTGTCCGGCTCGACGCCGGATGCGGCCAGGAACGCCGAATATCGCGATAGCCACAGCGGCCGCTCATCGTCGCGATCAGGGATGCTGAAATGAGCGATCACGAAGGGCGCGCCCGGCTTGAGGCGGCGGCGGATTTCGGCGGCAATGCGACGCCGTTCCGCGGCATCGACGAAGTGCAGGGTCAACAGGCACGTGGCGCCGTCGAACGGCCCCTCCGGGGCAGCGTCGACATAGCCCCGGTGGAGATGCGCGCGCGAAGCGAGCGGGCCCAACGTTTGCCGCGCGAGATCGAGCATCGCCGCCGAGGGGTCCACACCGTCGAAGGTCCAGCGCGGCTGCGCCTGCGCAAAGGCTCTCAACTCCAGGCCGCCACCAGCGCCGAGGGCGAGGATTCGCGCGTCTTCACGCGCGCGCTCGGCCAGCAGGATCGCCGCCATGGACAGCATGGAATTGTAGCCGGGAACGAACCGCGGCGGCCCTTCCGTGTATTTCGCCACTGCTTGCGGATCGGAGAACATGGCTTGAATGTCGGTCATGAGGTTGCCTTGCTGAACGGAGCCGATCACGCGTGATGCGCGCTGATGTCGCGGACCTTGCGGGCCCCGAGCCGCTTGCGCAGATCATCGCCCAGCATCGCCAGCGTCACTGCACCGAGGCGCGACAGCAGCAGCGCCTCGGCATCTTGAAAGGTCCGATCCAGGGCGGCATTGACGGCCTGCTCGACGAGACAGCCCGGCGCCTCGGTCCGGTTGCCCATTGCCAGAAGCGGGGGATTGCCGAGCGCGGTGTAGACGTCGCGCAGCGTCACCTTCGACAGGTCGCAGGCCAGCGTCCAGCCGCCGCCATGCCCCTTCTCGGAGCGGACGTAGCCGAGGTCCCTGAGGCCCGCCATGATGCGCCGGATCACCACCGGGTTGGTGTCCATCGCCTTCGCCAGGGTCTCGGACGTGAAGGGGCCAGGCTGCTGCGCCATGTGGAGAAGGACATGGAGCACGCCGGATAGACGGCTGTCTCGTTTCATGTAACTTCATATGTTGCATGATGGCGCCGAGGTCAAGGGGTCTCGGTGTGTGCGGTACGGAGCGAGCGCTCATCGCCCGGCGTGTAGATTGGATTCCAATCGATGGACTGGTTCGACTATCGTTTGGAGCATGATCCGCACAGCGCGTCGAACAGGCGCGAAAAAGCTCGCGCGCGGGACGCTGTGTGAAGCTTGACGATATCGATACGGAGTGGCGCCGGAGGCTTGCTCATCCCAGGCGCCCGACGATGCCATCCTGCTCCTGTCTTGCCCGACGGGTCAACGTCGGCGCAAAGCGCGTAAGCCATTGATCCCGCTCATGCAGGCTACTGTGCATGGGGTTGTTTTCTACATTTTTGTTTTGGGAGTACGAAAGCGCCAGGCCGAACCGGATCTCATCCGGCTCTTGCCTACTTCATCACCCGCAGACCCTTGGTCGTGAACCGCTGCGTCTTGCCGCCGGGGCGCACGGGCCGCCTTGTGCCGGCGGCCTTGCCGGTGCCGGGCGGCTGGTGTGCTGGCACGAGCTGGTCGGGGCGGGAGCCGATCAGGTCGGCGCGGCCCATCGCCTTCAGCGCCTCGCGCAGCACGGGCCAGTTGTCGGGGTCGTGATAGCGCAGGAACGCCTTGTGCAGGCGGCGCTGGCGCAGGCCCTTGATGGCCTCGACCTTGCCGCTGCCGCCATGACGCACGCCGCGCAGCGGATTGACGCCGGTGTGATACATCGCGGTCGCGGTCGCCATCGGTGAGGGCAGGAAGGTCTGCACCTGGTCGGCGCGATAGCGGTTCTTCTTGAGCCAGAGCGCGAGGTTCATCATGTCCTCGTCGGTCGTGCCCGGATGCGCCGCGATGAAATACGGGATCAGGTAATATTTCTTGCCGGCCTGCTCGGCCGCGGCATCGAACATCCGCTTGAACTGGTTGTAGGCGCCGATGCCCGGCTTCATCATCTTGTCGAGCGGGCCGCGCTCGGTATGCTCCGGCGCGATCTTCAGGTAGCCGCCGACGTGATGGGTGACGAGCTCCTTGATGTATTCCGGGCTCTCCACCGCGAGGTCGTAGCGCACGCCGGAGGCGACCATCACCTTCTTGATGCCCTTGGTCTCGCGCACCTTGCGATAGAGCCGGATCAAATCGTCATGCGACGTGTTGAGGTTCGGGCAGATCTCCGGGAAGACGCAGGACGGCCGCCGGCACGCCGCCTCGACCTTCGGGTCCTTGCATGCCATCCGGTACATGTTGGCGGTGGGGCCGCCGATGTCGGAGATCACGCCGGTGAAGCCCGGCGTCTTGTCGCGGATCTTCTCGATCTCGCGCAGAATAGAACCCTCGGAGCGATTCTGGATGATGCGGCCCTCATGCTCGGTGATCGAACAGAAGGTGCAGCCGCCGAAACAGCCGCGCATGATCGTCACGGAGAACTTGATCATGTCCCACGCCGGGATCTTGGCATCGCCGTAGGACGGATGCGGCGCGCGCGCGTAAGGAAGATCGTAGACCGCGTCCATCTCGTCGCTGGTCAGCGGGATCGGCGGCGGATTGAGCCAGAGATCGCGGTCGCCATGACGCTGCACCAGCGGCCGCGCATTGCCGGGATTGCTCTCCCGGTGCAGCACGCGTGACGCACGCGCATAGGCTTCCTTGTCCTGCTCGACCTGCTCCAGCGCCGGCAGGCGAATGACGGTCGCGCCCTTCTGGCGGGTTGCGCCTTCGTCGGCGGAGTCGAGATCGTCGGCGTGCAGCTCGGAATAGTCTTCGGGCACGCGGCGGAACAGTGCGACGCCCCTGATATCGTCGAGCTCGCGCGGTGCCTCGCCGGCGGCAAGACGGTTCGCCACTTCGACGACGGCGCGCTCGGCATTGCCGTAGAGCAGCAGATCTGCCTTGGCGTCGGCCAGCACCGAGCGGCGCACCTTGTCGGACCAGTAGTCGTAGTGCGCGATCCGGCGCAGCGATGCCTCGATGCCGCCGAGCACGACCGGGACGTCCTTGAACGCCTCGCGGCAGCGCTGGGCGTAGACGATGGTGCAGCGGTCCGGCCGCTTGCCGCCTTCGCCGCCTGCCGTGTAGGCATCGTCATGGCGCAGGCGGCGGTCCGCGGTGTAGCGGTTCACCATGGAGTCCATGTTGCCGCCGGTCACGCCGAAAAAGACTTTCGGCTTGCCGAGCGCCTTGAACGGCTCGGCCGAATGCCAGTCCGGCTGCGCGATGATGCCGACCCGGAAGCCTTGCGCCTCCAGCAGCCGGCCGATGATCGCCATGCCGAAACTCGGATGGTCGACATAGGCATCGCCCGTCACCAGCACGATGTCGCAGGCATCCCAGCCGAGCGCGTCCATCTCGGCGCGGCTCATCGGGAGAAACGGCGCCGGCTTGCGCGGGCGGGCCTGGGCCATCAGAGGCTTTTCGGCGGCGATGATCTGGGTGTCCATGGCGCATACGCATAGGACTCCGGAGGCGCGAATACAACCGATCGCTGGGCTGTCTTCGACGATTCCGGTTCCCGCGTGGCGCGCAATTCGGCAACGCCAGTCGCGCGGGCAGCGTCAGCGGACTGTGATGGAGCAATCGCAGATCCGATGCCGGCCGCGGTGAGAACCCGGACGACGGATCGCTCATATGATGGGCAAGGAAGCTTCTGACGGCGGTCAGCTGGCGCCGACTGTTCCGTCGGCCCCGCGTTGCGGTTCATTTGCAGGAACCAACCGCCCCCGCGAACATTCTGATGAAGGCACCGGCGCGAGCTCTGCTCGCGCGCGCCGCGACGATCCCGGCGCCAGTGCCCGCAACCGGATTTTTGCCTTGATGCTCGATTCGGGGCGATGGGGGACTTGTGAGTACGGTCATAGAGAACTTGCTGGCGCGGAAGCAGAAGCTCGTAGAGGAGCTCGAGACGGCGCAAACCATCGAGGACCGCGACAGGATCGAGCATCAGCTCGAGCAGATCAACACCGCGCTGGATTTCCTGGACAGGCCTGGTCCGAAGGACGGGCGGTAGAACCGCTCAATCCACTTTCAGCGCCTCCACCTTCAGAGCCTTGGCGTAGACCACGCCCGAATTGGTGATGTGCGTGGTCATCAGCGCTTCGAAAGCCGCAAACGCGCCGCGCGCGAACAGGTCCAGCAACTTGCGGTGCTCGTCGAAGGACGTGCGGGTGCGCACGTCGATCGGCGAGGTCAGATTGGTGCGCAGCGCCGCGACGCGGCCGGAGACGAGCTGGTAGGATTCGACGAGGTAGCGGTTGCCGCAATGGGTGAACAGCGCCTCGTGGAACGCGGCATCGGCGCGGCCATAGGCGATGTTGTCGCGGGCCGAGACCGCCGGCTCCATCGCCGCGATCGCCTCGCTCATCGTCGCGACCGCACCGTCGCGATCGTGGCGGAAGGCGAGTTCTGCGGCCTTGGGCTCCAGCGCGATCCTGAAAGTGCAGAGCGCGGCGATGTCGTCCGCGCTCGGGGTGAAGACAAAACTGCCGACCTGCGGGCGGATCACCACGAGTCCCTGCGCCTGCAACTGGCCCATCGCCTCGCGCACCGGCGTCCGGCTGACGCCGAAGGAATTCGCCACCATCTCCTCGGAGATCGCAGCGCCGAGCGCGAACTCGCCGTCGATGATCGCCTGCCGCAGCCGCTGCATCACCCGCTGCGACAGCGATTTCGGCGTATCGAGCTTCAATGATCTCATCGGCGCTCCCATCACTGTGCAGTCGGTCAGATCACCTTGCCGGGATTGAGCAGATGATCGGGATCGAGCGCGGCCTTCAGCGTCCGCATCAGCGCGATCTCCGCCTCGCTCCTGGCATGGCCCAGCCATTTCTTCTTCAGCGTGCCGATGCCGTGCTCGGCGGAGACGCTGCCGCCCATCTCGCGCACGAGACCGTAGATGATCGCGTCCATCTCCTCTTTCGGCTGCTGCTCGACGGAAAGCCCGGTGACCCAGGACACCAGGTGCAGATTGCCGTCGCCGATATGGCCGTAATAGACGCTCTCGCAGCCCTTGATGCCATTGGCGAGCGCGGCCTTGCAGCGCGTGACGAACTCGTCCATCTGCGCCACCGCAAGGCCGATGTCGTAGGAGATGTGCGGGCCCAGCACCTGGCCGAACTCGGCGCAGATGTCGCGCACCCGCCAGAAGGCTTGCGTCTGCGCCAGCGATTGCGCGACGGCGGCATCGGCCAAGAGCCCGCGCTTCATCAATTCCTCGAGCCAGCTCTGGAAGCGCGGCGCATCCAGGCTTTCGTCGGTGCCTTGCGCTTCCACCAGCACGTAGAGTCCGTGGCCTGCGGCGACCGGCGGCTTCACGCCGGCGCGCGTCGTGATCACGTCCCAATAATCCGGCCACATCACCTCGAACGCCGACAGCAGCGGGCCGAGCCCGCTGCGCGCGGCGTCCAGCAGTGCGATCACCGCCGCATAATCCTTCAGCGCGCAGAGCGCCGCCATGGTCGAGCGCGGCTTCGGGAACAGTTTCAGCACCGCGCGGGTGATGATGCCGAGCGTGCCTTCCGAGCCGATGAACAGATGCTTCAGGTCGTAGCCCGCATTGTTCTTCATCAGCTTGTTGAGATTGGTGATGATGGTGCCATCAGGCAGCACCACCTCCAGGCCGAGCACCAGCTCGCGCGTCATGCCGTAGCGGATCACGCGGTTGCCGCCGGCATTGGTGGAGAGGTTGCCGCCGATCGCGCACGAGCCGCGCGAGCCGAGGTCGAGCGGAAAGAAGAAGCCGGCCTCGTCCGCGGCCTTCTGGATCGTCTCCAGCGGCGTGCCCGCCTTCACCGTCATCGTCATCGACGCGCGATCGATCTCCTCGATGCCGGTCATGCGCTCCAGCGAAATCGCGACCCAGCCCGCTTCAGGCGAGGCACCGCGGCACAGCCCGGTCAATCCGCCCTGCGGTACGAACGGCAGATGCGCCTTGCGGCAGGTCAGAATCGCATCGGCAACGCCCTGCGCATCGAGCGGACGGATCACCGCCCGCGGCGCTTGCGGCAGGCTCGCGCTCCAGTCGTTGCAATTGCGCGCAGGCACATCGGTGCCGGTCAGCACGGCGGCCGCGCCGAGCTTGTCGCGCAAGGCCGCGAGCAATTGGTCGGGACGCTCCACAGGGGTCACCATGTCCATGCAAGACCTCCTCAAAATCTGGCCGCGTCTGTCGCGCGCCTGCTGCGCGACGGGGATTTGCGTCTGTCTTGTATGTAAGGTACAAGGTGAAAAGTAAAGCAAAAACAAGTCTCCGCTGAGCCCGGAAGATCGTTATGGATCAGAGGCTTAGTCCGAGACCGCAGCAAAGGGTGGTGTGATGATGGAGGCAATTCGCGGGTTCTGGGTGGCGTCGGCGACGCCGCTGGCGACCGACGGTGGCGTGGATCACGCCCGGCTCGCCGCCCACGCCAAGCAACTCTTCAGCAAAGGCGTCGACGGTGTCGTGCTGTTCGGCACCACCGGCGAGGGTACCTCCTTCAACGTCGCCGAACGCGTCGCGACCATCGAAGCCATGCTCAAGGCCGGCGTCGCGCCGGCGCGCATCGGAATCGGCGGTGGATTTCCCGCCATCAGCGACAGCATCGCGCTGACGCGCGCCGTGCTCGGCCTCGGCCTGCGGCACGTGCTGCTGTTGCCGCCTTACTTCGACCGCAGCGTCACGCCCGAGGGTATCGAGGATGCCTTCGCTGCGATCATCGATGGCGTTGCCGACGATCGCCTGCGTGCCTCGCTCTATCACATCCCGCAGATCTCCGGCGTTGCGATTCCGACCACGGTCGCCGCAAGCTTGCGCAAGCGTTACGGCAAGCTGGTTGCAGGCTTGAAAGACTCCAGCGGCGACTTCAAGCAGTTTCAGGCGTTCCGCGCCGCCGCGCCCGAGCTCGCCATCACCGTCGGCAACGAAGCCGACATCGCCCGCGCCATCGCCGCCGGCGGCGCCGGCACCATCTGCGGCATGGCGAATGTTGCGCCGGAGCTGGTCAAGGCGATGATCGACGGCAAGGATGTCGAAGCACGCATGCAGGCCGCGATCGACGTCGTGGTGAAGACGCCATCCTTCCTCGCAACGCTGAAGGCGATCCTTGCGGCGCAGACGGGCGATGCAGCGTGGCTGCGCGTGCGCCCGCCGCTCCTGGCCTTGTCGGACGGCACTGCGTCCAAGCGGAAGCTCGACGAACTGATGGCTCCTGCCGTCGTGTGAAATCCCGCAACGTTGCGACAAGCCGCCGCGGATTTCGCGCGCAGCGTGTCGCGATCGGCGCGAGAGCAATCCTTGATTGCTGTTCCGCGTCCATCCGCGCTTAGAACCATTCAACACTAGAGGGATTCAAGCCCGCCTACGGTTCTCTTCATTCGCAACGGCTGTTAGACGCGCCAGCTTCAATGCTGTGTCTGACTTGGAAGTGAATCGAAAGTGCGTGCTCATCTGGGTGGCCGCGTCAGCGGTCATCGAATTCGTGCCGGCGGGAGCCGTGCAGGTCTTCTCATCGGAGCAGCCGTGCTGCTCGCCGAATATCCCTCCAACACGACGAGCGCGCAGGCGCAATCGGCCCTGCCGCCGGTGACGGTGGAGGCGCCGGCACAGCGGCCGAAGCCGGCGCGTGCATCGGAGGAGACTTCACGCCGCACCCAGACCGCCGCGCGCCAACGCAATCGCAATGCCGCGCCGGCAGCGCCGGCAATATCCGAGCGCGCGGCCGCGGAGGCCGCCGCGCAGCAAGCCGCCAAGCTCGGCTACCGTGCGATGCCGAGTGCGACCACGCTGCGCAGCGGCGCCTCGCCGCTCGATACCTCGCAGGCTGTCAACATCGTTCCCGAGCAGGTGTTGAAGGACCAGCTCCCGCGCAACATCGACGACGCGCTGATCAATATCAGCGGCATCACCCAGACTAACACGCTCGCCGGCAGCCAGGACGCGGTGATCCGCCGCGGCTTCGGAGACAATCGCGACGGCTCGATCATGCGCAATGGCATGCCGCTGGTGCAGGGCCGCAGTTTCAACTCCGCGGTCGAAAGCGTCGAGGTGCTGAAAGGGCCCGCCTCGCTGCTCTACGGCATCATGGACCCCGGCGGCATCGTCAACACCATCAGCAAGCGCCCCGAGCTCTATCAACACGGCTCGGTGACGCTGCTCGGCTCGGCCTTCAGTGCCTCCAAGACCGGCGCCGACGGCCTGCTCGACGTCACCGGTCCGATCGGCGACCAGGGCCTTGCCTATCGCTTCATTGGCTACGGCGTCAGCGAGGATTACTGGCGCAATTTCGGCCGTCACCGCGAGATGCTGGTCGCGCCGTCGCTGGCCTGGTACGGCCAGGACACCACGGTCCAGCTCAACTACGAGCATCGCGAGTTCATCTATCCGTTCGATCGCGGCACCGCATTCAATCCGGTGACGAAAGCGCCGCTGGCAGTTCCAGCCGACCGCCGGCTCGACGAGCCCTTCAACAACACATGGGGCACCTCCGACCTGATGCAGGCGTCGGTCGAGCACCGCTTCAACCAGGATTGGAAGCTCTACGCAGGCTATAGCTACAACACCGAAACCTTCAGCGCCAACCAGCTCCGCATCACCGGCATCAACTTCACGACGGGTGCCGAGACGCGCAGCAATGACGGCACAGGGAGCTCGCTCAGCAATGTCAGCTACGGAACGTCCTACATCTCCGGTGGCTTCTGGCTCGGCAACATGCGCAATGACGTGGTGTTCGGCGGCGACGGCCAGTATCGCACTATCTACCGCGACGTTCTGATCCGGCAGGCAACTCCCGCCTTCAATGTCTACAATCCCGTCTACGGGCTGATCGGGCCGGGGACGACGGCCTCGAACAGCGACAGCGCCCAGACCGACAAGCTCGGCCAATGGTCGTTATTCTTCCAGGACACGCTGCATCTGACCGAACGGTTCGCGCTGGTCGGCGGCGTGCGCTACATGGACTACGACCAGATCGCCGGCCGTGGAAAGCCGTTCGTCACCAACACCAACGTGTCCCAGGACAAGGTGCTTCCGCTCGGCGGCGCCATTTTCAAGCTGACCGACCAGGTCTCGCTTTATGCGAGCTATACCGAGTCACTGAAGCCGAACTCGACCATTGCCCCGATCGGCGTCACGATCGACTCCAACGTCGCGCCAGAAGAAGGCGTGTCATACGAGACTGGCGTGAAGTTCGATCTGAACAAGCGCATCTCCGGTACGCTTGCGCTCTACGATCTCGACAAGAAGAACGTGCAGACGACGAAGACGAACAGCGCTGGCGTGGTGGAGCTCCACACCGTCGGCCGTGCCCACTCGCGCGGCATCGAGTTGGACGTCACCGGCAGGCTCACCGACAGCTGGGCCTTGATCGGCAGCTATGGCTACACCGATGCGCGGGTGACGGCGTCCGAAGATCCGACGCTCTACGGCAAGAAGCTGCAGAACGTCGCGCTGAACACGGCCTCGCTCTATCTGGTCTATGATTTTGGCACAGCCTTGCCGGGTCAGCTCCGGCTCGGTGGCGGCGCGCGCTATGTCGGCGACCGTCCCGGCGATTCGACCAACGCCTTCTTCCTGCCGTCCTATGTCGTCGCGGACATTTTCGCGACTTACGAGACCAAGTACGAGCAGTTCCCGGTCGTCTATCAGTTCAACGTCAAGAACCTGTTCGACACCGTCTACTATCCTTCCGCCGTCAACAATCTGAACGTCGCCATTGGCGATGCTCGCCGTGTCTCTCTGTCCGCGACGGTGAAGTTCTAGCGATGGCAGCGCGGTTGGGGCACACCATCAAGGCCGTCCTGCGCCAGGTCCACTCCATTGCGGGCCTGGCTCTCGCGCTGCTGCTGTCCCTGATCGCGCTGACCGGCGCGATCATGAGTTTTGAGGACGAGATCGTCGACCATCTGAACGCCGGCATCATGCAGGTCTTGCCGCGGTCCACGCCGGCGCTGATGCCGGACGAACTGGTCGCGCGGCTGAAGGCGGCGCAGGCTTTCGGCAAGGTCTCGGCCGTCACTCTGTCGAGCGATCCGGCCGCGGCGGTGCATGTCCGCTTTGGCCGCGATGAGCAGGGCGGGCGGCCGGCTTCGCTCTATCTCGACCCCTACGACGCGCGCGTGCTGGGTTCGCCGCGGGGCGAGGAATTTTTCGCGACCGTGCGCAGGCTGCATCGCTGGTTGCTCATCCCCGGCGATGCCAAAGGCTGGGGGCGCCAGGTCACCGGCGTGGCCGCGCTCGGCCTGATCGTCATGCTGGTTTCGGGTCTCGTGCTGCGCTGGCCGCGCCGTGCCGGCAGCGTGAAGATGTGGCTGAAGCCCAATCTCGGACTCAGCGGACGCGGTCTGCACCGAACGCTGCATGCGGTGATCGGCACCTGGGTTCTTCCGATCTATCTGGTGATGACGCTCACCGGGCTCTGGTACTCGTTCGATTGGTACAAGGACGGCGTCGCCTGGCTGCTGTCACGCCCGCATGTGGCAGCCGCGAAGATGCAGCCCAAGATGCCTGCAAAGGCGCCGCGCGTGGCGGCCGTTTCCGAGCCGGCCCGGCCGATCGGATTCGACCAGGCATGGACTACGTTCCAGCGCGAGGAGGGCGACCGCTTCTCCAGGGCCCTGCTGACGCTGCCCGCCGGCCCCGGCACGGCGATACGGATCCGGTCGTGGGGCAAGGATTCGACGCTCGAGGCCACGCGCGACGAATTCCGCGTTGATGCCGCTACCGGTCAATTGGTCGCCGCGGATCGCTACGCCGACAAGACCTTCGGCGAGAAGATCATCGCGGCCGTGTACGACATCCATCGTGGTGCGATCCTGGGGTGGCCGGGCAAGCTCGCGTTCATGATTGCCGCGGCCTTGATGCCGCTGTTCGCGATCACCGGTCTCCTGCTCTACCTGTCGCGCCGCAGGTTGCGGCGTCCTGCGCAGCCGCCGCTCGGGCGCCTCGTTCCCGGCGAGTGAGCTGCGCCGGAAAGACTAGCCAACTCGCCTGCGATCGTTCAAAAGCCCATGGCCTGTCCTCTCAAGGTTCACGCCATGAAGCTTTCGACCGTCACCCCCGCCGATATCCGCCGCGCGCTGCTGCTGCGCGAGGAGATCGCGCTGCTCGATCTCAGATACGAGGCCGCCTTCGCCACCGGCCATCCGCTGTTCGCGGCCAACATGGCCGCGGACCGGATCGCGATTGAGGCCGAGGTGAGACTGCCGCGCAAGGACCTTGCGGTTGTGCTCTATGATGACGGTGAGGGTTTGGTCGCGGCGGGCGCAGAGCGCCTTGCGGCGCTCGGCTACAGCAATGTCCGTGCGCTCGATGGCGGGCTGAGGGCCTGGCGCGATGCGGGCTATCAGGTGTTCGAGGACGTCAATTCCTATTCGAAAGCGTTCGGCGAGCTGGTCGACGCGCGACGTCACACGCCGTCGTTCAGTGCCGACGAAGTGGCAAAACTGATCGCGGACAAGGCCAACATCGCGATCCTCGACGTCCGCCGCTTCGACGAATATGCGACCATGAACATTCCGGGCTCGGTCAGCGTGCCCGGCGCGGAACTTGTGCTGCGGGCAGGCCAGGCCGCGCCCGATCCCGACACCACCATCATCGTCAATTGTGCCGGCCGCACCCGTTCGATCATCGGCACCCAGTCGCTGATCAATGCCGGCGTGCCCAACAAGGTGCGGGCGTTGCGCAACGGCACCATCGGCTGGACGCTGGCGCGGCATGCGCTCAACCACGGCGCCGACCGGCGCGGCGCGATCGGGCCGTTCGAGGGCGGCCTGGCCAATGCCCGCGACGTCGCCTATCGCGCCGGCGTCCGCCACATCGGCGCAGGCGAGGCGGCGACGCTCGCGGCGCAGACCGATCGCACGCTCTACCGCTTCGACGTGCGCGATGCGGAGGAATACGCGGCCGGCCACCTTCCGGGCTTCCGCCATTATCCCGGCGGCCAGCTTGTCCAGGAGACCGACATGGCCGCACCGGTGCGTGGCGCACGCATCCTCCTGACCGACGACAAGGGCGTCCGCGCTGACATGACGGCATCCTGGCTCGCGCAGATGGGCTGGGAGGTGTACGTGCTCGAAGGCGGCTATGACGGCGCGCTGGAGGTCGGTCCGCCGCTCGTGCTGCCGAAGCCGGATCCGGCGCACCGCTATCGCCGTCCCTATGAGGGGACCGATGTCGCGGAAGGTGCGATGCAGGCCTATCTCGACTGGGAGTATGGCCTCGTCGAACAACTCCGCCGCGATGGAACGCACGGGTTTTATGTGATTTGAGGCGCAGCGGCCGCAAGTGCTTCTCGACGCGAGTGATCCTCTCTCACCGTCACCCTGAGGTGGCCGCTTCTTAGCGGCCCTTGAAGCGCGACGGCCGGGCTGCATCCGGGCCGTTCATCCTTCGAGGCTCGCCCTGCGGTGCATCCGCACCACAGGCCTCGCACCTCAGGATGATGGGGCTGGTAGCGAAATTGCCTCTCCCGCTCCCGCCATCTTCTCCCCGTATCCAACCCCTATTGTGCTGTGCACCGTCCGCGGTTTATGAGCTGCGGCAAAGCCGCCATTCATGGAGATTCTATGCCAGCCCCAGGCCAAAGCCCTGAGCGGAGCGCGAAGGCGCTGCTGCTCGAAGGCGTCAATGACAGTGCCGTGGACCTGTTCCGGAGCGCGGGCTTTGCCAATGTCGAGCGGCTGACCAAGGCGCTGGACGGCGAGGCGCTGCGCCAGGCGCTCAAGGGCGTGTCGTTGCTCGGCATCCGCTCGCGCACCCAGATTACCGACGACGTGCTGGCGGCCGCCGATCAGCTCCTTGCGGTCGGCTGCTTCAGCGTCGGCACCAACCAGGTCGATCTGCTGGCGGCGCGCAAGCGCGGTATTCCCGTCTTCAACGCCCCGTTCTCCAACACGCGCAGCGTCGCCGAACTCGTGATCGGCGAGATCGTGATGCTGCTGCGGCAGATTTTCCCGCGCTCGGTCTCGGCCCATGACGGCGGCTGGGACAAGTCCGCGACCGGCAGCCGCGAGGTGCGCGGCCGCACCCTCGGCATCATCGGCTACGGCAATATCGGCTCGCAGCTCTCGACCCTGGCCGAGGCCATGGGCATGCGGGTGATCTATTACGACCGCACCGACAAGCTCCGCCACGGCAACACCGAGCCGGTCGAGAAGCTCGAGGAGCTGCTGGCGCAGAGCGACGTCGTCAGCCTGCACGTGCCGGAGACGCCGGAGACATCAGGCATGATCGGCGAGAAGGAGCTGCGGGCGATGAAGCCGGGCTCCTTCCTGATCAACAACAGCCGCGGCACCGTGGTCGATCTCGATGCGCTGGCGCGCGCCTTGCGCGACGGTCACATCGCCGGTGCCGCCATCGACGTGTTTCCGGTCGAGCCGTCGTCGAATTCCGATCGTTTCAAGAGCCCGGTGCAGGGCCTCGGCAACGTCATCCTTACCCCGCATATCGGCGGCTCGACCGAGGAGGCGCAGGAGCGCATCGGCGGCGAGGTCGCGCGCAAGCTGGTCGACTATTTCATCACCGGCTCGACCATGGGTGCGGTGAACTTCCCGGAGGTGCAGTTGCATCTGCGTCCCTCCGGCGCGCGCTTCAGCCATGTCCATCGCAACGTGCCGGGCATGCTGCGGCGGCTCAACGAGGTCTTCCTCCAGCGCGACATCAACATCGCGGCGCAATATCTGGAGACCGCCGGCGACCTCGGCTACGTCGTGCTCGATGCCGATCTCGGCGGCCAGGATTCGGGCGAATTGCTCCAGCAGATCCGCGCTCTCGACGGCACGGTCGGCGCAAGGCTGGTATTCGAGCACTAAACGGCCCCACGTTCCGGTTGCATCTTTTGGCAACTGCTCTCACACTGCGCTCGAATTCGACGTGGTCAAAAATCGCGTCGAATTTGAGCTTCAGTTGCGTGAGTGTCCGCCATGGAACGGGACGCCGTACTGATTGATCTCGCGCTTCAGGGCGGCGGTTCGCACGGCGCCTTCGCTTGGGGCGTGCTCGACCGCCTGCTGGAAGAGAGATGGCTCACGATCGCCGCGATCTCCGGAACCTCCGCAGGCGCGATGAATGCGGCGGTGCTGGCGGATGGCTGGACGGCCGGCGGCGCCGAGGGCGCGCGCGAGGCGCTCGAACAATACTGGCGCCGCGTCTCCAGGGCCGCTGCCTTCAGTCCGCTGCAACGCTCGCCGCTCGACCGGCTGATGGGACGCTGGACCCTCGATACGTCGCCCTTCTACATCCTCACCGATCTGATGTCGCGCGTGCTGTCGCCCTACGACCTCAATCCAACCGGCTACAATCCGCTGCGCGCGGTGCTGGCCGAGAGCATCGATTTCGAACGCCTCGTGCGTTCGCCGATCCAGCTGTTCATCACCGCGACGCGGGTGCGCACCGGACGCGGCCGCATCTTCCGCAACGCGGAGATCACGGCGGATGTGCTGCTGGCATCGGCCTGCCTGCCGACCATGTTCCGTGCCATCGAGATCGACGGCGAGCCCTATTGGGACGGCGGCTTCGCCGGCAATCCGACAATCACGCCGCTGGTTCGCGAGAGCGACGCGCACGACACCATCCTCGTCCAGATCAATCCGACCGAGCGGCCGGAGGAACCGCGGACAGCGGCTGAAATCCTCAACAGGCTGAACGAAATCTCGTTCAACTCGCCGCTGATGAAGGAACTGCGGATGATCGCGCTGCTGCGCCAGGCGGCCGACCCCGGCAGCGGCGAAGGCGCGCGCTGGGCGAAGATGCGGACGCACCGGATCAAGAGCGACATGCTGACGAAGTTCGGCGCGTCGTCGAAACTCAACGCGGAATGGGAATTCGTCTCGATGCTGCGCGCCGAAGGGCGCATGGCCGCGGACGCGTTTCTCGCCGAGCATGGGGCCGACATCGGCCGGCAATCGACCGCCGATCTCGACGTCCTCCTGGCGGAGTGCTGAGGCATGGGTCTTCTCGGCCTCCTCGTCGGGCTCGGCCTGCTTGTCCTGTTTGCCTTTCGCGGCTGGAGCGTGCTTCTGCTCGCGCCGTTCGCGGCACTCGTTGCTGCCCTGTTCGGCGGCGAACCGTTGCTTGCGAACCTGACGCAAGTCTTCATGGTGAATGCTGCGGGATTTCTGGCGCAGTTCTTCCCGATCTTTCTGCTTGGTGCCGTCTTCGGCAAGTTGATGGATGACAGCGGCGCGGTGACGTCGGTCGCCGGCTTCATGGCGGAGCGCCTTGGCGAGCGGCGCGTGATCCTGGCGGTCGTTCTCGCCGGCGCGCTGGTCACCTATGGCGGCGTCAGCCTGTTCGTCGCGTTCTTCGTCATCGTTCCCATGGCCCGCTCGCTGTTTCGCGCGGCTTCGATTCCGCGTCGCCTGATCCCGGCCGCGATCGTGCTGGGAACGTCGACCTTCACGATGTCGGCCCTGCCAGGCACGCCGTCGATCCAGAATGCGATCCCGATGCCGTTCTTCGGGACGACGCCGTTCGCCGCACCGGGCCTCGGCATCACCGCCTCCCTCATCATGCTTGGCGCGGGATTGTGGTGGCTGCATCGCGCCGAGGCAGCAGCCCGCCGCGCCGGAGAAGGCTATGGCGACGATGCCGACGGCTTGATCGAGCAGGCCGCCGCCGACGAACTCGTGCGCGAGCGCGCAACGACCGCGCGCGAGTTCGATCCGGCTGAACTACAACACGGTCATCGCAGCGACCGGCCTTCGCCCGTGCTGAACGCCATCGCGCCGCTGGTCGTCGTCGTCACCGTGAATCTGGTGATGTCGCTGGTGGTGCTGCCGCGGCTCGATGTCAGCTATCTCGCCGAGCAGCGTTTTGGCGAAACGTCGCTCGCGGCCGTCGCGGGCGTGTGGTCGGTCGCGGTGGCGCTGGCGACGGCCATCGTCACCACCATCGCACTGAACCGTGCCCGCCTGCCGGCGCTTCGCCGGACCATGGACGCCGGGGCCAATGCGTCGGTGCTGCCTGCGTTCAGTGTCGCCAGCCTCGTCGGATTCGGTGCCGTCGTCGCCTCGCTGCCGGCGTTCACGATCGTGCGCGACTGGGTGCTCGCGATCGAAGGTGGTCCGCTGGTCTCGCTCGCCGTCGCGACCAACATCCTGGCCGCGCTGACCGGGTCGGCATCGGGCGGGCTGACCATCGCGCTCGAAGCGCTCGGCCCGACCTATGTCGAGCTCGCCGCACGCACCGGGATCGAGCTCTCGCTGATGCATCGAGTCGCGGTGATCGGCTCGGGGACGCTGGACATCCTGCCGCACAATGGCGCGGTGGTCAGCCTGCTCGCGATCTGCGGCCTGACGCACCGTGACAGCTATTTCGACATCGTCATGGTCGGCATCGTGACGTCGCTGCTGGCGCTGGTCGCCGTGATCGCGCTGGGCAGCGCGTTCGGATCGTTCTGATCAAAATGCGAACGTGAGCGATTGACGGAACGTTGAAGGTTGCATTCAATGCGGCCAACTGGCCAAATCCAACAAACAGCGAACGCCGGGTGGAAACGATGACGCGAAAGAGAGCGAAGCTGTGCGCATGGCTCGTGGGCGCGGCGGCGGCAATGGGCGCGAGCGGCGCGTCGGCGGTAACGTTGGTGGAGGATGCCGACACGGTCTGCAAGGGGCTCGTCGGCGGCGTCGATGCCGTGAAGATCGATTCTGCGACGTTGCAGGCGCCGTCGCAACTCGCTGTTGCGGAGCGCGGCCCGACACCATCGGGGCGCATCACGCCGGCCAATCCCGGCTTCTGCAAGGTGCTCGGCCATATCGATCCCGTCGATCCCAAGGCGCCGCCGATCAAGTTTCAGGTCAACCTGCCGGTGGAATGGAACGGCCGCTCGGTGCAATATGGCGGCGGCGGCTTCAACGGCGTGTTGATCACCGGCCTTTCGCTGCCGCCGGCCTATCCGTTCGACAAGCCCTCGCCGCTCGCGCGCGGCTTCGTCACCTACGGTACCGATTCCGGCCATGAGTCCAGGCCGGGCGAGCCGCCGCAGGTGTTCGCGCTCAACGACGAAGCCTTCGAGAACTTCGCCCATCGTGCCTACAAAAAGGTTCGCGACGTTGCCGTCGCGCTGATGCAGCGCGCCTACGGCAGGACGCCCGAGAAGATGTACTTCATGGGCTCGTCCGAGGGCGGTCGCGAAGGCCTCACCATGGCGCAGCGCTACCCCGATGATTTCGACGGGATCTTTGCCCGCGTGCCTGTCATCAACTGGGTCGGCCTCCAGCATGCCGGCACGCGTTCGGGCCTCGTGACCATGGGCGACGGCTGGATCAACCCGGCGCAAGTCAAGCTCGTCGGCGATGCCGTGCGCGCGGCGTGCGACAAGGCCGACGGTTCCGTCGATGCGCTGGTGCAGGATCCCGTATCCTGTAAGGCGGCGTTCAAGGTCGAGACGCTGCGCTGTGAGGCCGGCAAGAGCGGCGATCAGTGTCTCACCGATGCGCAGATCAAGGCGGTCAACACGCTGCATGCGACCTACAAATTCCCGTTCGCGCTCGCCAACGGCCTCGACGACTATCCGGGCTGGGGCGTGTCGGGTGAGGACACGCCGGCTGCCGGTCCGACCGGCGGCTGGATCGCGTGGTGGCTCGGCACCGCGCCGCCGGCGCAGCCGCCCGCGCCCAACAACGGCATCGCCTGGATCTACGGCGCCGGCGGCATCCGGTATGTGTTCGCGCGAGATCCCAATCTCGACGTCACGACCTACAAGCCGGAGGCGCACAAGGCGCGGTTGCTCGAGGTCTCCAGCCTGATGGACTCGACCGACCCCGATCTCAGCCGCTTCCGCGCCCGCGGCGGCCGGCTGATCATGCTCGAGCACATGGCCGATTATGCGCAGAATCCCTATGCCGGCATCCGCTATTTCGAAAGCGTCGAGCGCCTGATGGGCTCGGCGACGACAGAGTTGTTCGCAAGGCTCTACACCGCGCCTGGCGTCGACCATGTTGGTTCCGGCGCGCCGGCCAATGTCGACATGCTGAGCGTGCTGGTCGACTGGGTCGAGAACGGCAAGGCGCCCGGCGACCTGGAGGTCACCGAGCAAAAGGTCGAAGGGCCGTTGTTCGCGGTGACGCGGGCGCTGCCGCTGTGCCGCTGGCCGGCCTGGCCGCATTACAAGGCGGGTGCGGTGACGGAGGCGTCGAGCTATTTCTGCGCGCAGTGAGATCAGCGCAAATCCCGCGAGGCCGCTGCGCCTTGGCGGCCTCGCGCCGATGCCTGGGGGTCAGGCCGCCTTGACCTCGATCTTCTTGGCGGGCTTCTGCGCTTCCGCCGTCTTCGGCAGCGTCACTTTAAGCACGCCGTTTCTGAACGACGCTTCGATCTTGTCGGCTTCGACATCCTTGGGGAGGCCGAAGTGGCGTTCAAAGGAACCATAGCGTCGCTCGGAGACGTAATAGTCCTTCTGCTTCTCCTCCCTCTCGAATTTCTTCTCGCCCTTGATGGTGAGCCCGTCATTGGCGACGTTCACCTCGATGTCCTTCTCGTCCATTCCGGGCAATTCGGCCGTGATCTCATAGGCCTTGTCGCTTTCGGTGACATCGACGGCCGGTGTGCTCACGAGCTTCTGTGCCAAATTGCGCTCGAAGCCGGCGAGCGAATGGAACGGGCGGCGCCAGAAATCGTCAGTGCCGAAATCCTCGAACAGCCGATCGACTTCCTTGCGGAGCGCCTCGAACGGTCGCCACGTTTCGCCGCCAAATGCGGGTTCGTTGGTTTTCTTGGTGACGGGGAGCTTGGTTTCGTTTGCCATGATCTCTCTCCTTCAGAGATAGAGCTCGCTCAATGCGCCAAACCTCCATCGGTGCTTACAGCCTGTCCTTGATTTGTCTCAAATTCGGAAGCGCGGCCGCAGTGGCCAGGATGCGAGCTCGGGCATGCAGACATCGGTAAGTATTGCGGACCGTTTTTCGGCGACTGACTCGCATTGATTTGAGTTAACCTCGTCGGCAAACGAGAGTTTGAATGTTCGGCTGGCAACGCCGGAGCATCGATATGAGGCTGCTGAACATCCCTCACAACGCGCTCGTGTTTGTTGGCGACGGCCGCAAGGCCCTGTTCCTGCGCAACGACGGCAATCCGTTGCATCCAAGCCTGAAGATGGAGCAAGTGCACGAGGATGAGAATCCGCCCACGCGTGAGCAGGGCACCGATCGTCCGGGCCGCTTGAATAGCCCAATGGGACAGAGAACCGCGGTCGAGGCCGCCGACTGGCACCATCTCGAGCAGCATCGCTTCGCGCGGCGCGTGGCAGGCGCAATGGAACAGCTCGTTCGCGAGCGCGACGTGAAGGCGCTTGTTGTCGTAGCCCCCCCGCGAACGCTGGCCGATCTGCGCGAAGCCCTTCATGCCGACGTCAAGGCGCGCATCATCGCCGAGGTCCACAAGGATCTCACCAGGCATCCGATCGACGAGATCGCGCAGCATCTGACGGCAGAGCACTGAGGATGTCAACGGAACGGCTCAATGCGCCGGTCCACCCGCCGCCTTCACCCGCCGCGTCAGCAGGACCGCGATCGCGGCGAGCACCAGCACGACGCCGATCACCGCAAAGGTGTCGGAATAGCCCATCACCAGCGCCTGGCGCTTCACGGTCTTGCCGAGCGCGATGATGGCCTGCTCGCGCGCGGCATGGGGGTCTGGCACGCCGTGCGCGATGAAGTAGTCCGTCATCTGCGCGATGCGGCTGCGGACCTCCTCGCGGCCGAGCGTGACCGACTGGCCGATGATGTTGGAGTGGAATTGCTCGCGCTTGGTGATGATGGTGGCAAGCGTCGCCGTGCCGATAGCGCCGCCGAGGTTGCGGAACATGTTGCTGATGCCGGAGGCTGCGGCCGCATCCTGCGGTGCGATGCCGCCCGTCAGCACCGAGGTCAGCGGCGTCAGTACCATCGCCTGCCCCACGGCGCGCACGATGTTCGGGATCCAGAGCTGGTCGCCGGCATAGTCCGGCGACATCGCCGTGTTCATGAAGCAGCTGTAGGCGAAGATCAGAAGGCCGGTGATCGCGATGTAGCGCGTGTCGAAGCGCTGCATCAGTTTCGGGATCAGCGGGATCAGCACGAGCTGCGGCAGGCCGGTCCAGGCCAGCACGTTGCCGATCTGCTCGGCGTTATAGCCCTGCGCCTGGCCGAGATAGGCGGGCAGAATGTAGACCGAGCCGAACAGCGCGAAGCCGACCATGGTCATCGCGAGCGTGCCGAAGCCGAAATTGCGCTGAGCGAGGAGGCGCAGCCGGATCAGCGGCTTTTCGATCGTGAGCTCGATCGTGATGAACAGCGTCAGGCTGACGGCCGCGATCACCGCGAGCTTGACGATGAAGGGCGAGGAGAACCAGTCGTCCTTGTTGCCTTCCTCCAGCACCGCTTGCAGCGCCGACAGTCCGATCGCCATGGTGACGATGCCGGCCCAGTCGCCCTCCTTCAGGAGGCCGAGCTGCATCTTCTGCTTCTCCAGCGTCAGATAGAGCGCCGCCACCATCACCGCGGTCGGGATCACGTTGACGAAGAAGATGGTGCGCCAGCCGTAGGTTTCGGTGAGATAGCCGCCGATGGTCGGGCCGATCGCCGGGGCGAAGGTCACGGACAGCGCAAAGATCGCGAGCCCCACCGGCTGCTGCGGCTTCGGCAGCTTGGTCAGCACCAGCGTGAACGCCATCGGGATCAGCACGCCGCCGGCAAAGCCTTGCAGGCCGCGCATCGCGATCATCGACGGCAGATCGTGCGTGAAGGCGCAGGCGACGGAGAAGGCGGCGAACAGCGACGCGCTCGCCAGCATGTAGCGGCGGAACGAGAACACGCGGCTCAAATAGTCGGTCAGCGGGATCACGATGATCTCGCCGATCAGATACGACGTCGAGATCCAGGAGCCGTTGTCCGCGCCGGTGCCGATGCCACCCTCGATGTTGAGCAGCGAGGCGTTGGTGATCTGGATGTTCAGGATCGCCATGAACGAGCCGATCATGGCGGCGAGCACGGCGATCCAGGTCGCGGCGCTCGCGCGGGCAGGATCGGCGACGGCGCGATCAGGCGTCGCGGCCGGTGCTGCTTGCGTCGAAATTGAAAGGCTGTTTGACATGGCACGACCCTCCGGAGACGAGCTTCGCTTTGGGCGCGGCGGCCGCATTCGCGGCCGGCGCGGTCGAACGTGTTGCAATGGTCGGGATCACGGACATGCCGGGCCGGAGCGCAATCGCGGGTCCATGCGCGGCGTCGAGCGCGATCCTGACCGGGATGCGCTGCACCACCTTGGTGAAATTGCCGGTGGCGTTGTCGGGCGGCAGCAGCGCGAATTCCTGGCCGCTGGCGGGTGCGATGGAATCGACGCGGCCGTGCACGATCTGGCCCGGGAACATGTCGACCTCGATGTCGACGGCCTGTCCCGCCTGCACGTGGGTGAGCTGCGTCTCCTTGAAATTGGCCACGACATAGGCGCCATCAGTCGGCACGATCGACATCAGCTGCGTTCCCGCCTGCACGAACTGGCCGACGCGCAAGGAGCGGTTGCCGACGACGCCGTCGATCGGCGAGATCACGGTGGTGTAGCCGAGGTTCAGCTCGGCCTGGTGCTGCACGGCTTCCGCGCGCGCGGCCGCCGCCTTGGCCTGCACGATCTCGGCCTTGAGCAGGTCGACCTGCTTGAGAGCGGAGGCGAGGTTGGCGGTGTCGCGTTCGAGCGTCGCTTGCGCCGAGGCGATGCGCGATTGCGCCTGCTGCGCATTCTGCACGCTGCCGGAGCCGGTCGCGGCGAGATCGGTGTAGCGCTTGTTGTCCTGAGCGGCGAAGGTGAGGGCGGCCTGGTCGACGTCGAGCGTGGCGCGCGCGGCCTTGATCACCGCCTGCTGAACCTCGAGCTGCGCTTCCTTGCTGGCGATCGTCGCGTTCGCCGCCTGCACATCGGCCCTGGCCTGGTCAAGCGCGACGCGGAAGTCGCGGTCGTCGATCCGGGCCAGCACCTGACCGGCCTTCACATGCTCGTTATCGGCGACCAGGACCCGGTTGAGATAGCCGCTGACCTTCGGCGCGATCGTGGTGTTGTCGGCCTTCACATAGGCGTCATCGGTGGAGACGAGGTACTGGCCGACGGTCCAGTAGTCGTAGCCGTACCAGCTGGCGCCGGCCAGCGCGACGGCTGCGGCTCCCATCAGCAACAGCTTGCGAAAATTGAGCTTTTTCCGGCTTGCCTGGACCGGCGCGGCGGGCAGGACCCCCTCCAGGGCGGTCGTTGGAAGGGCGGTCTGGGCGGCAGCAGTCGGGGTGGTGTGGACGGTCATGGCCGGCTCCCCTGAATTAGGAAACTTGATAATTTCCAAAATGCGACTAGCTTTGGAATTGTCAATGGAATGACAGGCATCATTTAAAGACATGGCTCAGGCAAAATCGGAAAACGAATGCCGCCCCCGCGGGCGGCCGCAACTGCGCAGCGACGCAGAGACGAAGGGAATCGTTCTCGAGGCCGCACGGCAGGCCTTTGCCGGTGACGGCTATGCGGCGACCAGCACCGAGGAGCTGGCGCGCCGCGCCGGCATCTCCACCAAGACGCTCTATCGTCTGTTTCCCGGCAAGGCTGCTTTGTTCGAGGCGATGTGCGCCGACAGGCTCGAGCGGCTGCTCTCCGCGGTCGATCTCCAGGCGAGCGACGAGGTCGACATCGAAAAGGGCCTGCGCGCCGCGCTGCTGGCCTGCGCGGACCTCGCGCTCGATCCGGAAGTCGTGGCGTTGCAGCGCATGGTGCTGCAGGAATCGGCCGCATTCCCGGAGCTTGCAGCCCATTTCTACAAGAACGGCATCTCCCGCACCGTCACGGCGCTTGCCGGCTGGCTGCGTGCCCAGGTGAAGAAGAAGCGCATCGCGCTCGATGACGTCGAGGAGGCCGCCGGGATGCTGATCGGCATGGTCGCGTCGGCGCCGCAGCGTGCGGCGATCTATGGCGGGTTGGCGCTGCCGTCACGCAAGGACATCGAGCGGCGCGTCAAGACCTGCGCGGCACTGTTTCTGGACGGCTGTCGCGCTGCCTAGTCCCGGCAGCCGCCCCTTTGACAATCCGGTCGGCCTCGGCTATCTATTTCGCATGCGAAATAAAGACGCCGCAACGAGGCATCACCGGCTGATCTACCTGCTCAACGTCGCACAACGCCGGTTGCAGCGCTGGATGGCCGCGCAGCCCGAGAGCGAGGTGACGCCGGCGCAGGCGGGGCTGTTGTTCATCCTCGGCAGGCAGGACGGCGTCCTGATGGGAGAGGCAGGCGCGGCGCTCGATATGGGGCCGGCCGGTATTTCGGGCCTCGTCGACCGCACCGCAGCCGCAAGGCTGATCGAGCGGCGGGCCGATCGCGAGGACGGGCGCGCCTGGCGCGTGTGGCTGACGCCGAAGGGGCGTACCGTGCTGGCACAGGCGAAAACCTCGGCCGCGGAGATCAACGCGGCGCTGACGGACGGATTTACCAGCGCCGAGATCGACATCGTCGCGCGCTGGCTGACGAGCATTCAGGACAAGTTTCCAAGAGACCCTTCACGAGACCCTGCAAGAGATCCAGAGGAATAAGAGGAGAGCCCAATGACCGAGCACGTCCGGATCGAGAACAACGGTGGAATTCTCACGCTCACGCTGGCGCGCCCCGACAAGAAGAACGCGCTGACCGATGCGATGTACGGCAAGCTCGCCGATGCAATCGAGTCCGCCGAAATCGATCCGTCCGCCCGCGTGATCCTGATCCGCGGCGAGGGCGACATGTTCACCGCCGGCAACGATGTCGGAGAGTTCGCGGCCGTCGCATCCGGAAAGTCGGAAGGCAGCCGCAACGTCATACGCTTCATCCAGTCGCTGGCGCGCTGCACGCGGCCGCTGGTTGCGGCCGTGCAGGGCCGCGCCGTCGGCGTCGGCACCACGATGCTGCTGCATTGCGATCTCGTCGTGCTCGCCGACAACGCGCAATTGTCCACGCCCTTCGTCAGCCTCGCGCTGGTGCCGGAAGCCGCCTCCAGCCTGCTGATGCCGGCGCGCATCGGCTATGCCCGCGCCTACGAGATGTTTGCGCTGGGTGAGACGGTGCCGGCGAAGGCTGCGCTGGAATGGGGGCTCGCCAACCGCGTTGTGCCGCTCGACAAGCTCGACGCCGAGACCCTCGCGCTGGCGCAGCGTCTCGCCCTCCAGCCGGCCGGCGCGCTCACCGCCACCAAGAAGCTGATGCGTAACGGCGAGGCGCTGGTCGCGCAGATGCAGGCGGAGGGCGAGCAGTTCGCGCAGCGCCTGCGCACCGCGGAGGCGCGTGAGGCGTTCACGGCGTTTGCCGAGCGCCGGGCGCCCGATTTTACGAAAGTCGCGTAAGGAGCGGCGGGCCGCCCGAATGGGTGCAGGCGGAGCCGGCTCAAATCGACTAAAACCTTAACGAAACATTGGCAGGTTGCGATGCAAGGTGGCCACTCGTTGAAGAGTAGGCCCCTTGACCTCATGGCAATGTTTAAGAAATCGGTAAGCTCGCTTCTTCTGACCTTGATGGCCCTGCTTGCGGCCGGCGCGCTGGCCAGCACGGCGATCCAGATGGTCGGGGCCTTCGGCCGTTACAGCGACAGTCTCGAAACCGCGCGGCTTGCCGCCGCCGACAAGACCATCTTCCACGGCGTGCTGTCGCTGCGCAACAATCGCGGCGACGCCCAGAGCGCGCTGCTCGGCGAGGACGAGCCGCGCGCCAAGTTGGGAGCCGCGGAGAAGGCCGAGCAGGCCGGCTATGAATCCATCGCTTCGGCGCTCTCCACGATCGAATTCGACCGGCGCGACGAGCTCGCGAATACGCTGAAGCAGCGCTGGAACGAAGCCGCGCCGCAGTTCGAGTTGTTCTACGACGAAGCCAAGCGTCCGCGGGCCGAGCGCAAGATGGAGCGTACCAATGTCTGGTACGATGCCGTCACCAAGGTCATCGACATCGCGAACCTCGCCTCCACCGCGGTGTCAAACCGCGCCTGGATGAACGATCCCTACATCGCCCGCATGATTCAGGTTCGCCGCTTTGCCTGGCAGGTGCGCGACCGTTATGGGGTCCATTGTTCGTCGCTGCGCTCGAACGTCAACAGCAGCAAGCCGCTCGACGACGTTCAGAAGCGGTCGGTGGCGCAATGGGATGGCACGATCGCCTCTGGCTGGGCGGGGATGGCCGAGTTGCTGGCTGCGCCCGAGGTGACGGCGGAGCTGGTTACGGCAGCGTCGGACGCGAAGGCCAAGACCGACGGCGTCCTGAAGCAGATCGGAGAGCTCACCAGGAATTTTGACGGCAGCGGCAAGCCCGCGATGCCCGCCTCGGAATGGAATGCGCTGTGCCAGTCGCCGTTCGCGTCGATCGTCGCGGTCGCGAACAAGGCGCTGGACCAGTCGATCGCGCGCGCCGAGGCCGTTCAGGCCAAGGCCCTCACCAATCTCGTCGTGCAGTCGCTCGCCTTCCTTGTGGCGCTCGCGGTGACCTTGGCCGGCGTCTATGTGGTGCGCACGCGCCTCATGCGTCCAGTGCGCGCCATTCTGGATGCCATCGCCCGCATCGGCGCGCGAGATTATGCGACACCGGTTCCGCAATCCCGGTATCCCGACGAGTTCGGCACCATGGCGGCTGCGCTCGAGAGCCTGCGCGAGAGCGCCGCGACCGCGGAGCGTCTCGGTCAGGAACGCGAATCGCAGCAGGCGCTCCAGCTTGCCCGCTCCGGCACCGTCGATGCCGCCTGCCGCAGCTTCGACGACACCGTGCAGGCCGTCATTCACGGCGTTGCCGCGTCGGCGCGGGAGCTCGATGCGACGGCGACCGATGTGCGTACGCCGGTCTCGGAATCCAGCAGCCAGACCGCGGCGGTCGCCTCCTCTGCCGAGCAGGCCACCAACAATCTCGAGACCATCGCCGCCGCGACCGAGGAGCTCTCGGCCTCCGTCGGCGAGATTTCGGCGCAGGTGCAGTCGAGCGCGCGCGAGGCCCGCGAAGCCGTGTCGCAGGCCGAGCGGACCAACGCCACGGTCGAGATCCTCGACCAGACCGCAAGCCGCATCGGCGAGGTCGTGAAGATGATCAACGCCATTGCCGGCCAGACCAATCTGCTGGCGCTGAACGCCACCATCGAGGCCGCACGCGCGGGCGAGGCCGGCCGCGGCTTTGCCGTGGTCGCCGGCGAGGTCAAGAGTCTCGCCGCGCAGACCGCGACGGCCACCGAAGAGATCTCCCGCCAGGTCGAGGAGATCCAGGGCGCGACCGGTCAGGCGGTAACCGCCATCCGTTCCATCGGCGGCGCCATCAGCGGCATCGACGAGAAGATGACCGCGATTGCGGCCGCCGTCGAACAGCAGCGGGCGGCCACCACCGAGATCTCGCGCAACTTCCAGCAGGCCGCGCAAGGCACCCGTGAGGTGACCGACACCATCGGCAGCGTCGCCAAGCTCAATCAGGAAACCGGCAACGCCGGCACGGTGCTGTCGGAATCCGTGAAGAAGATGTCGGCAGACGCCGATCGCCTCCGCGTCGCGGTCGAAGGTTTCCTCGGCGCGGTGAAGACCGCGTAACTTTCACATCCCTGTTCCAACGGAACGCGGATCGGCATTGCCGCCGATCCGCGCCCCGAGTACATCTGTCGTGCCGCGCGAGTGCGGCGCTAGATGTGCAGGAATATCAGGGATGGAGAGTTCGATGCCGGTTACGCCCCACCACAAGGCCCAGCGCCCCTATCGCGGCGTGTTCCCGGTCGCGCCCACCATCTTCGACGAGCGCGGCGAGCTCGACCTCGAGGGCCAGCGCCGCTGCATCGATTTCATGATCGATGCAGGCTCGAATGGCCTCTGCATCCTCGCCAATTTCTCCGAGCAGTTCGTGCTCACCGACGCCGAGCGCGAAACCGTGATGCATGCGGTGCTGGAGCATGTCGCGGGCCGGGTTCCCGTCATCGTCACCACGACCCATTTCAGCTCGGCCGTCTGTGCGGCGCGCAGCAAGCAGGCCGAAGCGGCCGGTGCCGCCATGGTGATGGTCATGCCGCCCTATCACGGCGCGACGTTTCGCGTGCCGGAGAAGGGCATCGTCGAATTCTTCAAGGTGCTCTCCGGCGCGATCAATATTCCCATCATGATCCAGGACGCGCCGGTGGCCGGCACGCCGCTGTCGGTCGAGCTGCTCGCCCGGCTGTCGCGCGACTTCGCCAACATCCGCTATTTCAAGATCGAGGTGCCGGGCGCCGCCGCAAAGCTCCGCAGCCTGATCGAGGCGGGCGGCAAGGATATCGAAGGCCCGTGGGACGGCGAGGAGGCGATCACGCTGCTCGCCGATCTTGACGCCGGCGCCACCGGCGCCATAACCGGCGGCGGCTATCCCGACGGCATCCGCCAGATCATCGATCCCTATTTCGCCGGCAAGCGCGAGGAAGCGAAAGCCGCCTATGAGCGCTGGCTGCCGCTGATCAACTACGAGAACCGCCAATGCGGCCTGATCGCCTGCAAGGCCATGATGCAGGCCGGCGGCGTGATCAAATCGGACGCCGTGCGCCATCCGCTCCAGCCGCTGCATCCCGCGACGCGCGCGGGGCTGCTGGAGCTGGCGAAGGAGCGGGATGCCCTGGCGCTGCGGTGGGGGAAGTAGCGGCCAATTCCCCAGTCGTCGTCCCGGCGAAGGCCGGGACCCATACCGCGTGATCTATCGGTGAACGCAGGTGTTGGTACCGCGGGAAGACTTTTACTACTAGCCTTCGCCAAACCCCTCCCTGGGGGTATGGGTCCCGGCCTTCGCCGGGACGACACCGAGTGTGAGGGGCCCTGGCCTGATCCCGCCGGCTTCCATTTGGCGGAAGGCGTCGAATTGGCGCGGCTCGGGCCGTTTCCCGCAGCCCGGCGATGACATATTGTAGGCTCGCCAACGAAGCCCGCGGAGCAGCTCAAGACATCGCGCACCAGTTCTTCAATATGCCGCTGTCCCGAGCCAGGTTGGCGCGAACCGACAGAACAGGGAGGCAGTGCCATGACGATGAGGCCGGATCCCACCTTTCACGCATCGCCCAAGCTTGCGATGGAAGCACCTGCGGAGAACTTTGCCTATACGTTGCTGCTCAGTCCGGATTTCTCAAAGCCGGATGCTCTTGCGGTCATCGACGTCAACCCGGGATCGCCGACCTATGGCCAGATCGTCCACACCGTGACGATGCCCAACAAAGGCGACGAGTTTCATCACTTCGGCTGGAATGCCTGCTCTTCCGCCTTGTCGCCGCTCGCCGGACACGCCTTCATCGAGCGGCGCTATCTCATCATCCCCGGGCTGCGCTCGTCGCGGATCTACATCATCGATACCAAGCCCGATCCGACCAAAGCCAAGATCCACAAGATCATCGAACCAGAGGAAGTCTTCAAGAAGACCGGCTACTCGCGCCCGCACACCATCCATTGCGGGCCGGACGGCATCTATGTCAGCACGCTGGGCGGCGGCGGCAAGGACGGCACCAACGGACCTCCGGGCGTCTTCATCATGGATTGCGAGACGTTCGAGGTCCTTGGACGATGGGAGATCGACCGCGGCCCGCAAACGCTGCATTATGATTTCTGGTGGAATCTGCCGCGCGACTACATGGTGACGAGCGAATGGGCGTTGCCGCCGCAGTTCGAGAACGGGATCGTTCCGGAAGATCTGCTGTCGAACAAATATGGCCATCGTCTCCACTTCTGGGACCTTCGCGCCCGGCGCAATGTGCAAACCATCGACCTCGGCGCCAATCATCAGATGGCGCTGGAGGTGCGGCCCGCGCACGATCCGGTTCGCGAATACGGCTTCGTTGGCGTTGTGGTCGACACCACCAACCTCGAAGCATCGATCTGGACCTGGTGGCGCGAAGGCGGAAAATTCCATGCCGAGAAGACGGCGACGATCCCTCCCGAACCCGCGCCAAAGGAGAAGCTCCCGCCGCTGCTGCAGGGATTTGGCGCCGTGCCGCCGCTGGTGACCGACATCGACCTGTCGATGGATGACCGGTTCCTCTATGTCTCGTGCTGGGGCACGGGTGAAATGCGCCAGTACGATGTGAGTGATCCGCGAAAGCCGAAGCTTGCGGGCTCGGTCCACATCGGCGGCATCGCGCGCCGCACCCCCCATCCGAACGGCAAGGCATTTGCGGCCGGTCCGCAGATGGTCGAGATCAGCCGCGACGGCAGGCGCGTGTACTGGACCAATTCGCTCTATTCCACCTGGGACGATCAGTTCTATCCCGACGGGGTTCCGGGCGTGGAAGTCATGGCCAATGTCGGCGGCAACGGCGGCCTCGAGCTCGACAAGGACTATTTCGTGAGCTTCCCCGACGGATATCGTGCGCACCAGATCAGGCTCGAGGGCGGCGATTGTTCGACGGATTCCTTTTGCTACCCGTCGGTCTAGATGGGGCGCACGCGAGCCCGGCGCTTGGCTGGCTTTGGCTCGCTCTTGTTGCGAGCGGTCTCTACCACGGGGTCAACCCGGGAATGGGATGGCCGCTCGCTGTTTCGGCCGGGCTCATGGACAAGAACCCACGCGCGCTGTTCCGTGCGTTGTGGGCCCTGGCGGCCGGACATCTCCTGGCAACACTTTTCGTGCTGCTGCCATTCGCGTTCCTGCTCGTGCTGGCCGAGTGGCAGCGTTCGATCCAGATCAGTGCGAGCCTTCTCGTCATCGGCTTCGGTGTCTATCGGCTGATCGAGCGGCGCCATCCCCGCGCGCTGGCACGAATTCCGCCAACGCAATTGGCGCTCTGGTCATTCGCCGTTGCCATTGCCCACGGCGCGGCCTTGATGCTCGTGCCGATCTATCTCGGGCTCTGCCAGGCCCTCGAGCTCGATGCCGGCCATGAGGCGGCGGGCGCGCTGATGAAGGCAAGTCTCGGGATGGCGGTGTTGGTGTCCCTGGTGCACGTTGCCGCCATGGTCAGCGCCGGCGGATCTCTGGCGTGGCTGGTCTACCGCTATCTGGGATTGAAGTTCGTCTCGCGCAGCTGGTTCAATCTGGATGCAGTCTGGGCGACCAGCCTCGTTCTGGTTGGCGCGGTGGCGCTCGCCTTCAATCTTGCGAGCTGGCGCTGAGGTCTATCGCGCCAAAGCCCACTCGCCGATGATGCGGAAGCGCGCCTTGGTCTCGGCCTGCCTGAACAGGGCGAGGCGGTCGATCGCCAGCGTGTCGAGACGAAGCGACGCGAACCGCGTCCGCAACATCTCCAGGATCGGTCCGCGGCGCTCTGCATCCAGCCGCCCAGTCAGGGTCATGTGGAAGCGAAATTCTTCCATGACGTAGGGGTAACCCCAGCGGTCGAGATAATCGCGCTGCCGCTCGGTGAGTTTGTCGGGCTTCCGGCGTGCGCGGTCTTCCGCGGTGAGAGCGGCGCGGAAGGAATCGAACTCGCGCGCGCAATCGGCGGCGAGCTGCTGGAGCGCATCGACCGGCTCGGCCGGGATGACGGCGATGAAGCCGCTGATGGTGTCGACGATCGGGCGGATGGCCGGGATCGGCCGCGCCGTTTCGGCGAATGTCGCGCAGGCTGCCATAAGCTCCGCCTCGGTGCTGCCGGGCGTCAGCGCCATCGGCGCCTTCAGCGTGGCGTGGAAGCCGTATTTGCGGGGATCGGCAGAGACGTCACGCCAGTCCGGTGCAACGTGCAGCGCCTCGGGCGGAAACGGCACCTCGTCGCCGGTGTAGGCATCGTAGCCGAGCAGCTTGGCGCCGAAGCGGGTCAGCGCGCTGTCGGCGCCGGCGGCAAAATAGATCGCGTAGCGGGGAAAACCTGTCATCGCCTCAGCATAGCCAATTTATGCCGCGACGACAGCCTCGCGCGGCGCCGCCGCCGCGCTGAGCAGTCGCGTCGCATCGGTGAGATGCACGAGCTTTCCGCCCGATATCACCGCGACGAGCCGCGGCCGCAGCGGCACGGTGTCGTCGACGAGGAGGATGTCGGCGCGGCGTCCTTCGGCGAGGATGCCGCGGTCGGCAAGGCCGGTCGCGCGCGCAGGCTCCGCGGAGACCAGGCTCCAGGCCTCCGTCAGCGGCAACACGCCATCGGCGGCGAGGCGGAACGCGGCGAGCAGTTGCGCGGGATAGTAATAGTCCGACGCCAGCACCGAGCAGAGCCCCTTTGCGATCATGTCGGATGCCCGGGTCCAGCCGGTGTGGCTGCCGCCGCGCACGACGTTCGGCGCGCCGTACACGATGGCATCTCCGTGGCTCGCCGCCGCCCGCGCCGTCTCCTCGTTGATCGGAAACTCGGCGATGTCAGCGCCGAGCTCACGAAATTCCCGGCGCATCGCGGGTGTCGCATCGTCATGCGAGAGCATCCGCACGTCTGCCGCGCGGGCAGAAGCAGCGAGCCGCGACACGGAGGCCGGCACGTCGGCGGCGCGCGCGATCACGCGGTCGACCAGCCCGTCAAAATCCTCGCTGGACAAGCCAGTGCGCTCCACCATGCGGTCGCGCTTGCGCGGCTTGGCCATGTCGGCGACGGTGCCATCCATGTGGTCGTTGAAGGCGAACAGGTCGACGCGGCCCTCGGCGAGCCACTGGCTGATCTCGGCCTCGGCATCGAGATTGTAGGTCTCGTGCCGCAGATGGAAGCGGGTGTCGGCAGCGAATTGCGGACGCTGCCGCTCGATCGCCTCCATCAGGCCGCGCGCATTGTCGGCGCTGCGCAGGCCCGGTTCCCACGAGCAGGTCGTGGCGTGAAACACCGTGGTGATACCGTTGCTGATCGCCTGGCGGTCGCTGTCCGCGAGCGCGACGTCGATCGGGAAGTCCACGCCGGCGCGCGGCATCATCTGCCGCTCGAAGGCATCGCCATGCAGATCGACGATTCCCGGCAACACCAGCAGATTGCGCGCATCGATCGCGAGCCGAGCCCGGCCACGGGCGGCATCGACCCGTGCGATGTCCGTTCCGGCCACGCTGAGTGACGTCTCGACCAACTCGGTGCCGATCAGGGCCCGGCCGCCCTCAAGGAAAATGTCTGTCACGCGACCGCGCTTCGTTTGCTGGCAGGGGAGTGTGCCCGTGCTTCATACGTGGAGAGAAAATCTTCAATCCCGAGCCTGCGGAAATCGGGCAGGGCTTCACGCAATTTGTCGTGATCCCAGTCCCACCAGGCGAGCCGCGCAAGCCGTCCGGCGATCTCTTCCGAGAAGCGCCGCCTTACGATCCGCGCGGGATTGCCGGCGACGATGGTGTAGGCGGGCACGTCCTTGGTGACGATGGCGCCGGCCGCGATCACCGCGCCGGTGCCGATGTTGCGGCCGGGCAGCACGATCGCGCCATGGCCGATCCAGGCGTCGTGGCCGATATGGACGTGATGCTGGCGCCGCCAGTCGAAGAACTCCGTGTCGTCGCTCTCGCCGGGGAAGTAGGCGCTGGAACGATAGGTGAAGTGCGCCTGCGTCGCGCGATGCATCGGATGATTGCCGGGGTTGATACGCGTCATCGCCGCGATCGAGCAGAATTTCCCGATCGTGGTGTAGGTGATCTGCGAATCGTTCACGACATAGGAGTAATCGCCCATCGTCACTTCATGCAGGATCGTGCGCGCGCCGACCTCGGTATAGGCGCCGAGCCGGGTCTCGTGCAGCTTGGCCGAGGGATCGATGGTCGGTTGGACTGAAAGGGCTTTGCCGGCCATGTCGTATCCGAAGCGTGAGGGCGGGCGTTCCTCTTCGAGCGGCTCGATGACAATGTCATGACGCAGCGATGACAGGGGATGAGGTGTGTTGGATCGCCGCACCGCAACGTGCATGTCACACAAGTGTCAAGCGTCGGCGTTAGCGGTGGGTCCCAGCTACTCTGGAGCCCTGCATGCTGGTGGTTGAAGGTCTGACGTGCCGCTTTGGCGCAAAAGCCGCGGTGGACGACGCTTCGTTTCAAATTTCCCCCGGCGGATTCGTCGGCGTGATCGGACGATCCGGCGCCGGCAAGTCCACGCTGCTGCGGACCATCAACCGCCTGGTGACGCCGACGCAGGGCCGCATCCTGTTCGACGGCACCGACGTCACAGCGCTGCGCGGCAAGGAGCTGCGGCAGTGGCGGGCGCGCTCGGCGATGATCTTCCAGCAGTTCAACCTCGTCGGCCGGCTCGATGTTCTCACCAACGTCCTGATGGGGCGCCTCGCGACGATGCCGGCCTGGCGCTCGCTGTCGCAGACCTGGCCCGAACACGACAAGGCGCTGGCAATGTCCGCGCTCGAACAGTTCGATATCGCCGCGCTCGCCGCGCAGCGCGCCGACCAGCTCTCCGGCGGCCAGCAGCAGCGCGTCGCGATCGCCCGCGCGCTGGTGCAGCAGCCCGACATCATTCTCGCCGACGAGCCGATCGCTTCGCTCGACCCGCGCAACACCAAGATCGTGATGGATGCGCTGCTGCGCATCAACAAGCATTTCGGCATCACCGTGCTCTGCAACCTGCATTCGCTCGACTTGGCGCGCAGCTATTGCGACCGCCTGATCGGCATGGCGCAGGGCCGTGTGGTGTTCGACGGCGCACCGTCTGCGCTGACCGATCACGTCGCGCGCGAGCTCTACGATCTCGAAGCCACCGACGTCATGGGCGGCTCGCCCGTGCCGGCGCCCGAGGGCATTCCGGCGCTTGGAACGGCGGCCGCCGCCTGAGCCGCATCGCTTCTGTCGTTGCCAATTTTTGCGTCAACCGACCCCAACCGATGAAGAGGGTATCATGATCACTCGCAGATTAGTTCTTGCCGGCGCCGCCGCGCTCGCATTCATGACCTCGGCCTCCGCCGACGACTGGAAAGCCAAATATCCCGAGCTGACCTTCGCGGTCATTCCGGCGGAAAACGCCTCGGGCGTGACCGAGCGCTGGGCGCCGTTCATGAGCTATCTCTCCAAGGAATTGGGCGTGAAGGTCACGCTGCGCATCGCCAATGACTACGCCGCCGTCATCGAAGGCCAGCGCGCCGGCAACATCCATATCGCCAGCTACGGCTCGGCCTCGTTCGCCCGCGCCCGCCTGACCGGCGTCAAGACCGACGCCTTTGCCAACGATATCAACGCCGACGGCTCGACCGGCTACTATTCGGTGTTCTTCGTCAAGGCGAGCAGCCCCTACAAGAGCATCGACCAGCTCAAGGGCAAGAACCTCGGCCTCGTCGACCCGAACTCGACGTCCGGCAACAACGTGCCGCGCTTCGAGCTCGACAAGATGGGAATCGCGGACGCCGACACCTATTTCAGCAAGGTCGTCTTCACCGGCAGCCATGAGAACGCGATCCTGGCGCTGGCGCAGGGCACGGTCGATGTCGCGGCCAACCAGTGGACCAGCGACGACGATTCGACGCTGGCGCAGATGCTGACCAAGGGCATGCTGAAGAATGCCGACGGCTCGCCGATGAAGAAGGACGATTTCCGCATCATCCACAAGTCGGCGCCGATCATCAACGGCCCCTATGCCTACAACTCCGACCTGCCGGAAGAGGCGAAGGCGGCGATCGCGAAGGCGTTCTTCGACGCTCCGGCCAAGGACAAGGCGGCCTTCGATCGCCTCCAGGACGGCCAGAAGAAGGGTTTTCATCCCGCCACCACCAAGGATTGGGATGGCACGATCGAGCTGATCAAGTTCGTCGATGCACTGCGTAAGAAGAAGGCGTCCTGAGTTTCGGGACGAGCTACTCGAGCCGGGTCGATGGACCCGGCTCTTTCTCTTTGATCGGCCACCTTTCCTGAACAGATGACCCTCGCGGTTTCGATCCTGCCCGAGCAGCAACTGGCTGCGCTGAACACCGCTTACAATCAGGCGGTCGCGCGCAGGCGGCTCCGTCTCTTGCTCGGGGTTGTGGTGTTCGCCGCCGCGCTGCTTCTCGCCGCGATCGGCGCCGAAGTGAACCTGCGCACCTTCTTCACCTATTTCGGCAACTTCGTCAGCTATTTCGATCGCATCCTCACGCTCGACAACGGCCAGCGGGTCTGGACCGATGTCGGCGAGTGGCTTTGGGGCTGGCGCAAATGGTTGAAGATGCTCGGTGAGACGCTGCTGATCAGCTATGTCGGCACGCTGACCGGTGCGACCCTCGCCTTTGTCCTGAACTTCTTCGCGGCGGAAAACACCTCGCCCGCGCCCTGGCTGCGCTTTACGGTGCGGCGTCTGCTCGAATTTGCACGCACCGTCCCGGGCATCGTCTTCGCGCTGATCTTCGTGATCGCCTTCGGGCTCGGGCCGATGGCTGGCGTGCTCGCGATCGCGATCCATTCCACCGGCGCGCTCGGAAAATTGTTCTCGGAGATCGTCGAGAATGCCGACATGAAGCCGGTCGATGGCATCCGCTCCACCGGCGCGAGCTGGCTCTCCTGCATGCGCTTTGCCGTCGTGCCGCAGGTGACCGCGGGCTATGCCAGCTACGCGCTGTTGCGCTTCGAGATCAACGTCCGCGAAGCCTCGGTGATGGGCTTTGTCGGTGCCGGCGGCATCGGCCAGGAGCTCGTCGTCGCCATCCGCAAATTCTATTATTCGGACGTCAGCGCGATCCTGCTCACCATCATCGTCACCGTCTTCGTCATCGACATCAGCACCGGCTGGCTGCGCGGCCGCCTGTTCGGCAGGGAGGCGCGGACGTGACGCGGCGGCAAGAGGTCGACACGCGAGAGCTTCGCGCGCGCTACCCTGACGTGTTCGACCGGCCCGCCTCGGCGCGGCTCGCGATGCCGGCGATGATCGTCGCGGCGTTCGCGGTCCTGGTGTACGGCCTCGTCGATCTCGACTTCTCGCCGTCGCGCTTCGTCGCAGGCCTCAGCCAGCTCGGCTGGATCAGCCTGATGATGATCCCCCCCGATCCCGGCTCCTCGCTGCCGATCTATCTGAAGGCGCTCGGCGAGACGCTGTCGATCGCCCTACTCGGCACGACGCTCGCCGCATTGTTCGCGCTGCCAGTCAGCCTGCTCGCCGCCCGCAACGTGGTGCCGTCAAACATCCTGCGCTTCCCGATCCGCCGTTTCCTCGACTCGATCCGCGGCGTCGATACGCTGATCTGGGCGCTTGTTTGGATCAATGTCGTCGGCCTGGGCCCCTTCGCCGGCGTGCTCGCCATCGCCGTGTCCGATTTCGGCGCCTTCGGCAAGTTGTTCTCGGAGGCGATCGAGGGCGCCGACCAGAAGCAGGTCGAGGGCATCCGCGCCTCCGGCGGCAGCGCACTGCACGAGATCCGCTTCGGCCTGTTGCCGCAGGTCCTGCCCGTGATCGCCGGCCAGGTGCTCTATTTCATCGAGTCCAACACCCGCTCGGCCACCATCATCGGCATCGTCGGCGCCGGCGGCATCGGCCTCCAGCTCGCCGAGCAGATCCGTGTGCTGGAATGGCAGAAGGTGTCGTTCCTGATCCTGATGATCTTGGTCGCGGTCGCCGCGATCGATTTCATCTCGGGCAAGCTCCGTTTCGCGATCATCGGCCGGCGCGCGGTGGCTTAGGTTGTTCGCCTCCCTTCGCCCCTTGTGGGGGGAGGGCGCACTCTCGATGCTGCGCGAGAAGTCTACTCCATCCCCGCGCGCCGCAATCCTTCCAGATAATGCTCGCGGTCCTGCTCCAGCAGCATCGGCAGCTCGCTTGTGATCCAGGCGAGCGAGATGCCCGGCTGGGCGCGGCGCAAGCCTTCCAGCGCGGACGCGGCAAGGGCCGGATCACCCAGCATGCCGGCGGCCGCCGTCAGCACGCGATGTGCGCCGACGAAATCGGCGCGCTGCCGCATCGATTCCCGCGCCATCTGCAAGCTTGCCTCGTAATTGCGGCCGATGAACTGGGCATAGGCGGCGACCCCGCAATAGATCGCCGCGAGCGGATCGCGCGGGCTCAGCCGCAGCGCGCGGCGCGCGGCGGCATCGCCGTCCTGCCATCGTCCCGCGTAGCACAGCGTCACGCCGTAGAAGGCGTGCGCCATCGCGAAATTCGGATTGAGCCTCAAGGTCAGCTCGAACTCCGCCAGCGCGTCGTCGAAGCGGCGGCGGAACAGGTAGGTATAGGCGAGGCCGTGATGAGCCCAGGCGTCCTCGCGATCGGCCTCCACCGCCGCAAGCGCCGCGCGTTCGGCGACCGGCACGGTCGCGGCCATGTCGGCCCAGCCCATATGCGCGCCGAAGATATGGCTGGTCGCGAGCAGGCCCAGCGCCTTGCCATAGGCGGGATCGATCGCGACGGCCTTCTCGAGCAGCCCTTGCGCGGCCGCATTGTCCTCGCGGGTGATGCGCCAGTAATGCGACAATGCGCGCATGACGAGGTCCCAGGCATCCAGGCTGCCCGGCGGCTTCTGCCCGGCGCGAAAGCTCTCGGCCGTATAGAGCTGCGGCTCGATCGCGGCGACGATCGCCTCGGTGATGTCGTCCTGCACGGCGAAGATGTCGGCAAGCTCGCGGTCGTAGCGTTCGGCCCAGAGATGGCTGCCGGTCGAGACGTCGTTGAGCTGGGCCGAGATGCGCACGCGCTCGCCGCTTCGCCGCACGCTGCCTTCGACCACGTAGCGCACGCCGAGCTCGCGCGCGACCTCGTGCATGTGCACGGCGCGGCCCTTGTAGACGAAGGAGGAGTTGCGCGCGACGACGAAGAACCAGCGCAGCTTCGACAGCGCGGTGATGATGTCCTCGCTGATGCCGTCGGAGAAATAGTCCTGCTCGCGGTCACCGCTCATATTGGTGAAGGGCAGCACGGCGATGGCGGGCCGGTCGGGCAGTGCGAGTGCCGTCTGCGGCGCCTGTATCCACCGGCCGGGTTCCGGCGCGGCCGCGGCGAGCTTGGTCTCGACGTCGCCGACGAAACGAAAACCCTTGCGCGCGATGGTTCGGATCAGCGCCTGGCTCGCGCCGTTGTCGCCGACCGCCTTGCGTGCCGCATTGATCCGGCTGGTCAGGGTGGATTCGGAGACGCTGCGCCCGTGCCAGATCTTGTCGATCAGCTCGTCCTTGCTGACCACCCGGTCGCGATTTTCCATGAGATGGACGACGAGGTCGAAAACCTGCGGTTCCACGGAAACGGGAACCTGCTCGCGGCTCAGCTCGCGCCGGTCGGTGTCCAGAAGGTGATCCCGGAACAGAAACTGCACGTCGAAAACTCAGACCTCACGACGACATCGGGGCAATGACAAAGCAAAACGGATTCCGGCCTAAGTCTGTGAGTCCACCGGGAGGCCGCTTGGTTCATCGCGATCGCAAGATGGCTGCCATGCCATTTGCGGGGAGGAATGCGGCCTCGACTGGAATGTGGCGGCTGGGGTCGGCTGTCGCAGGCCAGGTACTCAATCTGATATCGCCGACCGCGCATCCCGTCACCCTGAGGTGGCCGCTTCTTCAGCGGCCCTCGAAGGGCGACGGCCCGCATCCCGGCCTGCCATCCTTCGAGGCTCTCCACGCGACGCGTCGCGTCGCATGGTTCGCACCTCCAGCGACAACCGCTTCGCGGTTGCGCGGGGATGACGGAGCCGATGGTTTGACGCGCGGCGGCGAGACCAATGCAAGACTCCGAATGTGTGATGACCCGGCATTGTCCATTGCCGAACGGCGCGGCCTGCGTAAGCTGCTTCCACACAAAACACCAACCATAAAGAAACGCCCATGCCCGCTCTCCACGCCTCGACCACCGTGCTCGACTCCATGCTGTTCCGCGACGCCTTCGGCACGCCTGAGATGCGCGAGGTGTTTTCCGATGTCGCGCTGGTTGCGCGCTATGCCGAGGTCGAGGTGGCGCTGGCGAAGGCGGAGGCCAAATGCGGCGTGATCCCGCAGGATGCCGCCGACCAGATCGCGGCGCGGACCGACGTTGCCGCGCTCGATTTCGACCTGCTCAGGCAGGAGACCGACATCGTCGGCTATCCGATCCTGCCCTTGGTGCACCAGATGGTGAAGCAATGCGGCGATGCCGGCCGTTACGTGCATTGGGGCGCGACCACGCAGGACATCATGGATACCGCCGTAGTGCTGCAATTGCGTGCCGCGCTCGAGATCGTCGAGCGCGACATCGCGGAGCTGCGAAAGATTCTCGCCGACCTCTCCAGGCGCCATCGCGATACGCCGATGGCGGGGCGCACTCATCTCCAGCAGGCGCTGCCGGTGACCTTCGGCTACAAGACCGCGATCTGGCTAGCGATGTTCGATCGCCACGCCGAGCGTCTGGCGCAATTGAAGCCGCGGGTCCTGGTGGGCCAGTTCGCCGGCGCCGCCGGCACGCTGGCCTCGCTCGGCGACAAGGGCTTTGAGGTGCAGGAGGCGCTGTGCGACGAGCTGAAGCTCGGCGTTCCCGCCTCGACCTGGCACGTCGCGCGCGACGGCTTTGCCGAGGCCGTGAACTTCCTCGCGCTCGTCACCGGCTCGCTCGGCAAGATCGCGCTCGACATCATGATCATGGCCTCGACCGAGTTCGCCGAGGTCTACGAGCCCTTCGTCAAGGGCCGCGGCGCCTCCTCGACCATGCCGCAGAAGCGCAACCCGATCTCCTCGGAACTGATGCTGGCGGCGTCCAAGGCGGTGCGCCAGCATGCGGGCCTGATGCTGGACGCGATGGTGCAGGATTTCGAGCGCGCCACCGGCCCCTGGCACGCCGAGTGGATGGCAATCCCCGAAAGCTTCGTGCTGGCCGCCGGGGCGCTGCACCAGGCGAGGTTCGCGCTCGCGGGACTCATCGTCGACGAGGCGAAGATGAACGACAATCTCGCCATCAGCCGGGGCCTGATTGTGGCCGAAGCGGTCATGATGGGGCTCGCGCCCCAGATCGGGCGGCAGGAGGCGCATGACGTGGTCTATGACGCCTGCCGGCTCGCCAACGAGAAAGGTTTGACGCTGGCGGACGCGCTCTCGTCCGACTCGCGCGTCTCTGCCAGAATCGACCGCGCCACGATCGATGCGCTCACTTCACCGAAAAATTACCTCGGCCTTGCTCCCGCCATGGTCGACCGGGTGCTGAAATCGGCAACGCGTTGAAAACCAAGATGCGTGAAACTGCGTATCTTTCGTCGCCCCCAATACGCTCGTATACTTGTGTCTCGCGATGCTAGACTTAGATTGAGCGAGAGACTTTCGGCAGAGGACCCGGCATGACCGATCAACGCATCACCTCCACTCCTATCGATCCTGCGAAACTCGACCGGCTGGCCGAGGTGGCGGTGAAGGTGGGCCTGGGCTTGCGGCCGGGACAGGATCTGCTCCTGACGGCGCCGGCGATCGCGCTGCCGCTGGTACGCCGGATCGCCGTTCATGCCTACAAGGCCGGCGCCGGTATCGTGACGCCGATCCTGTCGGACGAGGAGATGACGCTGGCGCGTTACCGCCACGGTCACGACAACAGTTTCGATCGCGCCGCCGGCTGGCTCTATGAGGGCATGGCCAAGGCATTCTCCGACAACACCGCGCGGCTCGCCATCGTCGGCGACAATCCGATGCTGCTGTCGGGCGAGGATCCGTCGAAGGTCGCGCGCGCCAGCAAGGCCAACTCGATGGCCTATCAGCCGGCACTGGAAAAGATCGTCAATTTCGACACCAACTGGAACATCATCGCCTATCCGAGCCCATCATGGGCCAAGCAGGTGTTCCCCAACGATCCCGAGGACGTCGCGATCGGCAAGCTCGCGGACGCGATCTTCGCGGCCTCCCGCGTCGATCGCGAGGACGCGATGGCCAATTGGGCGAGCCACAATGCGGTGCTGCGTGAGCGCACCAACTGGCTCAACGGCCAGCGTTTCCGCGCGTTGCAGTACTCAGGCCCGGGCACCGATCTCACCATCGGCCTTGCCGACGGCCATGAATGGGAAGGCGGCGCCTCCCTGTCCAAGAACGGTATCAGCTGCAACGCCAACATCCCGACCGAAGAGGTCTTCACCACGCCGCATTGCCGCCGCGTCTATGGTCATGTCGTGAGCTCGAAGCCGCTGTCCTACCAGGGCACGCTGATCGACAACATCGCGGTGCGCTTCGAGGACGGCAGGATCGTCGACGCGAAGGCCTCGCGCGGCGCCGAGGTGCTGAACAAGGTGCTCGACACCGACGAGGGCGCGCGCCGTCTCGGCGAGGTGGCGCTGGTGCCACATTCCTCGCCGATCTCGCAGAGCGGGCTGTTGTTCTACAACACGCTGTTCGACGAGAACGCGGCCTCGCACATCGCGCTCGGCCAGTGCTATTCGAAATGCTTCGTCAACGGCGCCCAGCTCACGCCGCAGCAGATCGCCGCGCAAGGCGGCAACCAGAGCCTGATCCATATCGACTGGATGATCGGCTCGGCCGAGACCGACATCGACGGCATCCTCGCCGACGGCAGCAAGGTACCCGTGTTCCGCAAGGGCGAGTGGGCGAAGTAAGCCGCTTCACCTCTCCCCGCTGGGGAGAGGTGAACGTCCTCGCAACAGTCTCTCCTGCCCTCATGCCGCCGCGTTGCGCAGCATCGGGTTGTTGTCGATGCTGAAGCGGTTGAACAGCGTCGTGAACGGGCTGCCGTCGGTGGCCCGCACGATGGCGTCGGAAGCAGCCACCGCCTCGTAGAGCGCACCGACCGGATCGTCCGGCTCGGGCAGGTCGAGGCCCTTGCGGATCTGCTCGCGGGCCTCGTTGACCTCATCCTCGTCGTCGAGGGTCGCCTCCAGTGCATCCGCCGCGCGCCGCATTTCCGCGAGGTCGCCGCCCGCGGAGAATTTGAGAATGTCGAGCCAGTAGGGCCGGACGACGACGAGCTGGATAAAGGCCTCGAACGTACCAGCGATAATTCCTGCGCGGCCCTCCGATGAGACGTAGAGCACATTCTGCGACGGCAGCAGCACGAACGCGCCGCCTGAGCCGTCGCTGCCGACCTGCCGGGGGCTTTCGATGCCGTCGATGGTAAACCAGGACTCATCATCCGGCGTGAAGGAGATATCAAGGCTCCCGAGCCGGGCGACGACCTGGCTGTTGGCTGTCAGAACCTCGGGCGTGAGGGGCATCAGCACGGCTCCTTTCAGGTCACTTCGCGCATTTTGTCGCACCCCGGAAAAGATGGGTTCATGTGCGCGAATTTGCAGGGAAATCGCGGCGTTAGCTGCTTCGCACATGCAACTTGCGGCTGATTGTCGAGGCCTGCGTAAGAAAGAATTAAAAGCCGATCACTAGCGTTGCGTACATCATTGGAAACAATCCGGGCCCCGACCCGGCCAAAAACCTATTCTATCCCCTGGGGAAACAGATGTCGCGCGCATTGATTGAAATTAGTAGTTGCAATGTGGATCTCGAGCTGCGGCCGATCGAGCCGTCCTGGATCATCGAGGGCAATCCGGTGTCGCGCTCGCACATCCTGTCCACCAGTGCGGACGGCACCGCCTCGACCATCATCTGGTCCTGCACCGAAGGGCGCTTCAACTGGTACTACGACATCGACGAGACGATCATGATCATGGAAGGATCGATCGTGCTCGAAAGCGACGGCATGCCGCCGAAGCGCTACGGTCCCGGCGACGTCATCTTCTTCCGCGACGGCGCGCATGCCAAATGGCATGTCGAAGGCCACGTCAAGAAGATCGCTTTCTGCCGCAAGACCAATCCGGTGATGATCGGTTTCCTGATCCGCGTCGTCAACAAGCTCAAGCGGATGTTCGTCTCCACCGGCGAGCGCCGTCCCGCCTCGCTGATGGGCGCCGGCTAGCGCACGCCCGGACCAAGACTTTTCGAGGACGCTTCCCAGCGGCTACGACGGAAGAGGGGTCGGGACCAACATCCCGGCCCCTCTCTCGTCATGACGGCAAGTGGAGCCGGTAGATATCGGTCGCGGTCTGCGAGAACAGTGCCGTCTTCTCGGCCTCGCCCAGTGGCGCCGCGATACGCTTGAAGGCGTTGAAGATCACCTGATAGCTGCACTGGCCCTTGTCCGGCGGGAAATTGCTCTCGAACATCGCGCGCCTTGCGCCGAACGCCTCGATGCAGGTCTCGATATAGGGCCGCCAGGCCGCGGCAAGCTCCTCGGAGGACGGTGGGCTCTCGCGCAGATGGAAATCGTAGCCCAGCAGGCACATCGCGAGGCCGCCGAGCTTCACCACCACGTTCTCGCATTTGGCGATCTCGCGGATCGAGGCGCGCCATTGCGGAAACACCTCCTCGCGCCGCCCGGCAAAGCGGCCGACGCCGGCCGGACCGCCGCAATGGTCGAGCACGATCCTGGTGTCGGGGAAGGCGCGCGCGAGCTCGGTCAGCTCGCCGATCTGCGGATGGAACAGCCAGGCATCGAAGCTGAGGTTCAGCGGCGCCAGGCAGGCAAAGCCTTTGCGGAAGGTCGGATCCTGCAACAGTCCCTTCGGCCGGTTGGCGTACATGCCCGCGACGACAGGATCTTGGTCCCAGGCCGAGGAATGCCGGATGCCGCGGAAACGGCCGTTGCCCGCCGCGATCTCGGCTTCCAGCACCGGCTTGGCGGCGTCGCCCAGCAGCAGGTTCACATGGCTGACGATGCCAGCGCAGATCGCGGCCGTGCCGTAAGCACCGCTTGCGCTCATTGCGGCGACGCCGTTGGCGAACTCGACTTCGCCGACCGGCCGGAACGCCTCGGGCCCGTGCGCGCGATACATCGAGCGGCAGTCGACATAGACGGTGGCGACGATGTTGTGGCCGGAGCCGATATCCGCCGCCATCTCCTCGATCAGGTAGCGGTGCCCGCGATTCCACAGGTGATGATGGGGATCGACGATCGGCCGCGAGGGATCGATGATCTCCTCCTGATGCAGCGCGAGCCAGTCCTCGCGCGGCTCGACGAATAGCCCGCTCGTGTTGGCGGGTAGACCGCTTGCAGCCATCGGCGTTCGCTCCCTCTATGTTTTTTGTGGCGGGAGCCTAGCATCTCGTCCTTGCGCCCGGCAGCGCGCGTTGCTCAGAGCACCATAGCAACGGCGGAGGAGGTGCGCTCCCTCTCCCGCTTGCGGGGGAGGGTTGGGGTGGGGGTGTCTCCACAGAGAGATTCCCAGTGTGGAGAGAGCCCCCACCCGCGCCTTCGGCGCGACCTCCCCCGCAAGCGGGAGAGGTTGCAGCGAACCCGTGGCCCGATCGATTCAGTCAAAATCCATTCGACTTAACCCTTGCGTCGCCTCGCCCTCACATCGACCACAAGTCGCCAATCGGCTGCGGGAGCCGGCTTGACCTCGCCGAGCCAATGGAAGGAGTCGTCCGCGATCTCCGTAAAGCTCCAGCGCGTCAGGTCGCCCGCGTCGGTCTTGCCTTCCTGCACGATGTCATCGCCGCGCGGACGGCCGATCTGCTGACGGAACACGCTGCGGCCGGGATCGAACCAGGAGATCCGCCACGCATCGATGGTCGGATCGTAGACCCGCAGCGTCGTGCCGTACCAGTTGCCGGCGATCGGAAAGGCGGGGCTGCCGCTGGGACGGGGAATGATCCAGACGTCCTGGACGGCGCGTCCCTCCAGCACCCAGCCGAAATGGATTTCGCCGGGCACGGTGTGTTTCGTTCCATCAGGGCCGCGGGCGGAGATCTCGGCATCCCAGTCGCCGACGAAGCGGCCGTAAAGCCGGAGCGCCGCGGCGTGCTCCAAGTTCGGTCCATCCGCGTGCAACAATCTTGCAAAGTCCGTCATGTCGATCTCCTGTTGCGGGGAGATCAGCACCAATGGGCGGCAGCCGGCTTGGAGAAAATTGCGCCTCAGACGCCGTCGAGGATGATCACCGTCGGCTTCGACGGCAGCGCATCGCGCGACATGCGGAAGGAGCGCTCGAGGCGCCGGTCGATCTCGAACTGCTGGCCGATCCGGCGCATGAAGTCGTCGAGCGGGGTGGCGAAACGGTGCATCGGCAACACCACGGAGGCGCGCAGCCGCTTGGTGATCTCGGAGATGCCGTCCAGCGACATGGTGTAGGTGCCGTCGATCGGCACCATCACGATGTCGAGCCGCCCGATCTGGGCGAAATGGCTGTCGTCGAGCTTGTGGTGAAGGTGGCCGAGATGGCCGATGCAGAGGCCGGCGACCTCGAAGATGAAGATCGAGTTGCCGTCGCGGATCATGTCGGTGCCGGCATCGTCGCCGAAGTAGCGGCGGATGTCGGTCGTGACGTTGCGGATGAAGGTGTCGCCGATGCGCTCCGACACGATGGCCGGCTTGCCGTTCTCGCCCCAGCCGTGCAGCACATGGGGAATGCGCTTGTCCGGGTATAAGGAGTAATGCGTGCTGTGCGCCCGGTTCATGGTGACGACGTCGGGCAACCGTCCGACCTGATAGGCGCCGCTATAGTCGGTGGCGATGCGCAGGCCGCCGGGCGTGTCGATGAAATAGGTGGAATGGCCGGCATAGGTGATCTCGACCTCGGCCGCGGCTGTCGCCTGCCGGAAGGCGACCGGCATGGCGCGGGGCGCGGTGTTGGCCATCGCCAGGCATTCGCTGCGCTGGGGCTGCTGCTGAGCGAGGGCAGGCGAGAGGAGCGCGCCGAACAGCGCCAGAGCGGCCGAAACAAGTCGCCACATATCCGTCCCCGATGACTTCAGGAGAAAGTCTAACGCGCAATGCAGCGCGGGGCCAATGGGCTTCGATCAACAGCGCGTCAGTATCGCAGCTGTCATCCGCGCCGCTTATTCGCGTCTTGGGCTGAATTTCCAGGTGATGGCGACGAGGCTCGCGGTGATCAGGCCGCTGACGAGGCCGGCGAGGGGGAGAGCGAGCAGCAGCGCAGCGGTGGCGGCCCAGCCGATCGAGGAGAAGGCCTCGGCAAAGGTCGCAAGCCGGGAAGAGGTCTGGCGGCGGCGGAATTGGCTGCGCCGGGCCTGCACCCGGAACCAGAGCTGGATCGCGGTCGCGGAGGCCGCGCTGATGATGATCGCACCGGCACTGACCGCGGCCTGGATCGGCGAGGCAAACGCCAGCGCCGCGACCAGCGGGCAGAAGATGACCGCGATCGCGATCAGCACCACCTCGATCTTGGCGCGGATGACGCTGGACGGTGTCAGCGGCGCGGTCGCGACGAGGTCGGGAGCGTCCTCGCCCGAGATCGTCAGCCAGGCCAGCCCGCCGGCAAGCTGTCCCGCCGCCATCACGATCACGGGCGTGATCAGCGTCAGTGCGGCAGAACTGTCGGCAAAGCTGCGCCAGAGCAGCAGCGCCGGCGGCACCAGATAGAGCAGCTGCATCAGGGTCTGCGAGATCAGCCAGGGATCGCGCCAGAGCAGCGAGAATTCCTTGCGCCGCAGCGCCTGCTGCCGCGATCCGCCGCGGAACGGGCGTTGCTTCGCGCTGCGGCGGCCGGATGTGCCGTATGCCGCGGCATCGATCGCGGTGTCGGCAAAGCGGCCCGAGAAGATCGCCATGACGCCGCCGAGCAGCACCAGCCCGAGCGCGAGAAGCAGCAACAGCGGCTCGCTGTCGCCCAGGGCGGCCCGCGCCGGCCACCACCAGATGCTGTCGACGTCGGGGGCGTGTTCGGCAAAGGTGCCGGAGGTCAGGATGGTGATGCGCGACAGCGTGCCGTAGGACATGATCGCGGCGACCTGGAGCGCGATCACGAAGCCGGCGCCGATGATGGCGGCGAGGATCTGGGCCACGAAGCGCGTCCGCGCCGGACCGATCAAGCGGAACAGCAGGATGGTGACGGCAATCGCGATCGCCGCGGCTGACAGGCCCATCGCGACCACGACGCCGAACGCCGCAAGCCAGCGCGGTCCGCCGCCGATCACCAGCACGTCGATGAAGGGTGTCGAGAACAACAGCGCCAGCACCGTGACGACGAGCGCGATCGCGGCAATGCGCACCGAGAACAGATTGGCCAGCGTCGCCGGCGAGGACATGATCAGATCGAGATCGGCGCGGGCATAAAATACCCGCGTCACCGATTCGATCGCCTGCGACAGCATCAAGGTCCAGGCCAGAAAGATCGTCGCGGTGATCACGATCAGCGAGGATTTGTCGAGCGGCAGGTCGGCGACGCGGCCGATCACGGCCCAGGCCGGCACGTGCAGGAGCGCTGCGAACAGAAGCAGGCCGATGACGGCGACGCGCGTCCGCCTGCGCCGGCCGCCGGTCATCATGGCGAGCCATTCGCGCCAGGCGAGCCGGAGCTCGTGGCGGGCAAACCAGGTCAGCGCGGTCGCCGAGCTCATGCGGCTTCCTGGAGCGTCACCAGCGCGATGAAGAGATCTTCCAGGCTGGTGTCGGCATGGCCGTTCTGCTGGCGCAGCTCAGTGAGCGTGCCTTCGGCGACCAGGCGGCCCGAGGCGATCACGCCGATGCGGTCGGCCATGCGCTCGGCGACCTCGAGGATGTGCGTGGTCATGATCACGGTGCAGCCGGCGTGGACGCGCTCGCTCAACAGCCCCTTCACATGGCGGGCGGAGACGGCGTCCAGCCCCGTCAGCGGCTCGTCGAGGATGATGAGGCGGGGATCGTGCACCAGCGCGCCGGCCAGCGCCACCTTCTGGCGCATGCCCTTGGAAAAGCCCTCGCAGCGCTCGTGCCGGTGCGGCTCGAGCCCGAGCGAGCTGAGCAGCCCCTCGGCGACCGGTTCCGAGGCGGATGGCGCGATGCCCCACAGCCCGGCGACGAATTCGAGGTACTCCAGCGGCGTCAGCTTGTCGTAGATCATGGGCTCGTCGGAGACCCACGCCATCACCTGCTTGGCGGCGACCGGATTTTGGAGCGCATCGATGCCGAAGATCGAGACCGCGCCGGCGTCGGGCCGCAAGAGGCCCGCAACCATGCGCAAAGTGGTGGTCTTGCCAGCGCCGTTGGGGCCGACCAGGGCGTAGAATTCACCGGCGCGAACTGTGAGGTCGAGGCCGTCGACCGCCGGACGGTCAAAACGCTTCGTTAACCCTCGGACTTCGAGCGCCGAGCTGTCCGGCTTCATGACGGCCACACCATCCGGTTTTGCATCGCCCGCGACCATGACCCGAAGATGTTTCGGCGCGGTGAATCGCACTGCCGCAAATTCCGTCATCCGTCTTGGACTAAAGGCAAGTCACCGTTTGTTGACAGCGCTTGGCGGTTCAGGCTGAATTGGTACCGGGACAAATGGCGCTGACGCAGCGAAACGACTGCGTAGCGACTGGACACAAGATGCGACGAGGCGATCGAAGAACCGCCGGTTGCGTCAGGAGGAAGCGCGGCGATGCTGGATTTCGTTCAGCAGCTGGTCAGCGGTGTTGCGCTCGGCTGCGTCTACGGCCTGATCGCGCTCGGCTTCGTGCTGGTCTACAAGGCGACCGAGGTCGTCAACTTCGCCCAGGGCGACCTGATGATGCTGGGCGGCTTCTTCGCCTTCACCTTCATCGGCATGATGGGCCTGAACTACTGGATCGGCTTTGCCGGTGCGGTGGCCGCGATGGCGCTGTTCGGCATGCTGGCCGAACGCGTGGTGGTGCGGCCGATCCTCGGCTATCCGCAATTCTCCATCATCATGGCGACCATTGGGCTCGGCTACTTCCTGCGCTCGATCGCCGGCATGATCTGGGGCACCGATGATCTGAAGATCGAGACGCCGTTCAGCCAGGGCGTGCTGCGGATCGGCTCGCTGGTGCTCGCCTACGACAAGCTCTCGGTGATCGCGGCGACGATGATCCTGTGCACGCTGCTCTGGCTCTTCTTCAACAAGACCACGCTCGGCACCGCGATGCGCGCCAGTTCCGAGAACATGCTGGCGGCCTATTACATGGGCATCCCGGTCAAGCGCGTGGTGTCGATCGTCTGGGCGATCAGCGCGGCGGTCGCGACCTGCGCCGGCGTGCTGCTGGCGCCGATCACCTTCATTCACTCCAATGTCGGCCTCGTGCTCGGCCTCAAGGCATTCCCCGCCGCGGTCCTCGGCGGCTTCGGCTCGATCCCCGGCGCGGTGGTCGGCGGCGTCCTGATCGGCGTGATCGAGAGCATGGCCGGCTTCTATCTGGCCGAGGGCTGGAAGGACGTCGCGCCCTACGTCGTGCTGCTCGCCGTGCTGCTGCTCAAGCCCGAAGGCCTGTTCGGCCTTCACGTCCGCAAGAAGGTCTGAACGCCATGCGCTTCCTGTTCAAGACCGACTACGAAGACGACATCAAGCTGTTCCCGCATTCGGGCTATTTCGTCTCCTACGGCATCCTGCTCGCGCTGCTGCTGGTCGCGCCTTACGTGCTCTCCAGCTATCTGATGAGCCAGCTCGTCTTCGTCTGCATCTATGCAACCGTCGGCGTGGCGCTGCTGATCCTGACCGGCTTTACGGGGCAGGCCTCGCTCGGGCATGCCGCGTTCCTCGCGATCGGCGCCTACACGGCAGCCTATTTGCAGAAATACAACGTGCCGTTCCCGGTCTACTTCCTCGCCGCTGGCCTTCTGACCGGCATCATCGGCGCGATGGTCGGCTTTCCCGCGCTGCGGCTCCAGGGCATCTATCTCGTCATCGCCACCATCTCCTTTGCCCTGATCGTCGAGGAGATCCTGGCGCGCTGGGAGAGCGTCACCAACGGCAACGAGGGCATGCGGGTCAAGACGCTGTCGCTGCTCGGCGTCGCGGTGCCGCGCGACAGCCCGACCTTCTATTTCCTGTGTCTCGCCGTGCTGGTGCTGACCATCGTCGGCACGCTCAATCTGCTGCGCTCGCCGACGGGCCGCGCCTTCGTCGCGATCCGCGACAGCGAGACCGCGGCGCGCAGCATGGGCGTCAACGTCGCGCTCTACAAGGTGAAGTCCTTTGCGATCTCGGCGGCGATCACCGGCTTTGCCGGCGTGCTGTTCGCGCACAAGCTCTCGTTCATCTCGCCGGAGATGTTCACGCTCCAGCTCTCGATCGAGTTCATCATCGTGATCCTGATCGGCGGCAGCTTCAGCCTGCACGGCGCCGTGCTGGGCGCGATCTTCATCGTGATGATCGACCCGTTCCTGACCTATTTGAAGGACGACATGCCCGGCATCATCGCCGGCATTGCCGCCGCTTTCGGCGCCGGCACCCAAGGAGGGGCCGACGTCCAGTCCAAGGTCGCGGCCTTCGCCTCGCTCAACGGTCTGAAGGGCGCGATCTACGGCATCATCATCGTGCTGTTCGTGCTGTTCGAGCCGCTCGGGCTCTACGGCCGCTGGCTCAAGATCAAGCTCTTCTTCCAGCTCTTCCCGCTCTACAAGCGCGCCACCTTCAAGCGGCAGAAGATCTACGTGAAGTCGGAGCGCAACCGATGAGCTATTTTCGCGCCGAGAACCTGTCGCTGCATTTCGGAGGCCTCAAGGCCGTCGATGCGGTGTCGTTCGCGGTGGAGAAGGGCGAGATCCTCTCGATCATCGGGCCCAACGGCGCCGGCAAGAGCTCGATCTTCAACCTGATCTCGCGCATCTACCGGCCGACCTCGGGCCGCATCTTCTTCGAGGACCAGGACATCACCGAGCAGCCGCCTTACGATATCGCAAGACTAGGCATCGCCCGCACCTTCCAGAACATCGAACTGTTCGAGAACGCGACGGTGCTGTCCAACCTCCTGGTCGGGCGCCACCGCCATTCCACCACGCAGCTCTGGCAGGAGCTGCTGTTCCTGCCGAGCGTGCGCGCCAACGAGAAGCTGCATCGCCGCCGGGTCGAGCAGGTGATCGAGTTCCTCGATCTCGAGCCCTACCGCGACAAGCTGATCTCGGGCCTGCCCTACGGCGTGCGCAAGGTGATCGAGCTGGCGCGGGCGCTGTGCTCTGAGCCGAAGCTGATCCTGCTCGACGAGCCGTCCTCCGGCCTCAATGTCGAGGAGACCGACGACATGTCGTTCTGGATCCGTGACATGAAGAACGAGCTTGGCGTCACCGTGCTGATGGTCGAGCACGACATGTCGCTGGTCAACCGCGTCTCCGACCGCGTCATCGCGCTGAACTATGGCCGGGTGCTGGCGATGGGCTCGCCGGCCGAGGTGCAGCAGCACCCTGATGTCGTCGCCGCGTATCTGGGAGCCTGACGCGATGGATGCCGCGGCGACACCGGACATCATCCTGAAGCTTTCCAACATCGAGAGCTATTACGGGCCGATCATGGCGATCCGCGGCATCTCGCTGGAGGTGCCGCGCGGCCGCATCGTCACGCTGCTCGGCGCCAACGGCGCCGGCAAGACCACCGTGCTGAAGACGATCTCCGGCATTCTCGATCCGCAGAAGGGCGCGATCGAGTTCATGGGCAAGCCGATCCAGCGCATGGAGGCCGACCGGATCGTGCGGCTCGGCCTCAGCCACGTGCCGGAGGGGCGGGAGGTGTTCCCGTTCCTGTCCGTGCGCGAGAACCTGATGATGGGCGCCTATCCGCGCAAGGACCGCAGCGGTGTCGCGGAGGATCTGGAGCGCGTCTACGGCTATTTCCCGCGGCTGAAGGAGCGCATCGACCAGCCGGCCGGCCAGCTCTCCGGCGGCGAGCAGCAGATGCTCGCGATCGGCCGCGCGCTGATGAACCGGCCGACCCTGCTGCTGCTCGACGAGCCCTCGCTCGGCCTGTCGCCGCTGCTGGTGAAGGAGATCTTCACCATCATCCGCCGCGTCAACGAGGAGCAGGGCATGTCGATCCTGCTGGTCGAGCAGAACGCCAAGGTGGCGCTGGAAACGGCACATTACGGCTATGTGCTGGAGATCGGCCGTATCGTGATGAACGACACCTGCGACCGCTTGATGCATTCCCAGGACATCCAGGAATTCTACCTTGGCGCCAAGGAAGCGGGCGCTCGGGGCGAACGGCGCTGGAAAAAGAAGAAGACGTGGCGTTAAGGCAAGACTTGGCGTTAGATGGGGTGCCCGTCCGCAAGACATAGACCGCCGGCAAGGCAGGCAGCGGAGGGGAAGCGACAAGGAGGAGACGCGCATGGCCCGACCGGCGGTGCTGACGGTCGCTGATACGATCGCGAAAAGCTTCTTGCGCGCCGCAGAAACGCGGGGCGACAGGCCGGCGATCCGCGAGAAGAAGTTCGGCATCTGGCAGCCGACGAGCTGGCGCGAGTGGCTGGAGATCTCGAAGGAGATCGCCTACGCGCTTCGCGCGATCGGCTTCATGCCCGGCGACGTCGCCTCCATCATCGCCAATGCCGTGCCGGAATGGGTCCATGCCGACATGGGCATCCTGTGCACCGGCGGCGTCTCGTCCGGAATCTATCCGACCGATGCCTCGTCCCAGGTCCAGTATCTCGTCAACGATTCCGGCACGAAGGTGATCTTCGCCGAGGACGAGGAGCAGCTCGACAAGATCCTCACCTGCCGCACACGCTGCCCATCCCTGCAAAGGATCGTCGTGTTCGACATGGAGGGCCTCAGCGGCTTCTCCGACGACATGGTGATGTCGCTCGACGAGTTTCGCGCGCTCGGGCGCAACCATATGGTCGGGCGCGAAGCACTGTGGCAGGAGATGATCGACAGCCGCGGCCCTGAAGATCTCGCGGTGCTCGTCTATACCTCCGGCACGACCGGCCCGCCCAAGGGCGCGATGCACGCCAACCGCAGCGTCACGCACCAGATGCGGCATGCCAACGACTTCATCCCGGCGCGGGAGAACGAAGACCGGCTGATCTTCCTGCCGCTCTGCCATGTCGCCGAGCGCATCGGCGGTTACTACATCTCGGTCGCGCTCGGCTCGGTGATGAATTTTGCCGAAAGCACGGAGACGGTGCCGGACAATCTGCGCGAGGTGCAGCCGACCATCTTCCTTGCGGTGCCGCGCATCTGGGAAAAATTCTATTCCGCCATCACCATCGCGCTGAAGGATGCGACGCCGCTCCAGCAATGGGTCTACCGCCGCGCCATCGGGATCGGCTATCGCATGGTCGATTGCCGGATCGAGGGCAGGGCGCCGCCGCTGTCGCTGCGCCTCGCCAACCAGCTCGCCTACCGGCTCGCCTTCCGCAACATCCGCCGCATGATCGGGCTCGATCGCTGCCGCATCGCCCTCACCGGCGCGGCGCCGATCGCGCCGGAGCTGATCCGCTGGTATCTCGCGCTCGGCATCGACATGCACGAGGTCTACGGCCAGACCGAGAATTGCGGTGTCGCCACCATGATGCCGGCGACGCGGATCAAGCTCGGCTCGGTCGGCACCGCCGTGTCCTGGGGCGAGGTCGCGCTGTCGCCCGACGGCGAGATCCTGATCAAGGGCGACTTCCTGTTCATGGGCTATCTGAACCAGCCGGAGAAGACGGCGGAGGCCATCGATCCGCGCGGCTGGCTGCACACCGGCGACGTCGGCACCATCGACAATGAGGGCTTCGTCCGCATCACCGACCGGATGAAGGACATCATCATCACCTCCGGCGGCAAGAACGTCACGCCGTCCGAGATCGAGAACCAGCTCAAATTCTCGCCCTACATCTCGGATGCGGTGGTGATCGGCGACAAGCGGCCGTACCTCACCTGCCTCGTCATGATCGATCAGGAGAACGTCGAGAAGTTCGCCCAGGACCACGACATCCCCTTCACCAATTATGCGAGCCTGTGCCGGGCGACGGAGATCCAGGACCTGATCTGGCGCGAGATCGAGCAGGTCAACGTCAATTTCGCCCGCGTCGAGACCATCAAGAGGTTTTTCCTGATCGAACGCCAGCTCACCCCGGAGGACGAGGAGTTGACGCCGACCATGAAGCTGAAGCGCAGCTTCGTGAACAAGCGCTACGCCGCCGAGATCGACGCCATGTATCGCGAACGCGCGGTGGCGTGAGGCGCACGGCCGGAAGGCCGTGCGCAAGGAGACGCTGAAATCAGCGAAGGAGCGATGGCCAACCCTTCGCGCAACACGGGCCAGGGAGAGGAGACGTCAATGTCGAAATCGTTCAGGGCGTTCGGCCTTGCGGTGAGCGCGGTGGTGCTCACGCATCTGCCGGCCGCAGCACAGACCAAGGTCACCAATGAAGGGATCTCGGCGACCGAGATCGTGATCGGCACCCACCAGGATCTGTCGGGGCCGATCAAGGGCTGGGGCGTGCCGGTCTCCAACGGCATGAAGATGGCGGTCGAGGAGGTCAACGCCGCCGGCGGCGTCAACGGCCGCAAGATCCGACTGGTGGTCGAGGACAGCGGCTACGATCCGAAGAAGGCCGTGCTGGCGTCGCAAAAATTGATCGAGCGCGACAAGATCTTCGCGATGGTGGGACCAATGGGATCGCCGACCGTGCTCGCGGCGCAGGACATCCTGCTCGACGCCGGGGTGCTTCAGCTCTTCCCGCTGACGGCGGCGGAGTTCACCTTCAAGTTCGATCCGGCCAAGCCGCAGGAGCGGCTGAAGTTCAACAACCTCCTGCCCTATGTGGAGAGCACGCGCGCCGCGCTCAAATACATGATGGAGTGGAAGAGCTTCCAGAAGCCCTGCATCATGCACCAGGACGACGAGTACGGAAAGAACGTGCTTGACGGATTCAACCAGCAACTGGCTGTGATGAAGGTGCAGCCGGCCTCGATCACGAGCTACAAGCGCGGCGCCTCCGACTTCAGCGCCCAGGTCGCGAAGATGAAGTCCGACGGCTGCGACCTCGTCGTGCTCGGCGCGGTGCTGCGCGAGCCCATCGGCGCCATGACCGAGGCCAGGAAGCTCGGCTGGGACGTCACCTTCCTCGGTGCGACGCCCGTGAACGTGATGGAAGTGCCCATGCTCGGCAAGGAAGCAGTGGAAGGCCTCTATGCCGCGTCGGGCTTCGAGATCCCGTATGAGGACACCGCCAAGGGCAAGGTCCACGACTGGCTCGTCAACTACAAGAAGATGTTCAACACCGACGCCAACACGCAGGCGATCATCGGCTACAACGCGGTGATGACCTTCGCCTTCTATGCGCAGAAGGCGGGCAAGGACCTCACGGGACAGAAGATGCTGGACTCGCTCGAGTCGGGCGAGAAGTTCCTCGACATCTTCAACTCGCCCCCGACGAAGTTCTCCAAGACCGACCACCTCGCCAACACCATCACCCAGGTGCAGCAGGTCAAGGGCGGCCGCTGGGTTCTGGTGAAGGATAACCTGATGTTTTGATGCGTCTTCGCCTCTCCCCGCGTGCGGGGAGAGGCCGGAATTTGCGGGAGCAAATTCCGGGTGAGGGGGAGTCTCCGCGAGTCCATCTTTCACCGTCCTTGCGGAAGCTGCCCTCACCCCGACCCTCTCAGCGCGAGCGGAGCTCGTCGCGGCCCCGCGAAGAGCGGGGAGAGGGAGAAGAAAGACCTACGATCCGCCGCCCGCGGTCCCCGAATTCACCGGTGCCAGCTCGTCTTCACGGCAGCGCCAGCCGTCGCCGGCTTTGACGAAGGCGAAGGTGCGCTGGATCCTGAGGCGGCGCGTGACGTTGAAGGCATCCGCGGAGCGCTCCTTGTTGCCGGCAGCTCCCGGCTGCGGACGACCCGTCCTGGCGTCCCAGCAGGTGCCGGTGCAGGTGGAGGCGACCTTGCTGCATGTGGCGAAGGGCGCCAGCACGACCATTTCGATCTCGCCCGTGACCTGCGCCTCCTGGTCGCTCACCTGGCTGTCGACGGCGTAGACGCGGTTGATGCGCAGGAAATTTCCGCAGGAATTGGCCGCGTGAATCCGCGCGGCGCAGAAGTCGACGGCGTCGGTGTCGGGCGACCGGGCCGCGACCTGCCGGCCGAACACCTTTTTGGGATCGCTCTTGGCGGCGCGGATCTCGTCGGTCTTGTGTGCGAGGTAATCGGCGAGGCAGCTCTCCGCCGATTCGAGCTCTTGCAGTGGCACGTTCTCCTTGCCGACCAGATTGCATCTGCGGTCGCGCTCTCGCGTCCACCGGCCGTATTCAGCGAAGGCAAAGCGGGCCGCAGTCGGGTCCAGCTTGCCGATCAGCCCGAGCACCTGGCCATTGAGCTCCGTTTCGGCGAGCGCCAGCGAGGGGTCCGCGCAGATCAGTGCGCCCGCGGCCGTATTGGCGGCGAGACAGTCGAAATCGGGATCACGCAGGATCGTGGCGCGCTCCTCGGTCACCTTGAGGAGACACGCCTTCACCCGGTCGAAATCGTCGGCGCGGATCCGGGTCTCGCCGACGATGCCGCAGCCGAGATTGCGCTGGCGGCCCCAGATGGCGTTCTCCTCGATGGCCGGCAGGCGGTCGGGCAGGCGGGCGAGCCGCGCTTCGATCGCCGTGCCCAGCTTCTCGGCGGCGGCGGCAAGCTCGGCGTCACCGCAGATCAATTGATTGCCGGGGTCGCGAATCTGCTGGCAGTTGTTCCTGGCGAACAGCGGCAGCTTGTCGGCGATGGAGCGGTCGGATGGGCCGGATTGCGCGAACAGGGGTGCGGCGGGCGCCAGCAGCGCAAGCACAATCAGCCCGATGAACCGCATTCCAGTCGCCCCCGCCTTGCCGGAGGCATGCTAGCGCCCCGGATCGCGCGGTGGAATGAATTTGTGGGGCGGCGCTTTGCGCCGACCCGTTGGCTCTATCCGGCTACAAGCTAGCTCAATGCGCCTCGGCCGTGGCCATCGAGAACCGCACCGGCTCGTCGGCATATTTCAGCACGGCCGACTGGTACAGCACGAACAGCGGCTGGTAGCCCCGCGAGTCGTCGTCCTCGACCATCGCCATGCGGCGGTTGTCCAGCATCAGCCAGTGTCCGTCGAGCTTTGCCGCGGCAACCGCATGCTCCTCGCCGGCGCGGATGTCGCGCACCACGACGACGCGGAGGTCCTCATTGGCAACGCCGGCGAGCCGCAGCGCGGCCAGCTTGGCGATGGCATAGTCTTCGCAGTCGCCGGCGCCGCGCTCGAAGGTCGCAAGCGGCGAGCTCCAGACGTCGTCGGCGCCGTCATTGGCAGCGCGGATGGCGAGGTTGATGGCGCGATTGGTCTCGCCCAGCCGGGCGCGGCCGTCGCGGGCGCGGGCCTGGTCGACGATGGCGAGCAGCTTGAGCGCCGCAGGCGATGCGCAATTGTCGCGGTCGCCGTCGCACAGCGCGAGCTGCACCATGTCGTCGTCGAGCCTGGATTTCAGCGCGGACCATTTCTGCTGGAGGCTGCCGGACGAGATGGCAAAGGCGAACACGCCGAACGGTTCGGCGGATTTGCGCACGAGGACGCCGGCGCCCGGCGACAGCAGCGTGCCGGCGCGGAGCTCTGCGGCCGATCCGAGCAGGACCAATCCGCACAGGACAAGGATTGCGCGCCAGGCGCGCGAGCGAGCAGCGGTCTCCATCTGACATCCCCTTCCGGCTTCGCCAGGTCCCCCTCGACCTGTACGTGCCGGGCTTTGTTGCTTTCGCGGAGATAGTGCGAGACGGGCCGTTTTGTTCTGCTTAATGCGCCCGGCAGGGGCCCCAAAACCGTGGGACAGGCTGAAACGGCTCTGCCCAAATTGCGTAAAATTTTACGAATCGGGGACTAGGAGGTGTCCGGTCGCCGCGAAATGGAAACAATTGCAGGCAGAAGTTGCAGGTAGGCTGATTCTGGCGCCTATGGCTAACGACCCGCTATTTCACGGGTTCTGTTAGTTGGGTCACAGATTTAGTTCCGTATTTCCCGCAGGATGCCCCGGGGTTCCACGAAGAAAAGATGACATGAGTATCTGCCGCTTGATCTATACGGCAGTTTACTTTGGATGACTGAGAATGTGCGAAAACAGGCCGACTTCAACTTCAGAATACTGCAAGAAATACTTTGTCCTCACCATGAGCGCACTGCTCTTCGAGGGCTCCGATCGTCAAGTGACGCGAAATCACACAAGCAATAGATGGTTTCGCTAAGGATTTAGTAATGCTATGCAAGCTTAGGCGGTTGATACTTACTTAAATTTTAACCCTTTTTACGGTGCCCGGTTGAATTACGCTGGCAAATTTGACGCCGCGATCTTCTTGGACGGCCAGGGTTCCCACTCGCCCGCCGATGTCCATGTCGATTCCTTTACCGCCAAGCCCTTCATCGCGAAGGCGCACGGTCACGTGCCTGATGGCGCGTTCGTGGTTCCCGAACCGAACCTGATCTTCAACGGCGAGTTCAAGCGCGCCGGTCTCGACCTCGTGCTGTCCCATGACGGACACGAGTTCGTCGTTCACGATTATTTCAGGGGCGACAAGCGCGCCGCGATCGCCTCGCCCGATGGCGCCCACCTCACCGGCGACGTCGTCAACGCGCTCACGGGCCATGTGCAATATGCGCAGGCCGCGCCCGGTACTGCCGCAGCCCAGGTCATCGGCCACGTCACCAAACTCTCCGGCAGCGCGACCGCGGTCCGCAACGGCGTTTCGGTCATCCTGAACAACGGCGACAATGTCGAGAAGGGCGACGTGGTCTCGACCGGCGCGGATTCGACGCTCGGTATCACCTTCATCGACGGCACCGTGTTCGGCCTGTCCTCCAATGCGCGGATGGTGCTGAACGAGATGGTCTACGACCCCAACGGGTCGAACAACTCCTCGCTGCTCAGCCTGGTCGCCGGCACGATCACCTTCGTCGCCGGCGAGACCGCCAAGCACGGCGACATGAAGATCGACACGCCGGTCGCCACCATGGGCATCCGCGGCACCGCGGTGCTGACCCAGATCAACTTCGTCGTTCCCGCCGGCGGCGGCGATCCGCAGCCGCAGGCGAGCTTCCAGGTGCTGGTCGAGCCGAACGGCACGACGGGCTCCTACATCCTGTTCGACAAGGTCACGCTGCTGCCGATCGCGACGGTCAATCAGGCCGGCCAGATGATCCAGATCAGCGGCGGCAACGTCTCGATCACCAACGCGCTGATGTCGCCGGACATCCAGAAGCTGATCACGGACGTGTTCACGCTGAAGTTCACCGACAACAACACCAACACCAAGCTGACCACGAACTTCACCGACACGATCACGCAGACCGGCAATATTGTCGTGATCAAGACGGACACCGGTGCCACCGCGACCGCGACCTTCACGAATCTCAATCAGCCGGGTTCGGAGGGGGCGGGCCATAATCCGGCGACCAGCACCCGCATCCCCGGGCCGCCCCTGCGTCAAAGCCTCGATCTCGACGGCAACGTGAAGACGGCGTTCGCGCTGACCGAGCACGCGAACGCGACCGGCGATACGACGCCCGATACGATCTCCGGCCGGATCACCTTCGTCGACCAGAACCTGGGCGATCAGCCGACGGTGAGCATTAGCCTCAGCGACGCGCCGAACTACGTCTACAAGAGCGCCGGCCAGCAGGATGTCACCGGCACGCTCTCTGCGCTCCAGAAGCAGGACATCGCGGCGACGCAGATCGATATCCAGGTCGCCGCCGCCGCCGGCAACAACAATAACGGCTCGGCGGTCTGGACCTATACGATCCCCGACCACGTCTTCGACTTCCTGGCGGCGGGAGAAACGCTGACGCTCACCTACAAGGTCCGCGTCGACAACAATTTCTCGGTCAACCCCGAAGCTTCGTTCATCGACATCACCATCACGATCACCGGCACCAACGACAAGCCGGTGATCACCACCAGCGTTCCGACCATCACCTTCGAAGGCGGCACCAGCAAGCCGGGCGGTCCGCTCACCAGCGATGTGCCGACGTCGGGTACGCTGAGCTTCGACGACGTCGATCTCACCGACAAGCATACGGTGTCGGTGGCGCTGACCAGCGCGACCCTGCCTGATGGCAGCACCGTTCCGCCGGGTCCGCTCGCCGCGTTCCAGAGCGCGATGTCGGTCGCGATCGCGGCGGGTGCCGACAGCACCGGGGACGGCACCGGCACCATCAACTGGTCGCTGGCCGACCTTCCCGTCTACCTCGCCGACTTCATTCCGAAGGGCGAGGTGCTGACGCTGACCTACACCGTGACGCTCAAGGATTCGCAGGGCGCCACCTCGCAGCAGACCATCACCGTCACGATCAAGGGCACCGATGCGCCCGCGGTGGTGTGGATCGCGACCGACCACGCGGGCGCGCCTTCCGGCGGTTTCTGGAAGGACGCGGCGAACTGGGAAACCGGCACCGTCCCGACCATCAATGACGACGTCATCGTCATCACCGATCAGCTGCACGGCCTGACGCCGTCCTATCCGGTGACGATCGACGTCGCCGCCTATGCCAGGTCGGTGACGATGAACGATTTCGGCGGCCCGCCGCCGAAACTGATCAACCAGAGCTCGCTGACGATATCGGGCGCGCTCAACATGGGCGCGGACTCGATCCTCATCAACGCCGTGACCGGCACGATGTCGGTCGGCGGCAAGGCCAAGATCCTCGACACGAGCGTGCTTACCAATGCCGGCTATCTGACGCTCCAGGGCGGCGGTGATTTCGCCAGCGGCACCACGATCACCAATAGCGGCACGATCGAGCTGTCGGGCGGCACGTTGAACATACTGGCCACGATCCACAATGCCGGCGGCACGCTGAAGGCCGATGCCGGCACGATGCTGATCGTCGATACCGCGACGGTCGACGGCGGCACCGTCACCATTCTGGGCACGCTGGAGCTCGACGGCACCAGCCTGATCGAGCACGGCGCGCTGAACAATTCCGGCACGGTCAACGTCAAGGGTACGGCCGAGTTCGCCCACGAGAGCGTCTCCAACACCTCCACCGGGACGATCAAGGTGCTGGCGAATGGCTGGCTCACCGTCGACCAGGGCACCAGCGTCGCCAACGCCGGCCACATTACCGTCGATGCCAGCGGCAAGCTGACCGTCAACGGCGCGACGATCAGCGGAGCGGGGCCGGTTATCGGCGGCGGTGACGATGAGGATGGCCCCGTCCTCAACGCCGGCATCCGCGGCACAGGCGTGATCACCGGCAACGGTGAAATCGACCTGACCGGCAACGCCGTCCTGAGCGACGGCATCCTGAACAACAATGCTGTCCTCAACGTCAGCGGCAGCGGCAATGCGCTGAGCAATGAGGGCGTCAACAATGCCGGCACGATCGAGGTGCTGACGAACGGCGCCCTGGCCATCGACCAGGGCTCGACCGTCAACAATTCGAGCGGCAACGTTATCGTCGATGCCAATGCCGCGTTGACCCTGGACCACGCCACGCTCAGCGGCGGCGCCATCAAGGGCGGCGGCACCATCGACGTCACCGGTGCCAGCAAGATCGACGGCGTTGCCATACTCAGCGTCACTGCGGTCACCGCGGCTGCCGCGCTGACGCTGGATGGCGTCACCGTGTCCGGGACTGATATCACCGACAATTCCAGCATCGAGCTCGACAACACCGTCAAGCTCAAGGACGGCGCCAGGATCCAGGGCGGAGCGGTCGCCAACACCGGCACGCTCGAGATCGCCGGCGCCGCGACGCTGCTCAACGATATCCTGACCAACACCAGCCATGTCATCAAGATCGACGATGGCCAGACGCTGACGCTGTCCGGTACCGAGATCACCGGCGGCACGATCGACAATTATAGCGGTGCGCAGGGCGGCGCGATCGACGTCACCGGCAACAGCAAGATCGACGGCAACGCAACCCTGAACAAAGGCACGGTCACGGTCGAAAACGGCGTCACGCTGACGCTCGACGATGCCACCATTGCGGGAGCCACGATCGGCAATGGCGGCACCGTCAAGGTCGATCCCGGCAAGAAGCTGACCCTGGCGGGTGCGAGCCTGACCGGCGGCGCACTCTCCGTTTCGGGCACGCTGGATTCGTCCGGGGCGACCACGATCACCGATGCTGCCATCACCAGCAACGGCCTGATCGAGGCGGTTGGCGGCCTGTTGACGCTTGCCACGATGACTTCGGCCACCATCGCCAACGCCGGCACGCTTCAGGCCAATGGCGCCGAGCTCGACATCGACCACGAGGCCGTCACCAACACCGGCACGCTGGCCGCGATCAATGACGGCACGCTGAAGCTGATCGCGATGACGGTGACCAACGGCACCGGCGCGGTTTCGGTCACATCAGGCTCGACGCTCGATCTCGTCGGTGCAGTGATCGATGGCGGCACGTTGACGATCGCGGGGACGCTGGAATCGACCGGCACGAGCGCGATCCACAACACCGATATCACCAATACCGGCACGATCGCCGTCACCGGCGGCACGCTGACGGTCGATCCCGGCGTCCTTCACGCGATCACCAATCACGATCTGATCGAGGTGGTGAACGGCGCCACGCTGAAGCTGATAACCGCCACCGTGGCCAACGCCGGCGGAACGATCTCGATCGACGCCGCGTCAAAACTCTATCTGTCCGACGTTTCGATCAATGGCGGCAGCCTGAGCAATTCTGGCAATCTCTACGGGGTCACCGGTCTCAACACGATCTCGGCGGCGGTCACCAACACCGGCACCATCGAGGTCCAGGCCGGAACGTTGAACCTCTCCGGTGGCCTCAGCGGCGTCGGCGCGGTGATCATCGACAACGGCGCGATGCTCGAGCTCGGCGGTGCGGACGCGCAGACGGTCCTCTTCGCGGGCGGCTCCAACACGCTCAAGTTCGACGATACAAGCCACGCCTTCAGCGGTACCATCAGCGGTCAGGCGTCAACGGGAGGCACCTTCACCATCACCGGTGATGCCAACATTGAGGCATTAAGTGGTGATGCGGTCGACTTCACCGCCTCGGGTGGGTCGCCCGGTAGCCATGGTGACATCATTCTCACGCCCTCCGGTGCACTGACCGGTGCGGCCAATGGCGTCGTCGTCACGCAGAATGGCACAGGCGACGTCTCGCTGACGGCGACCGGCAACATTGCCGGCAGTGCCGGCAACGGCATCACGTTGCGCGAGAGCCAAACGGGCTCCGGTGCCATCACGGTCAACAATCTCACCGGCAAGGCGACCGGCTCCGGCGCGAATTCGGTCGGTGTGCTGGTCGAGAACCTGAACACCGCCAACGGCGGCGACATTTCGATTACCCAGCTTGGCGGCGCCGCGGGCGGCGCTTACGGCATCGATGCGCACACTGAGGGTGGCGGCGACATTACCATCGACGCCGGCGGCACCATCACGGGGAACTCGATCTACGGCATCCGCTCGCGCAGCTATGGCTCAGGCAGCACGACCGTCAGGACGGAGGCCGGCAGCGTCGTCACGTCGGGAAGCTCCGGCGTCGTCGCAGTCAATCGCGCGAGCACGCTCCTGGCCTCGGATCACAGCTCGATCATCGTCACCAACTACGGCACCGTCAACTCTGGTGCGAGCCTCAATCTGAGCGGCAACGCGCCGGCTGGCCTCGAGGCCGGCTACCTCGGCGCGGCGACTGGCTTTGGCGCCAACGCCAACGTCTATGGCAACGTCGTCGTCAACAACTACGGCAATGTCACCGCCGCGGGCGGCTACGGCATCCACGCCTACAATTACGGCAATGGCGACGTCACGGTGAACGACGGCGCCGGCACCACCGTCATCGGTGCCGAGATAGGTATCCGCGCCCAGGCGCTGAACGGCGGTAGCGGCAACGTGACCGTCACGCTCGGTGCCAGTGCCTCGGTGAAGGGCACGACCAGCTACGGCATTCTCGCCTATAGCATCGACCAGGGCGACATCAGCGTTACCCTGGCGAGCGGCGATAGCGTCATCTCGGGCAGCTCCGGCATCGTGGCGGTCAACTACGCTGCGGCGATCGCAAGCGGCGTACACAGCACGATCTCAGTCGTGGCGCACGGCACCATCCATTCCGGCTCGGCGTTGAACGGCGATACCACCACGCCGGGCGCAATCATCGCGGGCTACAAGCCGGGTGGCAGCGGCGTCTTCTCGAACGCCGTCAGCGGCGACGTCACCGTCACCAGCGATGCGACCATCATTGCGGATGCCGGCTACGGCATCGAGGCGTTCACCTGGGGCGTCGGCAAGGTCACGGTCACGACCGGCGCGGGCTCGTCGATCACCGCGGCGGGCACCGCGATCGGTGTCTTCGATCATGGGGGCGGTGACGTCAGCGTCACCAACAACGGCTCCGCCACCGGCGCGGTCGGCCTGTCCGCTTTTGCCGCGGGCGCAGGCGCTGTCACCATTGTCAATAACGGCCATATCATCGGCACCAGCAGCGTCGGCATCAGTGTCAATCAGAACGCCGTCGCTCCGGGCGATCCGGCCGCGACCGGCTCGATGCACATCACCAACACCGGCTCGGTCGTGGGCGCGACCGGCCATGCGGCGATCTTCATCCAGGAGAACGCGAACGGCCTCGCGACGATCGACAATTCCGGCACGATCGGGCCGGCCGTCGCCTCCACCGTGACCTCCGCGACTTATGCGATCGTCGAGACCGGCGGCGCCGTCATCATCAACAACACCGGCCACATCAACGGCAACATCTCGGTCGCGAGCGCGACCTTCAACAACAATGCAGGCGGCATCTGGACCGTCGGCGGCAGCAGCGTCTTCGGCAACGTGTCCTCGATCGTCAACGCCGGCGAAATCGATCTGCTCAATGGCGCCTCGATTTCGGTGAACGGAACCGGCATCAGCAATTCCGGCGACATCGACAGCTGGGGCGCGGCGTCGATCACGGGCACCATCGTCAACAGCCATCTCATCGAGGTCCACACCGGAACGCTGACGCTGTTCGGCTCGCTGACCGGCGCAGGCTCGGTCACGATCGACGCCAATGCGACGCTCGAGATCAAGAACCTGGTGTCGCAGACCGTCACCTTCGCCGGCGCCGGCGGCGAGCTCGAGATCGACACGACGACCTTCGGCGGTTCGATCGCCGGCTTCGCCGCCAACGAGAAGATCGACCTGTCGACCATCACCTGGGACGGCGGGACCACGGCGACCTATGACGCCCTCTCCGGCAATCTCGTCGTGAGCGATACGCATAACCACAGCATCACGCTCAAGCTCATCGGCAGCTACAGCGACACGCATTTCATCACGAGCAGCGACGGAAACGGCGGCACCATCGTCGAGATCGCCCCGGTCGATGAATGGACCAATCCTGCCGGCGGCGACTGGAACACGGCGTCGAACTGGAGCCTGGGCGTGCCGGGGGCCAGCTACGACGTGAAGCTGCTCGCCGGAGGCGAACCCTGCACCGTCGACAGCGCGGCCAACGTCACGATCCACGACCTCACCGTCGCCTCCGGCGTGACGCTGCTGACCGAGCCCGGCACCGTGTTCACGGTGAAGGGCGACGTCGTCGACAATGGCCTGATCGAGGCCGGCCCGTTCTCCGGGAATGACATTTCGACGATCGACATCAAGGGCAATGTCAGCGGCACCGGAGCGATCGAGATTTCCAACAAGGCCGTCGTGGAGATCGAGGGCTCGGTTTCGGGGATCGTCGTCTACTACGACAACGGCCTGGGCACCCTTGTCCTGGACCATGCCAAGGATTTCCACGGGCTCATCTCGGGCTCTCCGGCCGGAGCTCCGCTCTCGTCCGGCAATCTGATCGACATGAAGGATCTCGCCTGGACATCCTCGATGTCGGCGCAGGCCCAGTACAATTCGGACACGAACGTCACGACCGTCGACTTCTACAACGGCGCGACCACCGTCACCCTGCAGTTTCTCGGCAGGGACCTGAATTGGACCCTTCAGAGCGACGGTCATGGCGGCACCACCGTTTATGATCCGCCCGCCGACACGCCCATGACGATCGAGACCGGCGCGGTGCTGAACCTCAGAGAGGCTTCCGCACAGAGCGTGACCTTTGCCAACGGGACCGGTACCACCGGCACCTTCGCGATCGAACACGCCGCCGATTTCACCGGCGTCATCAACGGCTTTGCGGGTGACGGCACGGCCGCCAATTCGGATCTCCTCGACCTCAAGGACATCGGCTTCTCGAGCCTGACCGGGGTGACCTACACCGAAAACGCCGACCATCTGGGCGGCGTGCTGACGCTGTCCGACGGGACCGACACCGCGACCATCAGGTTTGCCGGGAGCTACAGCATCGACAGCTTCCATTTCGCAAACGACGGCAACGGCGGCACGCTGGTCGTCGATCCGCCCACGGGACCCACCCTGGTCGGAACCGACGGGCAGGACCAGTTCTCCTTTACGAATTCGACGCTTCCGGTTCAGAGCACGATCGTCGATTTCGAGCTGGGCCAGGACAAGATCGACCTGCAGAAGTTTGCCAACATCCACTCCTTCAGCGATCTCGGCATCACGCAACAGGGAGCCGACACGCTGGTCACGCTCGACGATCACCAGTCGATCCGCCTGAAGAATCTCGTGGCGAGCAGCCTGCATGCCGGTGATTTCATCGTCGCGAACCATGCCTGACGGTCATTCCCCGGTTCGGCTACGGCGCCTCGTTCGCGGCGGATTCCGGTATCAAAGATGTAGCTGATTGCGTATTGTCGCCCGAACATCGGACGAAGAAGAGCTGCGGGAAATTCAGGCGATATGAAACGTCTCAAGATCCTCCGGCGGTGGTTTGCGCGGAAGCTTGGCCTTGCGCGGCTGATGTGCCTGGCGCTGCTGGTCGTCTTCGCCGGCGCCCGGCTCTGGGATCCGCCGCCGATCCAGGAATTGCGGCTGCGCACCTTCGACATGTTTCAGCTGATCGATCCGCGCCACAAGACGGCGCGGCCGGTCACCATCGTCGACATCGACGACAAGAGCCTCGCCAGGCTCGGGCAGTGGCCGTGGCCGCGGACGCGGATCGCCGATTTGATCCAGAACCTCACCAGCAACGGCGCGGTCGCGATCGGTTTCGACGTGGTGTTCTCGGAAGCCGACCGGCTCAACCCGGATCTGGTCGCGAGCCAGATGCGCTATCTGGACGATGCCACCCGCGCCAAGCTGCGCGAGCTGCCGACCAATGACCAGATCCTTGCCGATGCTATCAAGCGCTCGCGCGTGGTGCTGGGCGAGACCGGGCAGCGGGCGATCTCGTCGGAGATCGACAAGGAGCTCCCCTTCACCGGCGTCGCGACGGTCGGCGAGGACGGTGCCGAACGCTTTCTGTTCGAATTCCCGGGCCTGCTGCGCAACGTGCCCGTCATCGAGAAGGTTGCGGCGGGCCGTGGCCTGTTTTCGATCAAGACCGAGCGCGACGGATTGATCCGCCGCGTGCCGATGATCATGCGCGCGCAGGGCATGGTCATGCCCTCGCTCAGCCTCGAGATCCTGCGCGTCATCACGGGAACGCCGACGCTGCTGGTCCGGACCGACAAGACCGGCGTGCGGGGCGTGCGCCTCAAGGGCGTCGAGATCCCGACCGACAGAAACGGCCAGCTCTGGGTGCATTACGCTCGCCAGGATCCCTCGATCTACGTCTCGGCGGCCGACGTGCTCGACAACACCGTGCCGCCCGCCAAGATCGCCGGCAAGCTGGTGCTGGTCGGCACCTCCGCGGTCGGGCTCAACGACATCAAGACCACGCCGGTGTCCTCGACCATGCCGGGCGTCGAGATCCATGCCCAGGTGCTGGAGAGCGTGCTGAGCGGCGCGGTGATCTCCCAGCCGAACTACGCGCTCGGCGTCGAATTGATCGCCGCGCTCGTCATCGGCCTGCTCGTCATCATCTTCACGCCGAATCTCGGCCCGGTACGCCTCGTGCTTGCGGGCGCGATGTTCGCCGCCATCCTGGTCGGCGTGTCCTGGTTCTTCTACGCGCAGTACCGCTACCTCATCGACTTCACCTACCCGCTGCTGTCGACCACCGCGATCTACCTGACGCTGATCTTCGCCAGCTTCGTGCGCGAGCAGCGTCAGCGCGTGCAGATCCGGGGCATGTTCGCGCAGTACATGTCGCCGGTTCTGGTCGAACAGCTGGCGCAATCGCCGGAAAAGCTCGTGCTCGGCGGCGAGGAGCGCGAGATGACGATCATGTTCTCCGACGTGCGCGGCTTCACCACGATCTCGGAGAGCTACAAGCACGATCCGCAAGGCCTCATCACGCTGATGAACCGCTTCCTGACGCCGCTGACTGACGTGATCATCGATCAGAAGGGTTATATCGACAAGTACATGGGCGACGCCATCATGGCGTTCTGGAACGCGCCGCTCGACGATGCCGAGCACGAGGTCAACGCCTGCGAGGCCGCGATCCAGATGCTGGAGCGGATCGACGCGGTCAACAAGGAGCGCGAGGAGGAAGCCGCCGACGGCGGCCACGTCTACATCCCGCTCAATGTCGGCATCGGCCTCAACACCGGCATCGGCGTGGTCGGCAACATGGGCTCCGACCTGAAGAAGAACTATTCGGTGCTCGGCGACAGCGTGAACCTGGCCTCGCGCCTGGAGGGACAGTCGAAGGAATACGGTTTCCCGATCATCGTCGGCTCCAGGACCGCGCTCGCCGCCAAGGACAAGTTCGCGATCCTCGAGCTCGACTTCATCATGGTCAAGGGCAAGACCGAGCCGGAGGTGATCTACGCCGTCGCCGGCCGCGAGGACGTGATGCATTCAGGCTCCTTCCAGCGCCTGCGCAACGTCACCATCGAGATGCTCGGCTGCTACCGCAACCGCGACTGGCAGGGCGCGCTGGACGCCATCGAGCGCGGCCGTCGCAGCGAGGACGCCGACACGCTGGAAAAGCTGTTCAAGCTTTATGAAATCCGCATCAAGGAATTCCAGCTCAATCCGCCGGCGGAAGGCTGGAACGGGGCATACGCGCTGCTGACGAAGTAGGGGGCACACATTCGCTGTCGTCCCGGACAAGCGCGCCTCAAGCGCGCGCCGATCCGGGACCCATAATCCCAGGGAGGAGTTGCGGCGCGAGATCGGCAACCGCGAGTCTTCGCCAAACATCTCCCTGTGGCTATGGGGCCCGGGTCTGCGCTGACGCTTGCCCGGGACGACAGGGGTGTTTGACGCGGTAGATTGCCCTCACTCCACCCCGATCGTCGTCAGGTCCTGGAACCAGTGCTGCGCCTGCACGAACTGCTTGATCTTAGGCGACAGCGCATGCGGGTTGGTGTCGTGGACGACCCAGACCAGCGCGGCGTCATCGACGATCAGCGCGTGCGCCTGGGCGAGCAACTCATCCTGCTTGGCGCTGTCGAAGGTCTGCTTGGCCTCGTCGATCAGCGCGTCGACCTTCGGGTTCTTGTAGCCGCCCCAGTTGACGCCGACCGGCGCGATCTGGCCGGAATGGAAGAAGCGGACGATGGCGTAGAGCGGGTCGGAGGTGACATAGGCGATGTTGTTGGCGGTGATGCCGGCGTTCATCTCGTCGGCCGCGCCCTTGCGCCAATGCGTGTAGAGCGTCTCGAGCTCGACGACCTTGAAGTCGATGTCGATGCCGATCTCCTTGAAGCTCTGCTGCAAGAACTCGTTCATCGGCAGCGACAGCATCTGGCCGGTGCCGCCCTGCGCGATGATGAAGGTGGTCTTCAGCGGCTTGGCCTTGGAGTAGCCGGCTTCCTCGACCAGCTTCTTCGCTGCCGCAAGGTCGTATTTCAGCTCGAAGGTCGGCTTGCCGAACCACGGGCTCGACGGATCGACCTGGCCCTTGGCGGGTTTTGCCAGGCCGTTCATCAGGCCCACGACCGCCTCACGATCGATCGCAAGGTTCAGCGCCTTGCGCAGCCGGATATCGGTCCAGGGCGAGCCCGGCAGCACGCTGAGATGATAATTCCAGACATGCGGTGTGACGTTGTCGACGAGCTTCATGCCGGCCGCCTTCAACTGCGGCACGGCGTCCGGCGCCGGCGTCTCGATCAGGTCAACTTGCCCGGCGAGCAGCGCGTTGGTGCGCGTCAGCGCTTCGGGCATCGGCACCAGCACCAGCTTGTCGACCTTGGGGATGCGCTTCTTGTTCCAGTAGTCCGGATTCTTGGTCAGCTCCGCAAGCTCGCGCGGCACCAGCTTGGTCAATTTGAACGGGCCGGTGCCGGAGGGCTCGCTGGCGAACTTGTCCCAGTCCTTGCCGAGCTTCTCGTACTGCGCCGGGCTCGAGACCAGGAACCACAGCATCTGATAGGGAAAGAAGGAATCAACCGTCTTGGTGGTGATCTCCACCGTGGAATCGTCGATCTTGGCGTAGCTCGCGACGGACGGCAGGCGGGTCTTCACCTGCGCGCTCTGCCGCTTGTCGAATTGCGGCGCCTTGTCGTTGAGCACCTTGTCGAGATTCCAGATCACGGCGTCGGCGTTGAACTCGCTGCCGTCGTGAAACTTCACACCCTTGCGAAGCGTGAAGCGCCATTTGGTCTTGTCGGCATCGTCCACCTTCCATTCGGTCGCGAGGCCCGGCACCAGCTTGCCGGGACGATCGGCGACGTCCATCTCCCAGGCGACGAGCGGATCGTAGATCGTGTAGGCCGTGAACTGATAGGCGCCGGCGCCGCGATCGGGCTGGCCGGTCGTCAGCGGAATGTCCGCCATCGAGATGCCGTAGCGCACCACCGTTTCGGCGCGCGCCGAGATCGCGGAAATCGCCAGCGCAAGCACGGCGAAACAGGTCGTCAGTCGGATACGCATGGCCCAAAGCTCCCAGGAGATTTCGGGGCCAAACTTGCAATCTTGATGCCAGAATAGGCAGCGACGTGCCTCCGCAGACGTGCGATCACAAAGACTTGTCGTCGCAGGGGCAATTTGCAGAAAAAGTTTCCCCATTGGCACAGCCATTGCATACGATTGCATCAAAATTAGTCACTGAAAGCCGGAAGAGGACTGAGACGATGCTGATCAAGAACAACAAGACCCGCGCGGCGCTGATCGCGTTGCTGGCGCTCGGCAGTGCCGCCGCATGGCCGCGTGTGGCCAGCGCGGAAACGGTGCTGCGCATCGGCATGACCGCTGCCGATATTCCGCGCACGCTGGGCCAGCCCGATCAGGGCTTTGAAGGCAACCGCTTCACCGGCCTCACCATGTATGACGCGCTGACCGGCTGGGACCTGTCCTCCGCCGATAAGCCGAGCGTGGTGATCCCCGGCCTTGCCACCGAGTGGAAGGTCGACGATGCCGACAAGACCAAATGGACCTTCAAGCTGCGCCCCGGCGTCACCTTCCATGACGGCTCGCCGTTCAATGCGGACGCCGTGGTGTGGAACGTCGAGAAGGTGCTGAAGCAGGATGCGCCGCAGTTCGACGCCAGCCAGGTCGGCGTCACCGCCTCGCGCATGCCGACGCTCGCCTCGGCGAAGAAGATCGACGACATGACGGTCGAGCTCACCACCAAGGAGCCCGACAGCTTCCTGCCGATCAATCTCACCAACCTCTTCATGGCGAGCCCGGCGAAGTGGCAGCATTTCTATGACAAGGCGGAAGGCGCCGACGCCAAGGCCAAGTCGCAGGCTGCGTGGACTGCCTTTGCGAAGGATGCCGCGGGCACCGGCCCCTGGAAGATGGCGAGCTTCACCCCGCGCGAGCGGCTCGAGCTGGTCAAGAACGCGAGCTATTGGGACAAGGCGCGCGTGCCCAAGGTCGACAAGATGGTGCTGTTGCCGATGCCGGAGGCGAACGCCCGCACCGCGGCGCTGCTCTCCGGACAGGTCGATTGGGTCGAGGCGCCGGCGCCGGATGCGCTGCCTGAGCTCAAGCAGCGCGGCTTCAAGCTCTATGCGAACGAGCAGCCGCATGTCTGGCCGTGGCAGTTCTCGCGCATCGAAGGCTCGCCCTGGAACGATATCCGCGTGCGCAAGGCGGCCAACCTCTGCGTCGATCGCGAAGGCCTCAAGGACGGCCTGCTCGCCGGCCTGATGGTGCCTGCGACCGGCACCTTCGAGCCCGGCCATCCCTGGCGCGGCAAGCCGGCTTTCGAGATCAAGTACGACAAGGCGGCCGCGCAGAAGCTGATGCAGGAGGCCGGCTTCGGCCCGAACAAGAAGCTCGAGGTGAAGATCCAGACCTCGGCCTCCGGCTCGGGCCAGATGCAGCCGCTGCCGATGAACGAATATCTCCAGCAGGCGCTCGCCGAATGCTATTTCGACGTGAAGCTCGACGTCATCGAGTGGAACACGCTGTTCACCAACTGGCGCCGCGGCGCCAAGGATCCCTCGGCCAACGGCTCCAACGCGACCAACGTCACCTATGCAGCGATGGACCCGTTCTTCGCACTGGTGCGCTTCCTGCAATCGGGCATGGCGCCGCCGGTCTCGAACAATTGGGGTTTCATCAACAATCCCAAGTTCGACGAGCTGGTCAAGAAGGCGCGCCAGACCTTCGATCCCGCCGCGCGTGACGCCGCGCTCGCCGAGCTGCACGCGGCTTCCGTCGACGACGCCGCCTTCCTCTACGTCGCCCACGACGTCGGCCCCCGCGCCATCAGCCCGAAGGTCACAGGCGTCGTGCAGCCGAAGAGCTGGTTCATCGACTTCTCGCTGGTGTCGATGCAGTAGTTCGCGCCACACGCACGCTGTACCCTCTCCCCTTGTGGGAGAGGGTGGCTTCGCGATAGCGAAGCCGGGTGAGGGGTCTCTCTCCGCGAGTGACCCTCTCTCTCACTCGATAATGCTGTAACCGCGGATAGAACCCCTCATCCGGCGCTTCGCGCCACCTTCTCCCACAAGGGGAGAAGGGAAGAAAGAATCCGACGTGCTCGCCTATACCGCCAGACGCATCGTCTATGTCGTCCCGATCGTCATCAGCGTCGCGCTGGTGTGCTTTCTGCTCGTGCACATCACGCCGGGCGATCCGCTCGTCGCCGTGCTGCCGGCCGACGCTTCGCAGGAGCTCGCGGCGCAGCTGCGCGCCGCCTACGGCTTCGACCGGCCGCTGCCGGTGCAGTTCGGACTTTGGCTGCTCCGTGCCCTTCATGGCGATCTCGGCAATTCCATCGCGACGGGGCGCCCCGTGCTGGCCGAGGTCATGCGCGCGGTCGGCAACACCGTCACGCTCGCGATTGCCGCCGCCATCATCGGCTTCACCATGGGCATCCTGCTCGGCCTGATCGCGGGCTATTTCCGCGAGACCTGGATCGACAAGGTCGCGACCTCCTTTGCCATCGCCGGCGTCTCGGTGCCGCATTACTGGCTCGGCATGGTGCTGGTCATCATCTTCTCGGTGCAGCTGAACTGGCTGCCCGCGGTCGGCGCCGGACCGAACGGCTCCAACTCCTGGGCGTGGGACTGGGCGCACCTGAAATATCTCGTGCTGCCGGCGATCACCACGTCGGTGATTCCGATGGGCATCGTCACCCGCACCGTGCGCGCGCTGACCGGCGACATCCTCAGCCAGGACTTCGTCGAGGCCCTGCGCGCAAAAGGCCTGCACGAAACCGGCGTGTTCCGTCACGTCATCAAGAACGCCGCGCCCACCGCGCTTGCGGTGATGGGGCTTCAGCTCGGCTACATGCTCGGCGGCTCGATCCTGATCGAGACCGTGTTCTCCTGGCCGGGCTCGGGCTTCCTGCTCAACTCGGCGATCTTCCAGCGCGACCTGCCGCTGCTCCAGGGCACGATCCTGATCCTCGCGCTGTTCTTCGTCTTCCTCAATCTGCTGGTCGATATCGCGCAAGCCGCGATCGACCCGCGCATCAAGCGGGGCTAGCCGATGAGCGAGCTTCCGTTGTCCGCCACTGCCGATGCCGCGCTGCAGGCCGCGCCCGCCACCAAGGCGCGCGGCTATTGGGCCACCGTCGGCCGCCGCATCGTGCGCGACAAGGTCAGCATGGCCTGCGCGCTGGTGCTGCTGCTGATCTTCCTGTCCGCGATCCTGGCGCCGTGGCTCGGTCTGGAAGACCCCTACAAGGGCTCGATGATCCGTCGCCTTCGGCATATCGGCACGGTCGGCTATCCGCTCGGCACCGACGAACTCGGCCGCGACATGCTGGCGCGGCTGATCTATGGCGGGCGGCTGTCGCTGGTCATCGGCATCCTGCCCGTGATCCTTGCCTTCTGCATCGGCACCTCGCTTGGCATCATTGCCGGCTATGTCGGCGGCAAGCTCAACACCGCGATCATGCGCACCGTGGACGTGTTCTACGCTTTCCCGTCGGTGCTGCTCGCGATCGCGATCTCCGGCGCGCTCGGCGCCGGCATCCTCAACTCCATCGTGGCATTGACCATCGTGTTCGTGCCGCAGATCACCCGCGTCGCCGAGAGCGTCACCACCGGCGTGCGCAACATGGATTTCGTCGAGGCCGCGCGCGCCTCCGGTGCCGGAGCCTTCACCATCATGCGCGTGCACATCCTCGGCAACGTGCTGGGCGCGATCTTTGTCTATGCCACCAGCCTGATCTCGGTCTCGATGATCCTGGCCGCCGGCCTCTCCTTCCTTGGCCTCGGCACCAAGCCGCCGGAGCCGGAATGGGGGCTGATGCTGAACACGCTGCGCACCGCGATCTACGTCAATCCCTGGGTTGCGGCGCTTCCCGGCGCGATGATCTTCGCGGTCTCGATCTGCTTCAACCTTCTCTCGGACGGCCTGCGCAGCGCCATGGACATCAGGAATTAGGCCATGAGCGAAACCAACGATTCCGTCGCCATGCTTGAGCCGATCGAAGATCTTGGCGGCGTCGCGCAGCCGCTGCTCCAGGTCAACGGCCTGACCAAGCATTTCCCCGTCCGCGGCGGATTGTTCGCCGCGAAACGCACCGTGCGCGCGGTGGACAACGTCTCCTTCTCCGTCGCCAAGGGCGAGACCGTCGGCATCGTCGGCGAATCCGGCTGCGGCAAGTCGACCACCGCGCGCCTCCTGATGCATCTGATGCCGCGCGATACCGGCGACATCATCTATGACGGCATGACCGTCGGTCAGGCGCTGTCGCTGCGTGAGCTGCGTCGCGGCATGCAGATGGTATTCCAGGACTCCTATGCCTCGCTCAATCCGCGCCTCACCATCGAGGAATCCATCGCCTTCGGCCCGAAAGTCCACGGCATGGCCGATGGCACGGCACGGGCGCTGGCGCGCGAGCTGCTCGGCAAGGTCGGCCTGCGCCCGGAAAACTTCGCCAACCGCTATCCGCACGAGATTTCCGGCGGCCAGCGCCAGCGCGTCAATATCGCGCGGGCGCTGGCGCTGTCGCCGCGGTTGGTGATTTTGGACGAAGCCGTCTCCGCGCTCGACAAATCCGTCGAGGCGCAGGTGCTCAACCTGCTCGCCGACCTCAAGCGCGAGTTCGGCCTGACCTATCTTTTCATCAGCTACGATCTCAACGTCGTGCGCTACATCAGCGATCGTGTGCTGGTGATGTATCTCGGCGAGGTCGTCGAGCTCGGCCCGGTCGACCAGGTCTGGGACCAGCCGGCGCATCCCTATACGCGCGCGCTGCTGGCGGCGATGCCGTCCTCCGATCCTGACAGGCGTACCGAAAAGCCGCCGATCACCGGCGATCCGCCCAATCCGATCGATCCGCCGTCGGGCTGCCGCTTCCACACGCGCTGCGCATTTGCGGAGCCGCTCTGCGCAAATGCAGCACCAAAGCTCACGGCGGTCGATACAATGGGCCACGAGGCCGCGTGCTACATGGCCATTCCGGGGTCAGGCCATAGCCGCGCGCCGGCAGGGGAAATCGCATGACGAGACCGACACCAAAAGAGATCAAGCCGATCGCGCTAGTTGCCGGCGTTGCCGTGGATGACGAGATCGCAACACGCATCTCCAATTCCATCGGGCCGGCCTTCGAAGGCTTTGCCGCCATCGCCGGCACGCTGCCATTCGACCTCGAGCCGGCTTCTTACGTGCTGGCGCAGACGGCGAAGGTGTCGAAATGAGCACCGAACCGGCATTGATGACGCTCACCGAGGTCGCGCGTGCGATCGCGATGAAGCAGGTGTCCTCGCGTGAGGTGACGCGCGCGCTGCTGCACCGCATCGCGCAGTGGCAGCCGCATCTCAACGCCTTCATGTCGATCGAGGCGGAGGCGGCGCTGAAAGCAGCCGAGGCCGCCGATGCCGAGCTGGCCAAGGGCGAAGTGCGCGGTCCGCTGCATGGCGTGCCGCTCGCGCACAAGGACATGTATTACGATGCCGGCAAGGTCTCGACCTGCGGCTCGCTGATCCGCCGCGATTTCGTTGCGACGACGACCTCCACCGCCTTGCAGCGGCTGAAGGATGCGGGCCAGGTCCGGCTCGGCACGCTGCATCTCGCCGAATTCGCCTATGGACCGACCGGCCACAACGCCCATTACGGTCCGGTGCGCAATCCCTGGAACGTCGCGCATATCACCGGCGGCTCGTCGTCGGGCTCCGGCTCGGCGGTCGCCGCGCGGCTGACCTTTGCGGCGCTGGGCTCCGATACCGGCGGTTCAATCCGCATGCCCGCACATTTCTGCGGCGTCACCGGCCTCAAGACCACCTGGAGCCGCGTCAGCCGCGCCGGCGCGATGCCGCTGTCGCAATCGCTCGACACGGTCGGGCCGCTCGCCCGCACCGCCGAGGACTGCGCGCTGCTGCTGGCGCTAATGGCCGGTCCCGATCCCGAGGATTCGACCGCGAGCCATGAGCCGCTGTCCGACTATGTCGGCGCGACCAAGGGTTCGCTGAAAGGCCTCAAGATCGGCGTGCCCGCGTCGTTCTACGTCGACGATCTCGACAGCGAGGTCGCGCGCGTGCTGGACGAGACCATCGCGGTGCTCAAGCGCGAGGGCGCCGACATCGTCAAGGTCGAGCTGCCGGACCAGCGGCAATTGTCTTCGGCGAGCCAGCTCGTGCTCGCGGCGGAAGCCGCCGCCTTCCACAAGCGCTGGATGATCGAGCGTCCGCAGGATTATGGACCGCAGGTCTTGATGCGGCTGCAGAACGGTCTCGCCGTTCCCGCCATCACCTATCTCGAAGCGATGCGCTGGCGCGGTCCCGCGCTTGCCGCCCACAACGCCGCGACCGCTGGTGTCGACGCGATCATCGCGCCGGCCTCGCCGGTGCCGGCGCCGACCATCGAGGAGAGCGATGTCGGCGGCGGCCCGAATGCGCCGGCCATGGTGCAGCGGCTGACGCTGTTCACCCGCCCGGTGAATTTTCTCGGCCTGCCGTCGCTGACCGTACCGTCCGGCTTCACCAAAAGCGGGCTGCCTGTTGGCATACAGTTGATCGGCCGCTCCTTCGATGAAGCGACCCTGCTCACCATCGGCGCGGCGTTCCAGCGCGTCACCGACTATCACGACCGGGTACCCAAACTGCCGTCATGACAAAGCTCGTCGAGATCTCAGGCCTCAACATCCGCTTCACCGGGGAGCGCACGGTCTATGCCGTGAACGATCTCAGCCTCTCGCTGGGAGACGGCGAGGTGCTGGGCCTGCTCGGCGAATCCGGTTCCGGCAAGAGCGTGACCCTGCGTGCGCTGATGCGGCTGCTGCCGAAGAAGCGCACGCAGATCACGGGCAAGGTCAACGTGATGGGCCGCGACGTGCTCGCGATGAACGACGAGGAGCTCTCGTCGTTCCGCGGCCAGACCGTCTCGATGATCTTTCAGGAGCCGGCGCTCGCGCTCGATCCGGTCTACACCATTGGCGCGCAGATCGCCGAAAGCGTGGTGCGCCACGAAGGCAAGTCTTATGCGGAGGGCAGGGCACGCGCGCTCGAAATGCTCGAGGTCGTGCGCATTCCTTCTGCAAAACGGCGGCTCGATGCCTATCCGCACGAAATGTCCGGCGGCATGCGTCAGCGCGCGATGATCGCGCTGGCGCTCGCCTGCCGGCCAAAAATCCTGCTCGCGGACGAGCCGACCACCGCGCTCGATGCCACCGTGCAGATCCAGATCCTGCTGCTGCTGCGCGAGCTGCAGCGCGAGTTCGGCATGTCCGTCATCTTCGTCACCCACGACATCGGCGTCGCCATAGAGATCTGCGACCGCGTCGCGGTGATGTATGCCGGCCAGATCGTGGAGCAGGGAACCTTGCGCGACATCGTTCGCACGCCGGTGCACCCCTATGCCAAGGGCCTGCTCGCCTCCACAATCCACGGCGCCAAGCGGGGGCAGCGCCTCGAAACCATCCCCGGCACCCCGCCGTCGCTGGCCGAAAAGCCCCATAATTGCTCCTTCGCCCCCCGCTGCGCCGCCGCCCAGCCGCGCTGCCTGGAGCAACTGCCTGCGAATGTGGAGGTGGGACCGGGCCGGGCGGCAAGGTGCGTGCTGGCGGAGCCGGTGGTCGCGACATAGCCGGTGCGCTCCCTCGCCCCGCGCTTGCGGGGAGAGGGTTGGGGTGAGGGGCCTCTCTCCGCGCATGACCATGTCGAGAGACCTGTACCCCCTCACCCGGATCGCATCTTGCGATGCGATCCGACCTCTCCCCGCAAGCGGGCAGAGGTGAAAGGCCGCCCGGGCCCGCGGCTACCCCTCTCCCTGCCCCTCGCCCGCAAGGGGGGAGGGAATGAGAGAGTTTGCGTCCCTCACTTTCCAAACGCGCGCCACTTCGGAATTCCTCTGCGGCAACACCGGCTTGTCACAATTCACCGAGCGCGCTCGGCCAAGGTCCGTTCTACTGTGCATGGGGTTGTTTTCGAGTTTTTTTGTTTAGACGCCCCACCGAGGGCGAGCCGACCAGCATTCAGACCCCATTCATCCCGGTTCCGGTTCCATGGCCCCGTTCACGGAGAGGGACCTCACTTATGTACATTTCCAATGAAGGCCTGCTCGTCATCCTGTTCGTCGGCCTGGTCGCCGGCTGGCTGGCCGGCAAGGTGGTGCGGGGCGCCGGTTTCGGCATCATCGGCGACATCGTGATCGGCATCGCCGGCGCGTTTGTGGCCAGCTTCCTGTTCCCGAAGCTCGGCATTCGTATCGGCACCGGGCTCGTGTCGGAAATCGTCTATTCCGCCATCGGCGCGGTTATCCTGCTGCTCGTGGTGCGGCTGGTACGCGGCGGCGGCCGGTTCTAGCGGCGCCTTGACCTAACTTTCGACCTCTCCCCGCCCGGGGAGAGGTGAGATGTCTGCAAGAAAAAGCCGCAAGACTGTGAGATTCCGGACTTGCGCGCCAGGCCATCAGGGGGTGATGTGCCCCCACAGGGGATCGGGTTGATTCAGCCGCGTTGGACGAGGGGCGAAAACGCGATGTTAATCCGGATCAAATACTCCTGAAATTGCCTTTGAAATCAGGGGCTTTGCCCCTTACCCGAAAGAGACCAGACTGATGGCAGCCATGCCTGGCGTTCGCCGTTCAGAGCTCGCTGACGCGCTGCGCGCTTGTCGCACGGCATTCGTCGGCGTTGGCCTGATGAGCTGCATGATCAACCTGCTCTATCTGACCGGGTCGATCTTCATGCTGGAAGTCTACGACCGGGTGCTGCCGAGCCGCAGCATTCCGACGCTGGTCGGCCTGATCATCATCGCCAGCTTCCTCTACGCGGCGCAGGGCGTGCTCGACATGATCCGCAACCGGATCCTGGGGCGGATCGGCACCGCGCTCGACGAGGCCCTGAACAAGCGCGTGTTCGACACCGTCGTGCGCCTGCCGCTGCTGATCGGCAGCCGCAACGAGGGCCTCCAGCCGCTGCGCGACCTCGACAATGTCCGCTCCTTCCTCGGCGGCATGGGACCGAGCGCGTTCTTCGATCTGCCCTGGCTGCCGCTCTATCTCGCCATCTGCTTCGCCTTCCACGTCATGATCGGCGTGACCGCGCTGGTCGGCGCCATCATCCTGGTCGGCCTGACGGTGGTCACCGAATTCATGTCCCGCCAGCCGGCGAAGGAGGCGATGGGGCTTGCGGCCCAGCGCAACGATCTCGCCGCCTCCAGCCGTCGCAATGCCGAAGTGATGGTGTCGATGGGCATGACCAGCCGGATGAACCAGCGCTGGAGCGAGGCCAACGAAAAATATCTCGTCGGCAATCAGCGTGCGAGCGACGTCGCCGGCGGCCTCGGCGCGGTCGCCAAGGTGCTGCGCATGATGCTGCAATCCGCCGTGCTCGCGGTCGGCGCCTATCTCGTCATCCACCAGGAGGCGACCGCCGGCATCATCATCGCGGGCTCGATCCTGTCGGCCCGCGCGCTGGCGCCGGTCGATCTCGCCATCGCGCACTGGAAATCCTTCGTCGCGGCCCGCCAGAGCTGGCAGCGCTTGACCCGCCTGCTGGAGCAGATGCCGGCGCAGACGATGCCGACCCAGTTGCAGGCGCCCACCAGCCGGCTCTCGGTCGAGGGCGTCGCCATGGTTCCGCCGGGCGATCAGCGCCTCATCGTGCAGGACATCACCTTCGCGCTCGCCGCCGGCAACGGTCTCGGCGTGATCGGGCCGAGCGGCTCCGGCAAATCCTCGCTGATCCGCGCGCTGGTCGGCGTCTGGCAGCCGGTGCGCGGCAAGGTGCGGCTCGACGGCGCGGCGCTCGACCAATGGTCATCGGACATGCTCGGCCGGCACATCGGCTATCTGCCGCAGGACGTGGAACTGTTCGGCGGCACTATCGCGCAGAACATCAGCCGCTTCGACCCCGAGGCCACCTCCGACGGCATCATCGCCGCGGCCAAGGAGGCCGGCGTGCACGAGATGATCATCAAGATGCGCGAGGGCTACAACACGCAGGTCGGCGAGCAGGGTGGCGCGCTGTCCGCGGGCCAGGCGCAGCGCGTGGCGCTGGCGCGCGCGCTCTACGGCAATCCGTTCCTGATCGTGCTCGATGAGCCCAATTCCAATCTCGACACCGAAGGCGACGAGGCGTTGACCCGCGCCATCCGCGCCGCCCGCGAGCGCGGCGCCATCGTCGTCGTGGTGGCGCATCGGCCGATCGGCGTCGAGGCGGTCGACCAGATCCTGGTGCTGCGCGACGGCCGCATGCAGGCCTTCGGCCCGAAGGAGCAGGTGCTCGCCCAGGTGCTCCAGCCGCGCGTGACGCCGCCGGCACCGATCAAGGTCGTCAGTGAGGGCGGAGTGGCCAAGTCATGAGTACAAAGTCATGAGTACGATGGCGATCGGTGGCGGCAAGCCCGCCGCCAAGAAGACCGTGCGGGATTCCATCAAGTTTCACTTGATGCTCGGGCTCGGGATCGTGCTGGTCCTGGTCGTCGGCCTCGGCGGCTGGGCGGCCACGGTGCAGATCTCGGGGGCGCTGATCGCGCCGGGCCAGGTCGTGGTCGAATCCAACGTCAAGAAGGTGCAGCACCCGACCGGCGGCGTGGTCGGCGAGCTGCGCGCCCGCGACGGCGACGTGGTCAAGGCCGGCGACGTGGTGGTGCGGCTCGACGACACCGTCACCAAGGCGAACCTCGCCATCGTCACCAAGAATCTCGACGCCGCGCTGGCGCGCGCGGCACGGCTCCAGGCCGAGCAGCGCGGTATCGACAGGATCGACTTCCCGCAATCGCTGCTCGATCGCGGCAACGATTACGACGTCAAGACGCTGCTCTCCGCCGAAACCAAGCTGTTCGACGTCCGCGTCAACGGCCGTGCCGGCCAGAAGGCGCAGCTCCGCGAGCGCATCCAGCAGCTCAACGAGGAGATCGAGGGTCTCTCCGCGCAGGAGCGGGCCAAGGACAAGGAAATCTCGCTGGTGCAGCAGGAGCTCACCGGCGTGCGCGATCTCTACGAGAAGCATCTCGTGCAGATCTCGCGCCTGACCACGCTCGAGCGCGACAGCGCTCGCCTCAACGGCGAGCGGGCGCAGTACATCGCCTCGCGGGCGCAGGCCAAGGGCAAGATCACCGAGACCGAGCTTCAGATCATCCAGGTCGACAAGGACATGGTGAGCGAGGTCTCCAAGGATTTGCGCGAGACCAACGACAAGATCGGCGAGCTGATCGAGCGCAAGGTCGCCGCCGAGGACCAGCTCCGCCGCGTCGACATCCGCGCGCCGCAGGACGGCATGGTGCTGCAATCGACCGTGCACACCGTCGGCGGCGTCGTCACCGCCGGTGATGCGCTGATGCTGATCGTGCCGCAGGCCGACGATCTCCAGGTCGAGGCCAAGGTCAATCCGGTCGATATCGACAAGCTCCAGATCGGCCAGAAGACGCTGCTGCGCCTGTCCGCATTCAACCAGCGCACCACGCCCGAGCTCAACGGCGTCGTCAGCCGCGTCTCGCCCGACGTCACCACCGACCAGCGTACCGGCCAGAGCTACTACACCATCCGCGTCTCGCTGCCGGCCGAAGAGGTCGTCCGGCTCGGCGATTCCAAGCTGATCCCCGGCATGCCCGTGGAAGCCTTCGTCCAGACCGGCGACCGCACCATGCTGTCCTATCTGATGAAGCCGCTGCACGACCAGTTGATGCGAGCCTTCCGGGAGAAGTGACGCGCGGCGGCGCGTCACCCCCAACTCGTCATTGCGCTCGCAATGACGGCTTGGCTGCGTCTTGCTATAGTTCGACTCAAGCCCCACGAACCCGGCGTTCGAACCATGCAGACCCCGCCCTCCATCGCCACCGAATCCTTCTCCGACGCGTCCGCGGCCGTCGCACGGCTCGAAGAGATCTACGAACGCAATACGAAATTCCTGCGCGACCGGTTCGAGGCCTATGTCGGCGGCGAAGCGATCACGACACGGGCGCGGGCCTACTACCCCTTCGTCCGCCTCACCACCGCGACATATGCGCGGCTGGATTCGCGTCTCTCCTACGGCTTCGTCGCCGGCCCCGGCGTGCACGAGACCAGCGTAACGCGACCGGATCTGTTCCGCAGCTATCTCACCGAGCAGATCGGCCTGTTGATCCAGAACCACGGCGTACCCGTCGAGATCGGCGAGTCGGCGGAGCCGATCCCGATCCACTTCGCCTATCGCCGCGACATCAACATCGAAGCCGCCATCACCACCGGCGAGAATTCCCTTGTGACGCGATCGCTGCGCGACGCGTTCGATGTGCCCGATCTCGCCACCATGGACGATTCGATTGCGGACGGCACCTTCGAGCTCCAGCCCGGCGCGCCGGAGCCGCTGTCCCTGTTTCGGGCCGCCCGGGTCGATTACTCGCTGCGCCGGCTCTATCACTACACCGGCACCGATCCCGAGCACTTCCAGAACTTCGTGATCTTCACCAACTACCAGTTCTATGTCGATGCCTTCGCGCAGCTCTGCCAGCAGCGGCTTCAGTCCGGCGAGGCCGGCCTCGACGCCTTCGTCGCGCCCGGCAACGTGATCACGCGGAGCGGGGGCGCGACGAGCGGGGACGCGCCGACACGCATGCCGCAGATGCCGGCCTTCCATCTGGTCGAGCCCGGCTATCGCGGCATCAGCCTGATCAACATCGGCACCGGCCCGTCCAATGCGCGCAACGTCACCGACCACGTCGCGGTGCTGCGCCCGCACGCCTGGCTGATGCTCGGCCATTGCGCGGGCCTGCGCAACACGCAGCGGCTCGGCGACTATGTCCTCGCCCATGGTTACGTGCGCGAGGACCATGTGCTCGACCGCGAGTTGCCGCTCTGGGTGCCGATCCCGGCGCTCGCCGAGATGCAGGTCGCGCTCGAGGAGGCGGTCGAGGACGTCACGGGCCTCGAAGGCTTCGAGCTCAAGCGCCTGATGCGCACCGGCACGGTCGCGAGCGTCGACAACCGCAACTGGGAGATCTCAGGCCCTGAGATGATCCGCCGCCTGTCGCAATCGCGCGCGGTCGCACTCGACATGGAATCGGCCGCGATCGCCGCCAACGGCTATCGCTTCCGCGTCCCCTACGGCACGCTGCTCTGCGTCTCCGACAAGCCGCTGCACGGCGAGATCAAGCTCGCGGGCATGGCCAGCGAATTCTACCGCCACCGCGTCGGCCAGCATCTCGAGATCGGCCTGAAGGCGCTGGAGCGGCTCAAGCAGCAGGAGTCGGAGCGCCTGCATTCGCGAAAGCTGAGAAGCTTTGCCGAAGTGGCATTCCAGTAAAGGACAACAGAACTGTCGTACGAACGCTGACGTCTCCGTGAACACAGCACCTGGAATATCGCTGCCGAGGCAGGGTTATCAATTCGTCCGGGGCCGCTTGAAGCAGGACAGGAGACGGAGATGTTCACTGGGATGATCAGGCTCGTCACACTCGGCACATTTGCTGCAGCCCTGTTGAGTTCGCCGGCGCTCGCCGCGGGCGGGGGCGGCGGTGGTGGAGGCGGCGGCAGCATCAGTTCTACCGATCCCTACGCCGGCGCCTATTCGGATCAGAAGCCGCAGCCAACCTATCCGAAGCGGCCGGGCACCAGGGCGACCCAGAAGGGCAAGAAGCAAGGCAACCAGTCCAGCATAGGCGATCCCGCTTTCGCTGCCGGTTACCGCGTGGCCTATGACACCATCTACGAGCGTAACGACTATGCGACCGCGATCGCGCAGTTGAAGTCGCTCGGCCATGACGACCATCCGAACGTCGCCAACCTCATCGGCTACTCCTACCGCAAGCTCGGCGACTACGAGCAGTCGCAGGTCTGGTACGAGCGCGCCTTGCGGGCAGATCCGAACCACGTGCTGACGTGGCAATATTACGGACTGTGGCAGCTCGAGCGGGGCAACCGCGAGCAGGCGCTCTATCACCTCGGCCGGATCGCATCCATCTGCGGGACGGATTGCGATGAGTACAGATCGCTGGCCGCGGCACTGAACAAGCCGTCCGGTACGGCGCTCGTCTACTGACGCCGGAGCGTGGCCGACTGACGGGAGCGCGCTGTTGAAGAGCGTCGTATGACGGCCATGCACCCCGGCGCGGGTGGTGACAACGCGTCAGATTTTCAGCATTGTCCGGTTCGGGGGCGCGAACGGGACAGTTGGATGCCGCTGACGCGCGACAGGATTATCGGCCACGACCTCGAACGTCTGGCCTTTCGCTTCACCATGCTGAACGATGGCGAGGTCGTGCACTGCCAGATCTCCGACGCCGCGATGGACGAACTTGCAGGCATGCAGGGCACCGAGAGCAGCGCGCGGCAGGCGCAATTCCTGTCCCTGCGCGAGACCATCGAACGCATCGCATCGGACCTTTACGACGAAGCGCCGCGGTTCAAGGGGTATGTGGTGCGGATCTTCATGCGGCATTTGGGGCGGTAGGCACCGTGCCTCCCCAACGTCGTCCTGGCGAAAGCCAGGACCCATTACCACCATCGAATGTTGTTGGAAGAAGCTGTGGCCCCGCCGACCGCAACATTGCCATTCGGGGTTATGGGTCCTGGCTTTCGCCAGGACGACACCGAACGTAAGGCGGCGCCGCTCTGTCGTTCGCAGACAATGATGCTGCTATTCCGATAGCTTCCTCAGCAGCAGCTTCAGCGCCGTCGTCGCAAACACTTGCATATTCGCAAGCCGGTCATTGCCGCCCGTCTCCAGCGTGATCACTTCCGCCGCCGGCCCCGCGACCGCCATGCAGCTATGGCCGGCGGCGTCGCCGTAGCGGTTGCCGGTGGGGCCGGCGGCGCCGGTCTCGGACAGGCCCCAGTCGCAATTGAAGCGGCTGCGCATCTGCTCGGCCAACAGCTTTGCGTATGGCTCCGACGAGGAGCGGAAGCCCTTCATTCCTTCGTCCGAAATATCCATCAGCACGCGCCTGGCATCGCGGGTGTAGACCACCGCGCCACCGAGGAAATAGGCGGATGCACCGGGCACCGCGAGCAGGCCGGCCGAAATCAGGCCGCCGGTCGAGGATTCCGCGACCGCAATGGTCTGTTTGCGCGCGATCAGTTTCGCCGCAACCTGTTCAGCAATGCCGACGAGCTCTTTCATCCCTTTGACCTCTCATTCCCTCGCAACCGAGCTCAGCCTTCCTAGCATAAGCTGGCTGCCTTGGCCGAGTTGCGGGCGACGGTCAGGCCTGCTTGAATGGCGCACACAAGGCGGAGCGGCCAAGCCGACCGCGAGAAGACGTGACGAGGAAACGTGAAGGAGACGTGATGGCGTCCCTGATCGCCGGCGGGGTGGATTGCGACGTGCATCCGGCCGTGCCGCATCTGACCAGCCTGCTGCCGTACCTGAACGACTATTGGCGCGATCAGGTGACGACGCGCGGCATGATGGACCTCGTCTCGCAATCCTACCCGCAGAACTCGCCGATCGTGGCGCGCCCCGATTGGCGTCCCGAGAGCGGCAAGCCGGGCGCGAGCCTGGAAGACATGCAGCGCCATGTGCTCGATCCTTTTCAGGTCAGCCATGCCATCTGCAATCCGCTCTACGCCGTGCAGATGGTGTTTTCCGAGGACATGCAGGCCGCCTTCTGCCGTGCGCTGAACGACTGGCTGGTGAAGGAATGGCTCGATCGTGACAAGCGGCTGCGCGGCTCGATCGTGATCCCCACGCAAAGCGTCGAGAAGGCCGTCGCCGAGATCGAACGCTGCGCGCACGACCGCCGTTTCGTACAGGTGTTGATGCTGGTGATGGGCGACGTGCCGCTCGGCAAGCGCGCGCTGTGGCCGATCTACGAGGCCGCGGAGCGGCTGGACCTCGCGGTCGGCATTCATGCCGGTTCCGCCTATCACAATCCGCCGACCGCGGTGGGCTGGGGTTCCTATCACATCGAGGATTATGTCGGTCAGGCCCAGGCGTTCCAGACCCAGCTCACCAGCGTGATCGTCGAGGGCGTGTTCGCCAAATATCCGCGGCTGAAAATGGTGATGCTGGAGTCCGGCGTGTCCTGGATCTCCCCCTTTCTCTGGCGGCTTCACAAATTCTGGCGCGGGGTGCGGATGGAGACGCCCTGGGTCGATCGCGCGCCGCTGGAACTTGTGCGCAGCAACATCCGCTTCTCGTTACAGCCATTTGATGCGCCGCCGGAACCCGAGACATTAATTCGCCTGTTTGATCATATGCAGTCGGATGAATTGGTCCTATTCTCCACGGACTATCCACACTGGCAGTTCGACGGCCAGGACGCGCTCCCCCAGGGCCTCACCCCCGATCTCGTGCGCAAGATCATGATCGACAATCCGCATGCGACCTATCCCCGCCTGACTTAGCCGCTGCAAAAGGAGGCAAGGCGATGAATATTCAATTCCGCGAGAGCACCGAAGCCGCTTCCCCCCTGACGACCAAGACCGCGATCGCGGATTGTGACATCCATCCGGCCCGCGCGACCCGCACCGAGCTCTATCCCTATCTCGCCAAACGCTGGCAGCATCATCTCGAAGTCTATGGCGTGCACGCCTATCAGGGCATGATGGAAGGCCCGCCCTATCCGAAGGCCCAGCCCAACGCCTCGCGCCGCGACGCCTATCCGCCGGAAGGCGGGCCGCAGGGCTCCTCGCTCTCCTTCATGCAGAAGCAGCTGCTCGACCCCAACAATGTGCAGCTGGGCGTGCTCAATCCGCTCAATGCCGGGCAGGGCATCCGCAATCACGAGCTCTCGGCCGCTTTGTGCTCGGCGATCAACGACTGGCAGATCGACAAATGGACCAGCAAGGACAAACGGCTGAAAGCGTCCATCGTCGTCGGCAATGAGGACGGCCTGTCGGCGGCCGCCGAAATCCGCGAGCGCGCCGGCGACAAGAATTTCGTTCAGGTGTTGCTGCTCAGCCGCAACGTCGAGCCGCTCGGCCAGCGTCGCTACTGGCCGATCTATCAGGCCGCGGAAGAGGCCGGCCTTCCCGTCGGCGTCCACGCCTTCGGCTTCGGTGGCAACCCGATCACGCCGTCGGGCTGGCCTTCCTATTACATCGAGGAGATGGTGGGACATTCGCAGTGCCAGCAATCGGCGCTGGCCAGCCTCGTACTTGAAGGCGTGTTCGAACGCTTCCCGAAGCTGAAGATGGTGATGATCGAGGCCGGCTTCGGCTGGGCGCCGTCGCTTGCGTGGCGATTGGACAAGGCCTGGCAGCGGCTCAGGAGCGAAGTGCCGCATGTGAAGCGTCCGCCGTCGGAATATATCCGCGAGCAGGTGTGGTGGACGACGCAGCCGATGGAGGATCCGGAGCGGCGCGAGGATCTGTTCGACGTCATCAAGTGGATCGGCTGGGACCGCCTGCTGTTCGCGACCGATTATCCGCACTGGGACTACGACGAGCCGTCGCGCGTCTTGCCGGCGGGCGTCAGCGATACCAACCGCGAGGCGTTTTACCTGGGCAATGCCCGGAAGCTCTACGGAATCAATTGATGGCGCGTCACGTGATCGCGCCAGTGGACGAGCTTCCGCCAGGCACGCGAAAATTTCTGGAGATCGAGGGACGGCCGATCGCGGTCTTCAACATCAAGGGCGAGTATTTCGGCCTGATGAACCGCTGCCCGCATCAGGGCGCGGCGCTGTGCGAGGGCCCGCTGATCGGGCTCGCGCAATCGAGCGATCCCGGCGAGATCGAATACACCAGGCTTGGCGAGATCATTCGTTGCCCCTGGCACGGCTGGGAGTTCGACATCCGCACCGGCCAGTCCTATTGCGACCCCCGCCGCTTCCGCGTGAAAGCCTATCCGGCCCATGTCACGCCTGGCGCGAGCGTCGTGAAGGGGCCGTACGTCGCCGAGACGATCCCGGTGAAGGTCGAGAGCGACTACGTGGTGGTGGAGCTGTAGCCCCACTGTCATTCCGGGACAGCCCGCAGGGCTGAACCCGGAATCATCGTGCGTCTGGAATGCTGGGAGAAATGGATTCCGGGCTCGCCTCTTCGAGGCGCCCCGGAATGACCGTCAACGCCCCGCAACCGGCTCCGCCACCGCATCATAGGTCGGCACCGCCTTGCCGCCGCCGCGATACACGGTCGAGGCCGCGATGATGCCGAGCAGGGCGGCGAACATCAGCCAGAAGCCGGGCGAGGCCTTGTCGCCGGTCCGCTCGATCAACCAGGTCGAGGCGAACGGCGTGAAGGTGCCGAACAGCGCGGCTGCGAGCGCGAAGGCGAGCGAGAAGCAGGTGGTGCGGACATGCGCCGGCACGATCTCGACGAGGGCGCCGAGCATGGTGCCGCTGTAGACGCCGAAATAGAACGAGAACATCATCTCGACCGCGAGCAGCTTGCCGAAGGTCGGCGCCGCCACCAGCCAGTGCAGCGCGGGGTAGGCGGTGACGAGCGACAGGCAGGCGATGGTGATCAGCACCGGCTTGCGGCCGATGCGGTCGGACAGCGCGCCGCCGACCGGATTCCAGAAGAAGTTGGTTACGGCGACCAGCAGCGTCACCAGCAGCGCGTCCTGCGTCGACAGCTTCAGCACGGTCTTGCCGAACGTCGGCGTGTACACGGTGACGAAGTAGAACGTCGTCGTGGTCAGGATCGCGATCATCATGCCGAGGATGACGATGCGCCAGTTGGCGAGCGCGGAGGCGAACACCTCGCTCGCCGTCGGATGCTTCTTCATGGCGAGGAAGGCCGGCGTTTCCTGGAGCGTGCGCCGCAGGAAGAAGATCAGGGGGATGATCAGGCAGCCGACGAAGAAGGGAATACGCCAGCCCCAGGCGGCCACCGTGTCGGCGGGCATCACCTCGGAGAGAAGATAGCCGAGGATCGAGGCCACGAAGATCGCGACCTGCTGGCTCGACGACTGGAACGAGGTGTAGAAGCCGCGGTTGCCGGGCGTCGAGATCTCGGCGAGATAGACCGACACGCCGCCGAGCTCGACGCCGGCGGAGAAGCCCTGCAGCAGGCGGCCGATCAGCACGATGACGGGTGCTGCGATGCCGATGGTCGCGTAGCTCGGGCAGAACGCGATCACGACCGTGCCGATGGCCATGATGCCGAGCGTGACGATCAGGCCCTGGCGGCGGCCGATGCGGTCGATGTAGGCCCCGAGCACGATCGCGCCGACGGGCCGCATCAGGGCGCCGAGCCAGAACACGCCGAACGTGTTGAGCAGCGAGGCCGTCTCGTTGGTGGAGGGGAAGAACGCCTTGCCGATGGCGGCGGCGTAGAAGCCGAACAGGAAGAAGTCGAACTGCTCGAGGAAATTGCCGGATGTGGCGCGCAGGATCGCGCCGATGCGCGACTTGATCTCGGGCGGATTGGTTGAGGTGGCTGGTCCAGCCATGACGTTACTCCCCTTCAAGTGTGGCCGGACCGGAACTCACTTCTCGGCAGGCGACAGGTTGTGTTGCTGCGACAATCTGTCCTACCCCTTCCCGCGCAGGGCGCGGCGAGTCAATCGGTTTTCCAGAGGAAGCTGATGATTTTTCAGGCTTTATTTTGCGTTGCAGCGACGATCCATTGACGGAACGCGGCGAGCTTTGGCGCCTCGCGGCGACCCTCCGGCGCGACCAGGTAGAAGCCCGCATCGGCCGGCAGCGCGATCTTGAAGGGGACGACGAGGCGGCCCTTGGCGATGTCGTCCTGCACGTAGGATGTCCGCCCCATCGCCACGCCGATGCCGTCGATCGCGGCCTGGATGGTCATGAAGATCATGTCGAAGGTGATGCCGGGCTGCTTGGCGATATCGGCCGGCAGGCCTGCCGCCGTCAGCCACAGCCGCCAGTCGTCGCTGTTGGCGTTGGAGGTGTGCAGCAGCGGATGATTTCGCAGATCCTCCGGACGCTGCAGCGGCTTGTCACCGCGCAGCAGTGACGGACTGCACACCGGAAACAGCTCGTCCGCCATCAGCCAGTCGGCACGCAGGCCCGGCCACTGGCCGCGGCCGTAGCGGATTGCGGCATCGACATCGTCGCGCTGGAAGTCGACGAGGCTGGTCGACGTGGTGATCCGCACGTCGATGCCGGGATGCTGCTCCTGGAAATCCGTCAGCCGCGGCAGCAGCCATTTTGCGGCAAGCGAGGCCAGCGTCGAGAGCGTCAGCACCTTGTCGTCGTCCCTGCGCAGCAGGCGGTCGGTGGCGAGGCGGAGGTCGTTGAAGGCGGCGCGGACGCCCGGCAGATAGTCGCGCGCTTCCGGCGTCAGCGCCAGCGCGCGGTTCTGCCGGATGAACAGGCGGATGCCGAGCTCCTCCTCCAATCGCCGGATCTGATGGCTGATCGCGGTCTGCGTCACGTTCAGCTCGCTCGCCGCCAGCGTGAAGCTGAGATGGCGCGCGGCCGCCTCGAACGCCCGCAATCCGTTCAGGGAGGGCAATCTGGCAGTCATCTGGCAGCAGGATACATGACGTTATTTCATGCGAAGAGGTACAAATTGTCGTTTGTCGCAGTGCGATCGAGCGCAGATATTAGCGGTCAACTTAGCTCCAGGAGCTGAAAATGTCTACCTTGACCCAGAATTCGATGACAAATCATCATGCGCCCGGCCTGATCCAGCAGATCGGCGAGACGCTTCATGTCTGGCACGAGCGCTACCGGACCCGCCGCGAGCTGACCAACTGGACCGCCCGCGACCTGCACGACGTCGGCCTGTCCTGGTCCGACATCGCCTATGAGGCCGACAAACCCTTCTGGCGGGCCTGATTGGCCGCCAGGCCGGCGCCGCCTGATTACAGGGGCGCCGGCGGTCCCTCTTTCTCAGGGCATGTGTCATGAGCACTCTTCGCCTGGAAGATCTGAAGCAATATTCGGACGCCCTGCGCACCCGGCAGGGCGAGGCGATCAACGTTCGCTTCGTCGAGCCGCGCGACACCGAGGAGCTTCAGCACTATTTCCGTTCGCTCTCGACCCGCTCCCGCTACAACCGTTTCTTCGGCGCGATCAGCGAATTGCCGAAGGGCCTGCTACACGACTTCCTCCAGGTGGGCGAGCGCGAGCGCTTCACCGTTGTCGCGACCAAGATGGTCGACGGCTTCGAGACCATCGTCGCCGAGGCGCGCTACGCGCTGCATGCGGAAACCGCGACGCTCGAGTTCGGCCTGTCGGTCGACGATCGCTGGCAGGGCCACGGCATCGCCACTGCGCTCATGAAAAATCTTGAGTGCCGCGCCGCCGCGCTCGGCGCCGAGCACATGTTCGGCGATACGCTGCGCTCCAACGAGACCATGATCTCGCTCGCCCGCAAATCCGGATTTGCCTTCGTCAATCACCCCGATGACTGGAAGCTGGTGCGCTTCGACAAGGAGATCGCGCTCGCGCCGAAGGACATTCCCTGCGCGAGCTGGCGTCTCACCGCCCTTTCCCGTCAGGCCGACAGCCCCTCAGCCTCGGCCTGACACGACTGCAAGCCCGGCCCAGGTCAACCTGAGCCGGGCATTTTTTTGCCTTAAGCAGTCGTCGTCGCGTAGATCTTCCCAAGCCGTCATTCCGGGGCGCGCGTAGCGCGAACCCGGAATCCATTCCACTGCGTGTTTTGCGGCCCAATGGATTCCGGGCTCGATGCTGCGCATCGCCCCGGAATGAGGGCTCGCTGCACCATCCAGGTTCGATTCCTGACTGTGAAGGGCCTGTTACTTCCCCGTGAACACCGCCTTGCGCTTCTCGATGAAGGCCTGCACCGCTTCCTTGTGATCGGCGGTCGCGGTGAGGCGGATCAGTCGTTCGGCCTCGTGGTCGCGGGCGGTCTCGAAATCGAACTGGATGGCTTCGTCGAGATTGTCCTTCATGTAGCGCAGCGCGAGGCGCGGGCCTTCGGCGAGCGACTTTGCCAGCGCGAAGGCTTCGGCTTGTAGCTTGTCGTCAGGCACGACGCGGTTGACGAGGCCGATGGCCTCACAACGCGCGGCATCGACCCTGTCGCCGGTGAACATCAGCTCGCGCGCCCGGGCGGTGCCGACGAGGCGGGTGAGCAGCCAGGCGATGCCGTAATCGCCACTGAGTGCGATGCGGGCATAGCCGGTGGCGACGAAGGCGGATTGCGCGGCGATGCGGATGTCGCAGGCCATGGCGATCGCAAGCCCTGCGCCGACCGCGGGACCGGGGAGCGCGGCGATCGTCGGCTTGCGCACCGAGACCAGCGCGCCGGTGAGCAGCCGCTGCCGCTCCTGGAGATCGGCGACCCGATCTTCCAGCGACATCTCCAGCTTCTTCGGATCGCGATGCGCGCCCATGCCCTTGACGTTGCCGCCGGCGCAGAACGCTTCGCCCGCGCCGGTGATCAGCAGCGCGCCGACATCGGGGCTCTCGCCGCAGGTGCGGATCATCGTCCGCAGCGCCGGCGTCAGGCTGTCCGACAGCGAATTGCGCGCCTCCGGCCGGTTCAGCGTGATCACTGCGACGCGGTCGCGGATGACGCAGAGGAGTTCGCTGGTGCCCGTATCGACGGTGGTTTCGGTGGTCATGTCGCTTCCCGTTCATTGTTGTCATTCCGGGGCGATGCGAAGCATCGAACCCGGAATCTCGAGATTCTCAGGTGCGCAAATGCGCACCATAGTTCGGCTCTTCGAGCCGCCCCGGAAAGACAAACTCAACTAAAACTTCTCCACCCACGGCCGCAGCTCCAGCTCCCAGCTCCAGGCGCTGCGCGGCTGCTGCAGCACGTTCCAGTAGCTCTGTGCGATCGCATCAGGATCGAGCATGGAGTCCGGCTTGTCTTCCGGCTCCGTCCGCGCCGCGCTCCTGATGCCGCCATCGATCACGAAATGCGCGACATGGATGCCTTGCGGCGACAGCTCGCGCGCCAGGCTCTGGGCGAGCCCGCGCAGCGCGAACTTGCCCATCGCGAAGGAAGCGGACTGCGCATAGCCCTTGACGCTGGCCGAGGCGCCGGTGAACAGGATCGCGCCGTGCTTGTTCGGCAGCATGCGCTTGGCCGCCTGCTGCGCCACCAGGAAGCCGCCATAGGCGCTGACCGCGATGGCCTGCGCGACATCGGCCGGAACGAGATCGACGAACGGCCCGCGCGTGCGGCCGCTGGCATTGTAGACGACGAGGTCGGGCGTGCCGATCTCGCGCTCGACGAGGCCGAACAGGCGCTCGACCTCATCCGGCTCGGTGGCGTTGCAGGCATAGGCTTTGGCACCGGTCTCGGTGCAGAGCGCGCCCAGCTTCTCGATCTTCCGCGCGGCAAGCGCCACGCGAATGCCTTGTGTGGACAGCAGCCGCGCCAGCGAGGCGCTCAAGCCTTCGCCGGCGCCGACGATGAGCGCGATCTTGTATTTCGGATGTTCCATGGCGTGATCTCTTAGGACGGGAAGCCGCTGATCTATGCATCCGCCACCCGGACAACCAGCCGGGGTGCAGGCCCGGTCGGTCATAATTCCGCAGAGCGAATTGCTCCTTCACGGCGATCATGCCTCCCTGACAATTTGCGGCTTTATCCGCATCCGCGGCTGGAGCATGATCGACATCATCCAAAGCGGCAAGCGCTAAGAATTGCCGTCGGGCGGAAACGAAGAGGACGATCATGCACAAGCCGGTTACAGCGCAGCCGAAAAATGCCGCGGCCGCACCATCCGGCCTGCTGGCGCCCGATACGTCAGGCATAAATTTCTACCGCGCCGACCAGGCGCTGACGGATCTCTTGCGCATCCATCTGCCGGAGACGCTGTTCCGTCACATCGAGCCGCATCTCGATCGCCTCGGCGAGCTCGCCGGCGGCACCCTCGACGAATGTGCGCGGCTGGCCGACCGCCACACGCCGGTGCTGCACCAGCGCGACAAGTTCGGCCGCGACGTGCAGTGGATCGAATACCACCCGGCCTATCGCGAGCTGGAGAAGGCGGCGTTCGGCGAGTTCGGCATCCACGCGCTGTCGATCCGCAAGGGCATCATGGGCTGGCCGGACAAATATCCTGTCGTGGCAAAGCACGCCTTCACCTTCCTGTTCAACCAGACCGAATTCGGTATGGGCTGTCCGATCAACGTCACCGACGGCTGCGCAAAACTCCTGGCGAATTTCGGCAGCGAGGCGCTGAAGGCGAAATATCTCGATGGTCTCACCCAGACCGACATGACCAAGCTGACCCAGGGCGGCCAGTTCATGACCGAGAAGGAGGGCGGCTCCGACGTCGGCACGCTCACGACGCGCGCCGTGCAGGAGGGCGATCATTGGCGCCTGTACGGCGAAAAATGGTTCTGCTCGAACGCCGATGCGAAAGTCGTGATGCTGCTGGCGCGCCCCGAAGGCGCCGGCCCCGGCACCCGCGGCGTCGGCCTGTTCCTGATGCCGCGCTTCCTCGACGACGGGTCGCAGAACCACTACCGGATCGTGCGTCTGAAGGACAAGCTCGGCACGCGCTCGATGGCCTCGGGCGAGATCAAGCTCGAAGGCGCGATCGCCTACGCGGTCGGCAAGCTCGACCGCGGCTTCGTGCAGATGGCCGAGATGGTGAACTCGTCGCGGCTCTCCAACGGCGTGAAATCCACCGCGCTGATGCGCCGCGCCTACCATGACGCCATGACGGTCGCGAAGAACCGCGTGGTGTTCGGCAGCCGCATCATCGACCTGCCGCTCGGCCGGCGACAGATGCTGAAGATCATGCTGCCGGTCGAGCAGGCGCTGTCGATGAGCTTCCTCACGGCCGATGCGCTCGATCGCGCCGAGGCCGGCAGCCAGGACGCGGCGGCGCTGCTGCGCATCCTCACCCCGACATTGAAATTCCGCGCCACGCGCGATGCACGGAAAGTCTGCGGCGATGCGCTCGAGATGCGCGGCGGCATCGGCTATATCGAGGAATTCGCCACCGCACGGCTGCTGCGCGACGCCCATCTCGGCTCGGTCTGGGAAGGCACCGGCAATATCGTCGCGATCGATGCGCTGAGGCGCGCGGTCGGTCGCCATGGCGCGGAATCCGCGCTGGCCGCGGATCTGCACGCCCGGCTCGATGACAGCGCCTCGGTGCCGCAGGCCTGGCGCGACCGTTTGCACACGCTCACCGATCGCGCGGTCGGCTTCGCGCGCGAGGTTGCGGGCAAGGCCGAGAACGAGGCCGACGCGCGCCGCGCGACGAGCCTGCTCTATCATGTCGCCAGCGCCGTCGCGCTCGCCTGGGAGGCGCATCGCATCCACGCCATGCGCGGCGATGCGCGCCGGTTGCTGCTGTCGCGGCTCGTGATCGATCACCGGGTCGCGCCAAGCGATCCGTTCCGGCTGACGGAAAATGCCACGCAAGCGAAGATCGCCGCGCTGCTGCTCGGCGAGCGCGATGCCGGCATGAGCGAGGTTGGCGAACTGGTTCTGGCAGCGTAGGCTGCGCCCGCGTTCAAAGCAAAAAAAACGACAGGGAGTGCTCGATGAAGGCCGCCGTCCTCTATGAAGTCAACAAGCCTCTGGTCATCGAGGATGTCAGCCTGCCGAAGCCGGGCCCGCGCGAGGTCCTGATCCGCACATCGGTCGCCGGCCTCTGCCACTCCGACCTGCACTTCATGGAAGGCCTTTATCCGCATCCGCTGCCCGCTGTGCTCGGGCATGAATCCGCCGGCGTGGTCGAGCAGGTCGGCTCCGACGTCACCTATGTGAAGCCGGGCGATCACGTCGTCACTTGCCTGTCCGTGTTCTGCGGCACCTGCGACAATTGCACCACGGGCCGCACGGTGCTCTGCACCGACACCACGGTGAAGCTGCTGCCGGGCGTCTCCGACCGCATGCAATGGTCTCGCTCCGAAAAGCTGCACCAGTTCCTCAACCTCTCGTCCTTTGCCGAGCAGATGCTGGTGCACGAGAACGCGATCGTCAAAATCAGGAAGGAGATGCCGCTCGATCTCGCCGCGTTGATCGGTTGCGGCGTCATCACCGGCTACGGCGCGGTGGTGAATACGGCGAAGGTGACGGCCGGCGAGACCGTCGCGGTGATCGGCTGCGGCGGCGTCGGCATGGCCGCGATCAACGGCGCGCAGATTGCCGGCGCCGGCCGCATCATTGCCATCGACACCAATCCCGCAAAACTCCAGCTCGCGACCAAGCTGGGTGCGACCGATATCATCAACCCCGCCGACGGCGACGTGGTGAAGCAGGTGCGCGATCTCACCAATGGCGGCGTGCATCACTCCTTCGAGGTGCTCGGCCGCAAGGAGACCGCGGAGCAGGCCTTCGCCATGCTCGCCTCCGGCGGCACCGCCACCATCGTCGGCATGATCCCGTTCGGCCAGAAGATCGAGCTGCACGGCTTCGACTTCCTGCGCGAACGCAAGATCCAGGGCTCGTCCATGGGCTCCAACCATTTCCGCGTCGACATGCCGCGCCTGGTCGACTTCTATCTGCGAGGGCGGCTGCACCTGGAGGACTGGATCTCGGCCAAGCTGAAGCTGTCGGAGATCAACGAGGGCTTTGCCAACATGAAGGCCGGCAAGACGCTGCGGAGCGTGATCGTATTCGATAGTTGATCCACATTGATGCTGTCATCGCCCGCGAAGGCGGGCGATCCAGTACTCCGCAGCGGGAGTTGTGTGAGCCAACTGTCGCCGCGGAGTACTGGATGCCCCGGTCAAGCCGGGGCATGACAGCGGAGTGTGAGGATGGTTTGCCCGCCTCACCGGGACACGTGCGCCGACACCGCGAGCCATCTGCCGTTCTTCTTCGCCCAGCAATCGGTGTAGCGGCCCGTCGCCTGCTGGCCGTCTCCCGTGGTGTAGCTTGTCCCCGCATGGATAATGGCGAAGTCGCCCATGATGCGGATGATGACGTCGTGCTCCCTGAGATTCCGGATCGCGATCGGCCGTGCCGTCTGCTCCAGGAAGGCGGCGCGGTCGACCAGCGTCTTGTCGGGATTGGAGCAATAGAACTCCGGCGCCAGGATCTGGTCGAACCGCTTGACGTCGCAGTTCTGCACGGAGGCAACGTAGTCGCGGTTGAGCGCGGTGAGCTCTTCCATGTCCTGGCTCATGACGTTCTCTCCCCGGTGGTCGTTGACGACAGGACTAATCATCGAACAATGGCGGCGGTGTGAAGCCGCCGAACTCGCGCTCGATCAGTTCGGCGAGCTTGAGCGGCGTGCGGTCCTCCAGGAAGGGGCCGACGATCTGGACGCCGACGGGCAAGCCGTCTTTCGACAGGCCGAGCGGAACGGCCGTCGCCGGCAGGCCCGGAAGCGTCGCGACGCCCGGCCAGGCGAGCTGGTCGGAATAAGGGTAGTCCTTGCCGTCGATGCTGATGCGTCGCAGGCTCTGCTCCGGCGAATGATCGTGCGGAAAGGCCGGCGTCGGCATGATCGGGCAGATCACCGCGTCGAAGCTCTTGAACAGCGCGCGCCATTGCGCCCGCAGGCCGGCGCGGCTACCTGCGTCGAGCACCCAGGCGCGGTGGCTTGCAATCGTGCCGCGCAGCCGCTCCGCTTCGAGGCTTCGGTCCTCCGGCGACAACTGGCTCGCCCGAGCCTGCGAATCCGCCAGCTCGTCGGGCAGGAAGAACGCGCCGAGGAAGCCCAGCAGCATGCGCATGTAAAGCCGCGACGTCTCCGCGAAGTCCGGAAGCAGCGGGCTCTCGCGCGCGACCGTCACGCCGGCCTTCGCAAGATCGGTGGCGAGCTTGTCGATCGCGTCGCGCACGTCCCGGTCAGTCGGCAGCAGCGGATGGCTCTCGATCACCAGGACACGAAAATCGCGCAGCGACTGATGCCGCGCAACAGGCAAATCGAGTTTGTAGGCGACGCCGGCATCGAGCGGATCCGGTCCGGCCATGACGTCGAGCAGCAAGGAGAGATCCGCGGCGGTGCGCGCCATCGGACCGATGACGGCGAGGTCGCCTTCGCGCGGAATGGCCGGAAATGGCGGCGGAGTCTCGCCGCGCGCTGCGCAGAGATTGATGGTCGGCTTGTGAGCGAAGATGCCGCAATGAAATGCCGGCACACGCAGGGAGCCGCCGATGTCGGAGCCGGTGGCGAGCGCGCAATAGCCTGCGGCGAGGGCTGCCGAAGATCCCCCGGATGATCCACCCGGCGTGCGGCCGAGATCATAGGGGTTGTTCGTGGTGCCGTAGATGTCGTTGTAGCTCTGCCAGTCGCTGAGACCGACCGGCACGTTGGTCTTGCCGAGGATCACACCGCCGGCCTGCTTGATGCGTGCGACCGGCAGCGCGTCTTCGACAGGCTTGAAATCCTTCTGCGGGACGAAGCCCCAGGTCGTCGGCAGGCCGGCGATGTTAAAGGATTCCTTGATCGTCAGGGGCAGGCCGAGCAGCGGCTTGCGCTCGCCGCGGACCAATGCAGCGTCCGCCTCGCGCGCGGCGCCGAGCGCGCGATCGAAATCCCGCACGCAGATCGCGTTGATCTTGCCGTCGTGACGCTCGATACGGCCAATCGCGTCCTGCGTGAGCTCGACCGCCGAGACCTTCTTCGCGCTCAATGCGGCCGACAGCTCGACTGCGCTCTTGAAACTCCATTCCGATTTGGCCACGGCGCTTCTCCCGCTCTGGTTGTCTGCGGATGATGAGCAGTTTAGCCGAACGCTGCAACCGCTGTTTGATCGCGATTGATATGTGGATGAGGCTCGTCGGGCAGTGCCAAAAAGTCGGTGTCATCGCCCGCTTTCGCGGGCGATGACACCGAGATTGCGGCTACTACGCCGCTCCGATCAATATCCCCACCGCCAGCACGATGGCGCCGCCGAGCACGATCTGGAAAACGGCCTGGAGGAACGGCGTGTCCATGTAGCGCGAGCGGATGAAGGCGATTGCCCATAGCTCGAAGAACACGACGACTCCGGCGATCGCCGTCGCGATCCAGAACGCGTTGGCCCAGCTGTCGGGCACCAGATAGGGCGCGGTGTGGCCGAGCCCGCCGAGCGTCGTCATCAAGCCGCAGGTGAGACCGCGCAGCCATGGCGAGCCGCGCCCCGTGAGCGATCCGTCGTCGGACAGCGCTTCCGCAAATCCCATGCTGATGCCGGCGCCGATCGAGGCGGCGAGGCCGACAAGAAACGTCTGCCAGTTCTGGTGGGTGGCGAACGCGGCGGCAAACAGCGGTGCCAGCGTCGAGACCGATCCGTCCATCAGGCCGGCAAGGCCCGGCTGCACATATTGCAGCACGAACATGCGGCGGTTGGTGCGATCTTCCTCCGCGCGCACATCCGGGCTCAGGATCTGGTCCGAGAGCTTTGCGGCCATCTCTTCGTGGCCTTTCTCGGCTTCGGCGAGATCGCCGAGCAAACGGCGCACGCCGACATCCTGCGCCTGTTCGGCGGCCTTCACGTAAAAGCGCTCGGCCTGCAGTTCCATGGTCTCGACTTCCCTGCGGATGGTGTCGAGCGACAGGTTCTTGGTGAGCCAGACCGGGCGGCGACGCAGGAAGCCCTTGACGTCCTCGCGGCGGATGGGAGGCAGGTGCGGACCGAACCGCTGCTCGTACGTCTCCAGCAGCATGTGGCGATGTCCGCGCTCTTCCTCGGCCATCTGTTCGAAGATCTTGGCTGAGTCCGGGTAACGCTCTCTCAGATCTTCGGCGAAGGTCATGTAGATGCGGCTGTCCTCCTCCTCGGAGGAGATCGCGACCGCAAGCACCTCGCGCTCGGTCAGATCGGCAAAATTCTTCACGACGGCCCTGTCCCACTAGTTTAGAATGATTCTAAATTATATAGGCCGCCGTGGTTCCTGGGTCAAATCAGCCGGCGCGGGACTTAGTCAGGAAGTCTTGGCCAGGAAGTCGAGCAGCAACCGGCTCACCTCGGCCGGCTGCTCCTGCTGCACCCAATGGCCGGCGCCGTCGACGAGATGGCAGCCGAGCATCTTGGTGCACGCGCTTTTCTGCATCGCCTCGAACACGCCAGGGCGCTGATAGGTGCCCCAATCCTGCCTGCCGGAGATGAAGCAGGAGGGCACGTCGATGCTGCGGCCGGAGAACAGCTGCATCTCGTCGTTGAGCATGCCCGACGTACCGTAGCGATACCATTGCAGCCCGCCCTGAAATCCGGTGCGGCCGTATTCGGCGCTGTAGTAGGCGAGGTCGCTGTCCGGCAGCCATTGGTTGGCGGCGATCGCGGCGGGCGAGGGCATCTCCTTCGCGACCGTCTCGGCCATGGTCTCGCCGGCGTCCATCACGTAATAGGTTGGCAGCTTTGCCAGTTCGTCTGCCGACCACGCCTTGAGCGGATAGGGTTTGTTGTCGGTCCAGTCCGCGCTCTTGTGATGATAATAGGCGCGCAGGAAATCGTGCACGCCCTGCGGCGCGTGCTGAATGTCCGCGTTGGCTTCGCGTGTCGCGTAGTACCATTGATAGTGCTTGCGCGGACGCGGCAGCGCGGCAAGCTCGCGATGAACGGGGTCTTCGACCGCAGGCTTTGCGGGACGATCAACTGTGTTGAATGGCAGCGGCGGCGCGCCGCCAAACGGCGCGCTCATCAGCGTCACCGAACGAAACACGTCGGGCCGGATCAGCGCACACCAGGCCGCGACCGGGCTGCCGAAATCGTGCCCGGCGAGATCGACCTGCCTGTAGCCGAACGCCGACACCAGGGCGAGCGCATCGCGCACCAGGTTGAGGAGCGAGAACGGCGCGAGATCGCCATCGTAGTCGGCAGTCCATCCCGTGGTGCGCCCGTAGCCGCGCTGGTCGGGGGCGATCACGTGATAACCGGCGGCGGCGAGCGCCGGCATCACCTTGCGCCAGGAGAAGGCCAGCTCGGGAAAGCCGTGCAGCAACAGGATGCAGGAGCGGCCCTTTGACCCGAAGCCGGCCTCCAGCACATGCATGCGCAAGCCGTTGATGCCGTCGACATAACGCGAGCGGATTCCGGCGGGCAGGGGGATGTCGGGGAGTGCTGTCATTGCTTTCTCCACACGGGAGGAATCGTAGGGTGGGCAAAGCGGAGCGTGCCCACCATAAGGAGTGGTGGGCACGGCGCGCGAAGCGCGCGCCTTTGCCCACCCTACGGCATCTCGCTAAACCGCCGCACACACGAACGCGTTGCCCTTGCGCTTGATCTTCCCGACCGACGGGGAGGGGAAATGCGCGGTGCAGCACAGCGTGTCGGTGTCGCAATAGCGCTCCAGGAAGTTGCGGCGTGTCGTTGCGGCCCTGGCCGGGTCGACGTCGAACTTGATCGACAGCTCCGGATAGAGCGTCTGCAGCGGCGAATGCATGAGATCGCCGGAGAACACCGCGTCGTCCTTGCCGCGGCCCACCGTGATTGCGATATGCCCCGGCGTGTGACCGGGCGTCGGCAGGATCCGGACGTGATCGCCGATCTGGTGGTCGTTGCCGACGAGCTCGTGGCGCTGGGCCTCGACCACCGGCAGCACGCTGTCCACGAAAGGCGGGATCTCCGTCTTCGCGTTCTGAGCCGACCAATGGTCGAACTCCTGCCTGGCGAAGACGTAGCGCGCCTTGGGGAAGGTCGGCACCCAGCGGCCGTTTTCGAGCCGTGTGTTCCAGCCGACGTGGTCGACGTGCAGATGCGTGCACATCACGAAGTCGATGTCGCCAGGCGAGAATCCGGCGGCGCCAAGTGCACCCAAGTACGTGTCGTCGGTCTTCATGTTCCATTTCGGCCGATTGGGGCGCGGCTTGTCATTGCCGATGCAGCTGTCGATCAAAATGGTGTGGTGCGGCGTCTTCACCACATAGGACTGGAAGCACAAGAGCAGCACGTCGTTGTCGTCGAGTGCCTTGGCCTGCCGCATCCATGCCCGGTTCTCGGCCAGCACCTCGGGTGTCAGTCCCGGCAGCATCTCCAGCGCCGGGACGAACGAGGTTTCCTGCTCGATGACGCGATGGATGGTGAGATCGCCGACCGAGTATTTCAGGCTCATGGACACTCCTAGCGGGTTACGCCGCCGGCGGCACCGAGATCTTGACCGAGGGCCGCTCCAGCATCTTCTGATGGAACGCGTCGAGCTTCGGATAGGCCTTGCGCCAGCCGCAATCGGCGAAGCGGAAGTCGGCATAGCCGAGCACGCAGACGAGGCCGATCTGCGAAATGTCGAACGGGCCGTTCAGGACATCGGGCATGTTCTCGAAGCGCGCCATGCCGGTCCAGGCCCGGTTCCAGTGGTCGTCCGACCACGCCTGCCATTGCAGGCCTTGCGGCCGCACCATTCTCTCGTAGCGGCACAGCAGCATGGAATCGAGCATGCCGTTGATCAGGGAGTGATTGGTCTTGGCCTTCCATCGCCGCGGACCGTAATCCGGGATCAGGCTGCCGCCGGCCATCTCGTTGAGATATTCGACGATGACGTAGGAATCGAGGATGACGTCGCCGTCATTGGTGATCAGCACCGGCAGCTTCTTCAGCGGCGTGATGCGCGAATAGTCCTCATTGGCCTGCCCCGGGGCGACGGTTGCCGGCGTGAACTCGATCTTGTCGATCAGCCCAAGCTCGATCGCGGCGATGCGCACCTTGCGGGCGAAGGGCGAGGCGGCGGAGAAGGTGAGCTTCATTTTGGATCCTTGTTGTCATTCCGGGGCGATGCGAAGCATCGAACCCGGAATCTCGAGATTCCGGGTCTGGCGCTCTCGCGCCATCCCGGAATGACGAAGGAGGTGATTGCCGCTTACGCCGCCACGATCTCCTGGCGCTGCTCGCCGAGGCCCTCGATGCCCAGCGTCACGACGTCGCCGACATTGAGGAAGGTCGGCGGCTTCATGCCGAGGCCGACGCCGGGCGGGGTGCCCGTGGTGATGATGTCGCCCGGCAGCAGCGTCATGAACTGCGAGACATAGGAGATGCACTTGGCCATGGAGAAAATCATGGTCTTGGTCGAGCCGGTCTGGCGGCGCTGACCGTTGACGTCGAGCCACATCGACAGGTTCTGCACGTCCTTGATCTCGTCCTTGGTGGCGAGCCACGGGCCGACCGGGCCGAAGGTGTCGTGCGACTTGCCCTTGGTCCACTGGCCGAGGCGCTCGGTCTGGAAGTTGCGCTCGGAGACGTCGTTGCAGACGCAATAGCCGGCGACGTAGTTCAGCGCGTCGGCTTCGGAGACGTACTTGGCGCGGGTGCCGATGATGGCGGCGATCTCGACTTCCCAGTCGAGCTTGGTCGAGCCGCGCGGCTTCTCGACCGCGTCGTTCGGGCCGGACAGCGAGGTGTTCGCCTTCATGAAGATGATCGGCTCGGTCGGGATCGCGGCTCCCGTTTCCTTGGCGTGGTCGCTGTAGTTGAGGCCGATGGCGACGAATTTCGAGATGCCGGTGACGGGCGCGCCGAACCGCGGCTTGCCGGAAACGGCGGGCAGCGAGGCGGGGTCGAGCGCGGCGAGCTTCTTCAGGCTTTCCGGCGAATAGGCCTCGCCGGTCAGGTCCTTCACATGCGCCGACAGGTCGCGCAACTGGCCGGATTTGTCGATCAGGCCGGGCTTTTCCGCACCCTTTTCGCCGTAACGAACAAGCTTCATTCTCGTTTCTCCCTGGAGATGGACCGATCGGTTAAATAGCTTCATGGAACAGGGCGGCGGGAAATTCAACCGCTCAAAACGGGGCGCATTGCAGCCCCTCCTTTGTAGGGTGGGCAAAGGTGCGGAGCGCCGTGCCCACCAATTCTTTTCCTTGCCCGGGAGGGTGGACACGCCGCGCTGTGCCCACCCTACGATTGCGTCTCATCCCAGCGCCACGAACCTGAACGCGTCCCCATCCCGCCTGATGTGTCCGGCCGAGTAATGCCCGCCGATCACCAGCGTCGGGGTGTCGGCAAAGCGCGAGAACACCTTGTGCCGCGTTGCCGCCGATTGGGCGGGATCGGTATCGATGACCGAGCACCAGTGGAGATGCGACATCTGGCAGGGATGATGGGCAACGTCGCCGGTGAGCAGCCCCTGCTCACCGCCGGACTCGATCAGGACGCTCATGTGACCGGGGCTATGGCCGGGGGTCGGGATCACGCTGATCTCCTCGCAGAGCCGGTGATCGCCAGGGATCAACTCGACCTGGCCGGCATCGGCGACCGGTTTCACGGAATCGTTGAACACCGCGACCTTGTCCGGCTCGGCCGTATAATCGCGCCAATACTCGTATTCGGTCTCGCCGAACAGGTAGCGCGCCTTCGGGAAGGTCGGCACCCATTTGCCGTCGACCAGTTTCGTATTCCAGCCGACATGGTCGACATGAAGATGTGTGCACAGCACGGTGTCGATGCTGTCAGGGGGAAAGCCCGCCGCCGCCATGGTCTCCAGAAACGGCGTGCTGCGGTTGTTCCAGGCGGGGACGCCGCGGCCCTGCTTGTCGTTGCCGAGACCGGTGTCGACCACGATGCGGCGCGTCGGCGTCTCGACCACCAGCGAGTGGATCGACATTTTCAGTCGGCCCTCTTCGGTGGCGAAATGCGGGATCAGCCAGGGCAGCTTCCGGATTTCATCGTTGGTCGCGGCCGGCAGGATGAAGCGGGTCGAGCCGACTGTCTCCATCTCGACGAGTTTCGTGATCTTGACCTTGCCCACCTTCCACGACATCCGGCGCATCCCCATGTTCTTGCTTTGCGCCTCGCTGTCATTCCGGGGCGATGCGCAAGCATCGAACCCGGAATCTCGAGATCGTTGCGTGAGAGTCCGGGTTCGCGACGACGTCGCGCCCCGGAATGACGAGAGAGAACGCTTTGGCGCCGAAACATGCGGGTTTCCGCCATGAAGCGCAATGGATCATCTGGTGGCGCGCCGCGTTATCGCTGGAACCCAGGAAAAACCAGAGAAGAGCGAGAGGGGAAGACGATGCCAGAGCTTGCAATTTCCGCCGAGAAGGTCGCTTTCATCATCGAGAAGGCCCGCGAATTCGACGTCAAGGAAGCAGCATCCGATCCGGACTCGGGCTCGAACCCCTCGGACGATGACGGGATCGACGTTCTGGAGGACACGGCGTCCGATCCGGTCGCAAGCGAGTTGACCGGCTTCATCGGGGCGCTGAACGAGGACGAGCAGCTCGACCTCGTGACGCTGATGTGGATTGGCCGCGGCGACGGCTCCGTCGACGAGTGGGACGATCTGCGCGCCCGCGCCGCCGAGGCCCGCGCCGAATACAAGGCGCCCCGGCGTGAAGCTGTGCAATATCTGCTGGGCGAGCCGATGCTGGGCGATCTGTTGGCCGACGGTCTCGACGAACTCGGCATCGACTGGACCGATGAGCGCCTCACTGCCGAATCCTCCGGTCCCAGCGAACGGGACGAGGATGAGCCGACGAAACGGCGATGAGTAGCCGGGCTCGCAGTGAGCCGGAAATGATTGGGCTCTGACGCCTCCACATCATCATGCCCGGGGCAAGCCCGGGCATGATGGTCTTTCGTGGATTGCGCCGTCTCAGGCGCGATGGCTCACAGCGTGCCCGGGAACGCGCCACCGTCGAGCAGGATGTTCTGCCCGGTGATGAAGCCGGCCTTGGCGCCGCAGAGAAAAGCGCAGGCATAGCCGAACTCGTCCGGCTGGCCGAAGCGGCCGGCGGGATTGAGCTTGGCGCGCTCGGCCAGGATCTGCTCCGGCGTTGTGCCGCGCTTGTCGGCCTCGGCCTTGGCGGTGCCGGTCAGGCGGTCGGTCTCGAACGGGCCCGGCAGGAGGCCGTTGATGGTGACGTTGTTGATCACGGTCTTGCGCGACAGGCCGGCGATGAAGCCGGTGAGGCCGGCGCGCGCGCCGTTGGAGAGGCCGAGGATGTCGATCGGCGCCTTCACCGCGGCCGAGGTGATGTTGACGATGCGGCCGAACTTGCGCGCCATCATGCCGTCCACGGTCGCCTTGATCAGCTCGATCGGGGTCAGCATGTTGGCGTCGATCGCCTTGATCCAGTCGTCGCGGGTCCAGTTGCGGAAATCGCCGGGCGGCGGGCCGCCGGCATTGTTGATCAGGATATCCGGCTCCGGGCAGGCCTTCAGCACGGCCTCGCGGCCCGCCGGCGTCGTGATGTCGCCGACGATCTCGGTGACCGTGATGGCCGGATAGAGTTTGCGGATGTCGTCGGCGGTCTTCTTCAGGGCCTCGGCGCCGCGCGCGGTCAGCGTGACGTGAACGCCGGCTTCGGCCAGCGAGATGGCGCAGGCGCGGCCGAGGCCCTTGCTGGATGCGCAGACGATGGCGCGGCGACCTTTGATCCCAAGATCCACTGTTTCACTCCCGTAATGTCAGGCAGGTTTTGGACGGGCGGCACTCTAGCCAATCGTGGTGCCGCTGATAAGGGACGGGCTCGCACCAAAATGCATGCGCCTCCGCGCGGCGATGCAAATGCGCCTGATCAGATGTGCCGCTCCTGCTTGAGGCGGTCGATCGCGGCAGCGGCTTCCGGCGGCAGCGACTTGAAGCCCATCTGCCCGGCCGCCGAGAACAGCGGCCGCAGATGCGAGCCGGCCAGGAAGGGCGGCTGGCGGTTGGCCGGCACGATCTGGTCGAACACCAGCACCAGCGTGGTGGCGACGAGGCCGACCCTGATGGCGCCGAGCGCGGCGCCGCCAAGGCGGTCGCCGATCCCGGCCTCACGGACCGTGTCGTTCACCGCGAGGCGGCCGATATGTCCGAACAACATGCCGACGACGAGAAAGATGCCGAAGAACCAGATCCAGTTCTGGAGCAGCGGCGCGTTCGGATTGCTTGCGACCTGCGGCACGATCAGCGGCATCAGCGCGACCGCGATGGGCGCGGCGAGCAGATAGGCGAGGATGGTCATGGCGCTGCGCAGCAGGCCGGTCCTGAATCCGAAGCCGATGGCGATGGCGAGCGCCGCATAGACCGCGAGATCGAAACTGTTCATGAGCAGAGCCCTGCCTCGGTGGAACGAATGAACGCCGAACCGATCATTCTGGTTTCAGACCGCTAAAATCGTCTGTATTTTTGGCTCCGGAAGCTCAAGGGTTACGCCCAAGGAAATCGTCATGTCAGGCCTATTCGACGTCAGTAAAGAAACCATCCTCGTCACCGGCGCGAGCCAGGGGCTGGGGCGGCAGTTTGCCCGGCTGCTGGCGGCGCATGGCGCGGCCGTCGCGCTCGCGGCACGGCAAACGGACAAGTTGAAGAATCTGGAACAGGAGATCCGCGGCAACGGCGGCCGCGCCGCCGCCGTCGCGCTCGACGTCACCGACATCGCCTCGATCGCGAAGGCCGTCGATGCCACGGAAGCCGCGCTCGGTCCCGTCACGGTGCTGATCAACAATGCCGGCATCGCCATCGAGAAGCTGGCGACCGAGCAGACCGAGGCCGATTGGGACACGGTGATCGGCGCCAATCTCAAGGGCGCCTATTTCCTCGCGACGGAAGTCGCGCGGCGCATGATCGCGCGCAAGCAGGAAGGCAACATCGTCAACATCGCCTCGGTGCTCGGCACCGGCGTCTTGAAAGCGGTGTCGCCCTACGCGATCTCCAAGGCCGGCATCATCCAGGCGACGAAGGCGATGGCGCTGGAGCTTGCGGGGCAGAACATCCGCATCAACGCGCTGGCGCCCGGCTATATCGACACCGAGATGAACCACGCCTTCTGGTCGACGCCGGCAGGCGAGCGCCTGGCAAAACGCATCCCCCAGCGCCGCGTCGGCGCCGAGTCCGATCTCGACGGCGCGATCCTGCTGCTGGCCTCGAAGGCCTCGCGCTACATGACGGGGAGCGTGGTGACGGTGGACGGCGGGTTCTTGTTGAATTGATTGCTTCCGTCGTCCCGGCCCCCATGCGCAATTGCGCACTAGGCCGGGACGACAGTGGAGAGTGACGCGACAGCGTCGCTAATTCGCCCGCACTTCCGCCCTGATCATATCCGCCGCCTTCTCCCCGATCATGATCGTCGGCGCATTGGTGTTACCGCCGATCAGCGTCGGCATGATCGAGGCATCGACGACGCGCAAGGTCTCGACGCCGTGCACCTTCAATTGCGGATCGACCACGGCCATCGCGTCCGTGCCCATCTTGCAGGTGCCGACGGGGTGATAGACGGTGTCGACGCGATTGCGCAGGATGGCGCGGATGTCGTCGTCCGTCTTCACATCGGACGTGAACATGTCCTTCTTCTGCAACGCGCGCATCGCAGGCGTCTCCATCAGCCGTCGCGTGGTCTTGAAGCCTGCGACCATCGTCTCGAGATCCTCCGCCTCGCCCAAGAAGTTCGGATCGATCATGGGGGCTGCGAGCGGATCGGCGCTCTTCAGCCAGACGCTGCCGCGGCTCTTCGGTCTGAGCAGGCAGACATGGCACGAGAAGCCCGCTTCCTTGTGCTTCTTGCGGCCGTGGTCGTCGAGCATCGCGATGATGAAGTGCAGTTGAATGTCCGGCACGTCGAGGTGGGCCTGCGTCTTCAGGAAGCCGCCACACTCGGCGAAATTGGTGGTCATCAGGCCGCGTCGCTCGCGGCGGTACCGCTGGATCGCGCGCAGCAGGGATGGCAGCCGGCCGAGTGACGCGTGAACGAAGTGCGGATAGTCGGAGGCGTAGACGAACACGAAATCCGGATGGTCCTGCAGATTGCGCCCGACGCCCGGCAAATGATGCACGACGCCGATGCCGTGCGCGGCAAGCGCATCGCCGTCGCCGACGCCCGACAGCATCAGCAACTGCGGCGACTGGAAGGCGCCGGAGGCGAGGATCACCTCGCGGCGGGCGCGGAGCTGCTTCAGCTCCTTGCCCTGCCGGTACTCGACGCCCGCTGCGCGCCCACCTTCGAACAGGATGCGCGTGGCATGCGCTTGCGTCTCGACGCGCAGATTCGCCCGCTTGCCCATGTGGGGATCCACATAGGCGCGCGCCGCGCTCCAGCGCTCGCCACCGTGCTGCGTCACCTGGTAGCTGCCGAGCCCTTCATGGTCGTCGGCATTGAAGTCCTCGCGGATGCGGAACTGCGCCTCGCGCGCAGCCTGATGGAAGACGTCATGGATCGGATTGTCCGAGCGCAGCTTGTTGACATGCAGCGGGCCGCCCTTGCCATGATATTCGCCGTCGAAATCGGCGTTGTTCTCCGAGCGCTTGAAGTAGGGCAGCACATCCGCATACGACCAGCCGGCATTGCCGAGCGCGGCCCAGTGGTCGTAGTCCCATTTGTTGCCGCGGATGTAGACCATCGCGTTGATCGCCGAGGAACCGCCGAGGCCCTTGCCGCGCGGTTGATAGCCGATGCGGCCGTTCAATCCCTTCTGCGGCACAGTGTCGAACGCCCAGTTGGCCGCGCGGTATGGCAAAGCGAGCCCGAATGGCGTGGTGATCCGCCAACTGTCGTTCCGCCCGCCCGCATCGAGCAGCGCCACTGATGTCGCCGCATCCTCCGACAGCCGCCCCGCAACGGTGCAGCCGCCGGAGCCCGCGCCCACGACGACAAAATCGAATGTGTCAGACAATGTTGTTTCTCCCCTTATCGTCATTCCGGGGCGCGCGTAGCGCGAACCCGGAATCTCGAGGTTCCGGGTTCGCTTCGCGCCCCGGAACGACTGCCCCTACGACATGAACCGCATCATCTTCTCCAGCCGCGCGATCTTGCCGCCATAGGGCGGGTAGAGATCGGCGAGGCGGTTGAATTTCGAGCGGTAGAACACCGGCTTCAGCTTGCTGAACGTGCGAAAACCCCATTCGCCGTGATAGGCGCCGGTGCCGGATGCGCCGACGCCGCCCATCGGCTGGTTCACCTGCGCGAAGTGGAACAGGCAGTCGTTGACGGTGACGCCGCCGGAGACGGTGCGCGACAGCACCGCGTCGCGCGCGTCGCGGTCCTTGCCGAACCAGTAGAGCGCAAGCGGCCGGTCGCGGCGGTTGACGAAGGCGATGGCATCCGCCGGCTCGCGATAGCCCAGCACCGGCAGCACCGGCCCAAATATCTCCTCCTGCATCACCGCCATGTCTTCGGTGGCGCCAAGGATCAGCGTCGGCGGGAATTTGCGGTGCGCCTTCCAGTTGGGATCGTCGGCCCTTGCCGGTTGCAGGATTCTTGCGCCGCGCTCTACGGCATCCGCGACGAGACCTTCGAGCCGCGCGTAGTGCCGGTCGGAGATGACGGAGGTGTAGTCCTTGTTCGCGGGATCGGTGCCGAACATGCGCCGCATCTGCGTGCGCAGCTTCTCGGCGAAGGCCTGCAGCGAGCGCTCCGGCACCAGCACGTAATCCGGCGCGATGCAGGTCTGCCCGGCATTGAGCAGCTTGCCGTAGGCGATGCGCTCGGCCGCCTCATCGAGATCGGCGGAGGCGTCGATGATAGCAGGCGACTTGCCGCCGAGTTCGAGCGTCACAGGCGTCAGATTGCGCCCCGCGGCCTCCGCGACCAGCCGTCCGACCCGGGTCGAGCCGGTGAACACCAGATGATCGAAGGGGAGCGACGCGAAGGCCTTGGCGATCTCGTCCTCGACGCCGGTGACGAGCAGCTCGGTCGCGTCGAACCTTGCGGCAACCGTCTCTTTCAGCAGGCCTGCGAAATGCGGGACGAGCTCGCTCGGCTTGATCATGACCAGGTTGCCGGCGGCAATCGCGCCGATCGCGGGCGCCAGCGTCAGCTGGAGCGGATAATTCCAGGGCGCGATGATGCCGACGACGCCGAGCGGCTGCGGCATCAGCCGGTTGCGCGCCGGCAGGAATTGCAGCGCGGTGGCGATGCGCTGCGGCGCCATCCAGCTCTTCAGGTGTTTTGTCGCATGCCGGATCTCGCTGTAGACCATCATGGTCTCGGCAATGGTGGTCTCGACCGCCGAGCGGTGGCCGAAATCGGCCGAGATCGCCTGGCGGAAGCGCTCTTCATTGTCGGCGACGACGGCGCGCAGCCGCGCCAGCCGGTCGAGCCGCTCGGCCAGATCAGCGGCCGGCTCCGCCCGCGACCGCGCGACCATGGCGTGGAAGGCGTCGTCGAGGGCCCGCAGCGGGGCGCTCGTCAGGGATCGGTCCAAAGATCGGTCCAAGATCTGGTCCCGGATATGGTCCATGGCGTTGCTCCCTAAACTGGCGTTTCGCCCTTGGTTTTGTTGCGGCAAGCTGGCCCTTTGCGGAACTTCTGGCAAGGGCGCGGCTGGCGGGCCGGAATCCGGTCCATCCACCTGTCATAAAGTCGAAAAAAACGTCCTCGCAGCCCTTTCCAAAGGCAGCCCGGGTTGGTACATACCCCCCGCACCCGACGGGCTTTGCCCCGGGGTTGCCTTCCAAGGAAGCCTTTGGGACGGAAGAAGCAAGCCACGCGAACAGCGCCGGCCCTCATCCCCCGTCCCCGGCATTTTAACGAAGGCGCGCAACGGTTTAACGCGGGGTGGAGCAGCCCGGTAGCTCGTCAGGCTCATAACCTGAAGGTCATAGGTTCAAATCCTATCCCCGCAACCAAATTCGGACTTCACCGGTTCCGATACGAAAATGGCCCGCATCGCGCGGGCCATTTTTGTTTTGCCATTTTTGTTTTGCCATGGGCGCTTCAATCGTCCGAAAGGCTACGACGGCTGATCCGGATCGGCGGACGATCAGACCGTCAGATCGACGCCAGTCGTTCGGTGGTCTGGACGCTTCCGTCGCTGGCCTGACCGGAGCCGCTCGATGAGACCGGCGCACTGCCGGCGGATGACGTCGTGCCGGCATTCGCTCGCTTTGCCGATGAAGCGTCTTGCAAATACGCGTAGGCATTCGCGCCCGAGATATTCATTGTCCGATCCTCGTTCGTCTGCACGACGAGGAATTGCACGATCCGTACCAATCCTGCGCGCTGCGATTGTTGATTGATGGATCGAGACAAGTCCGACGCTTCGTCGCTCGCGAGGCCGCAGGCCCGATCAACCGCCGGACCATTCTGCCGACTGTCGGCAATTCTTTCCGCTTCCCGTTGAAGCGAGCATCGACGGTTCGCGTGACTGTGCCGTCTCTGCATCACCGTCCGTCGGAATCCGCGCGTGAGACACACGGCACATCACGGCGGCGGGCGACCTGTTACGGATTTTCGCGCCGCCGCCCAGCACTGATCGCGGGCGGCCTCCTCCTTGATGTCGCAGATGATGATGAACAACAGGTCCTTGCCGCTTTCTCCCGATGAGATCGACCCGTCGCGCGACCGGCATCGCTCCGGTCCGCGCACGACGGCGCCTTCGCGATGCGCCGGCCTTGGATGGCTGTTGCGCAGGGCTCTGCTTGCGAGCGTCGGTGTTCTTGTCGGCCTTGCGGCGCAAATGATGCCGGCGCATGCGCAACTGGTCGGCGGCAACGGCGGCACTGGCGGCGCCTACTCCGACAGTGTCCCCGGAGCCGGCGGCGCCGGTGGTCTGGCGGGCGACGGGAATGCAGCGGGGAATGGCTCAAGCGGCGGTGGCCCGGACACTGCGGGAAGCGGTCCGTACGGGGGGGCAGCCGGAAACAGCGTTGCGCCAGGCGGAGGAACCGGCGGCGCGGGTTATTCAGGCGGCGGTGGCGGCGGCAGCGGCAGCGGAGGCGGCGGTGGACGCCAGGCGGGCGTCAACGCCGGGGGCGGCGGCGGGGGTGGTGGCCGGGCCGCGACCGTCAGCGGCAACTACACCGCGGTGGTCAACCTGACCGGCGGAAATGGCGGAGCAGGCGGTCTTGGCCCCTACAACGGGTCGGCCGGCGGGGGCGGTGGCGGCGGCGATGGCTTGTACCTGTCCGGCGGCGATCTGCAGGTCAATGCCGGCGTCTTGATCAGGGGTGGTTCGGGCGGCGATGCAGGCACAACTTCCGCCGATGGCAATGGCGGCGCCGGTGGAGGTGGAAAGGGTGTCGTCGTCGGCACCACTGCAACCGTGACCAATGCCGGTTCGATCACGGGAGGAAGCGGCGGTTCTGGCGGCGGAAGCGCAATCGGTTCTGGAAGCGGCGGCGGCGGCGGCGATGGTCTTGTTCTCGCGGCCGGGGGCACCGTCATCAATACCGGCATGATTTCGGGAGGCACCGGTGGCCCCCAAGGTGATCCCAGATATCCGACCTTTTTTCCGCCCGTCGCCGGCGGCGCGGGAATCAGCGGCGCCGGCCTCGTCGTGCAGAATGCGGGGATCATCAGCGGCGGGCTCGGAAATGCCGGCACGGGGGCCCGTGCCAACGCCATCACATTCACCGGCGGCGTCAACAGTCTGGAGCTTCAGGCCGGGTCGACCATCACCGGCAACGTCATGGCCTTCAGCTCCGCCGACACGCTCCGGCTGGGCGGAGCCGCCAACAGCTCGTTCGACCTATCGACGCTCGGCGACTCCGCCCAGTACCGCGGCTTCGGCAGCTTCGTGAAGGCCGGCAGCAGCAACTGGACGCTGACGGGATCGAGTTCATTCACAGGCGCGGTCAGCGTCGATGCCGGCATTCTCTCCGTCAACGGCTCGCTCGCCTCGGCGTCGCTGACCGCCGTCAACAGCGGCGGCACGCTCGGCGGCAACGGCACGGTCGGCAACACCACGATCAATGGCGGCGTGCTGGCGCCGGGCAATTCGATCGGCCTTTTGACCGTGAACGGCAATCTCGTCTTCACGGCGCCGTCGACTTACGTGGTCGAGGTCTCGCCCGCCAATGCCGATCGCGTCAACGTGACCGGCACCGCGACCCTGGGCGGGGCCACCGTCAGTGCCGTGTTCGCGGCCGGCAGCTACGTGGCGAAGCAATACACGATCGTCAATGCCGGCGGCGGGGTGACCGGCACGTTCGGCGCGCTGGTCGATACCAACCTGCCGGCCACCTTTCACACCAGCCTGAGCTATGATGCCAACAATGCCTATCTCGATCTGGCGCTGAACTTTTCCATTCCCGGCGGGCTCAACGTCAATCAGCAGAATGTCGGAAATGCGTTGTCGACTTTCTTCAACCTCACCGGCGGCATTCCCGCCGTGTACGGCACGCTGTCGCAAGCGGGCCTGACGCAGGCCTCCGGCGAAACCGCCACCGGGTCGCAGCAGACCACGTTCGACGCGATGACGCAGTTCATCGGCGTCCTCACCGATCCGTTCATGGCCGGCCGGGGCGATGGCGGATCGTCGCCGGCCGGTGCGTCGCAATTCGCCGACGAGGATGGCTCCCGTGCCTACGCCTCCACCGGTCGCGGACGTTCCGCCGCGGAGCGCGACGCCTATGCCGCGCTCTCCCGCAAGGCCCCGGCGGCGTCCGACATCGTAATGCAACGCTGGGGCGTATGGGCCGCGGGCTATGGCGGTTCGCAGACCACCGACGGCAATGCCACGACGGGATCGAATACGGCGATCAGTCGCATCGCCGGCACGGCGGTCGGCGCCGATTATCGCTTTTCACCCGACACCGTCGCCGGCTTCGCGCTGGCCGGCGGCGGCACGAGCTTTGGCGTCGCCAACGGCGGCAGCGGCCGGTCGGATTTGTTTCAGGCCGGCGCCTTCCTTCGCCACGGCGTCGGCGCGGCCTACGTCTCCGCCGCGCTGGCGTATGGCTGGCAGGACATTACCACCACCCGCACCGTCACCATCGCCGGCAGCGATCAGTTGCGAGCCCGCTTCAACGCCAACGCCTATTCCGGCCGCGTCGAGGCCGGCTATCGCTTCGTGACGCCGTGGATGGGGCTCACGCCTTACGCCGCCGGCCAGTCGACCGTCTTCGATCTGCCGGCCTATGCCGAACAGATGCTCTCGGGCAGCAATGCCTTCGCCCTGAGTTACGGTTCGCGGAGCGTCACCGACACGCGCAGCGAGCTCGGTCTGCGCGCGGACAGGTCGTTTGCGCTGAGCGATGCCGTCCTGGTCTTGCGCGGCCGCGCCGCCTGGGCGCACGACTTCGATCCCGATCGCGCTATCGCGTCCACCTTCCAGGCGCTCCCGGGCGCATCATTCGTGGTCAACGGCGCGGCGCAGGCGCGCGACTCCGCGCTCGTCACGGCCTCGGCCGAGGTGAAATGGCGCGGCGGCGTCTCGTTCGGCGCTACCTTCGAGGGCGAATTTTCGAACGTCACAAGCAGCTACGCCGGCAAGGGTATCATCCGCTATGCCTGGTAGTGGCGACACTCAGTCCGGAAAGCTCAGGATCATTTTCAACAGTTTTGGAAATCGCGCATTGATGTCCTCTTCGCGCACGACATTGCGGTGCTGGACACCTTGCTTTGACGTCCGGATCAGGCCGGCCTCCCGCAGAATGCGAAAATGGTTCGACAGGGTCGATTTCGCCATGTCAGGGCAAGGCGCCGCCTCGGTACACGACATGCAAGCGTTCTGCGCGACCAGGCTTTTGACGATCCGCAGCCGCATGGGATCCGCGAGGGCTCCGAGCACTCCGGCCAGCGTAATCTCGTCCCGCGATGGGTGAACGAACTGCACCATGCCCAAAATATAGCATGCCCCTTGAACTCATTCAATAGTTCACTAGTATTGAACTATTGAATATCGGCATCCCGCCGAACAACGGAAGACATGCGATGACCAAGAGACTCGAAGGCAAAGTTGCGCTCGTGACCGGCGCATCCAAAGGCATTGGTGCCGAAATCTCCGCCCGGCTTGCGGCTGAGGGTGCGGCGGTTGCCGTCAATTACAGCTCCAGCAAGCAGGCCGCTGACCGCGTGGTCGCCGCCATCATCGCCAAGGGGGGCAAAGCCGTCGCGGTCCATGGCAACTTGGCCGACGCCAAGGACGTGAAGAGCGTCGTCGCGGAGACCGTGAAGGCGTTCGGTGCGATCGACATCCTCGTCAACAACGCGGGCGTCTACGAGTTCGCCCCGCTCGAGGCCATCACGCCCGAGCATTTCCACAAGCATTTCGACCTCAACGTGCTTGGCCTGCTGCTGGTCTCGGGTGAAGCGGCGAAGCACTTCAACGCCAATGGCGGAAGCATCATCAACATCAGCTCCGGGGTATCGACCATCGCGCCGGCGAACACCGCCGTCTACACTGCGACCAAAGCCTCGGTGGATGCGATCTCCTCCGTGCTGTCGAAGGAGCTCGCGCCGCGCAAGATTCGCGTCAACGCTGTCAATCCAGGCATGATCGCCACCGAAGGCGTCGTGTCGGCCGGCCTGCACGAGGGCGACATGCGCACCTGGATCGAATCCACCACCCCGCTTGGCCGCATCGGCAAGGTCGAGGAGATCGCTGCCGCGGTGGCCTTCTTCGCATCGGACGACGCGTCCTACGTCACCGGCGAGACACTTCACGTCACCGGCGGCCTTCGCTAACGAGCAGGTGCTCTGGCGGTCCGACGTCGCTGAAGGCCAAGTTCGGACTTCGCAGCTTTGGATGAGAAAATGGCCCGCGCGACGCGGGCCATTTTTGTTTGGCGACAGACAAGCGTCAGAAATGGAGGATGGGCTTGTTGTCCGCCCCGACCAGGCTCGACGGCGCCTCGCCGAACACCAGCCCTTCCGGCTGAAACTTGATCACCTTCCCGCCCTCGACGAACTCGGCGAAATTCCGCGGCGTCGCCGAGTGAACGCCGTTGGTCAGGAAGTCGTCGATCTCGTAGCAGGTGTCCGGCTTGCCGCCTGATCCTTCACCCAGGAATTTCTGGAAGTTCTGGCTGGTCACCTTGGCCTTCTTGCGCGCCGACCAGTTGGTATAGCGGCGGTAGAGCTTTGGCAGGATCACCGGGCCCGTGTCGGTCGCGAGCACGTCGGTCTCGTTCTTCTTGGGCTCGCGCAGGTCGAAGTCGAAGGCCGGAACGGTTTTGGCGAGATGTTTCCAGACCGGCAGTTTCTTCGTCCGCGCGGCCTTGGCGAGCACGAGGAAGGCCTTGATCTCGTCGTCGTTCATCGAGGAGTAGAACGTCGGATAGGCAAAGCCCTGCTCGACCAGCCAGTGGTTGATGTCGACCGTCTGCTTCGCGACCGTCACCTCGATGTCGCCGACGAGCCGTCCATAGGTGTCGAACACGTCGTTCGGCGCATCGACACGGGTGAATACCCGGCAGGCCAGCGTCGCCCCGCCGGCACGGCTGAGGAAGTCATGCAGCGCCTTGCTCGACGTCGCGCCGAGGAATTGCCGGTAGGGGTGCGTGACCTCGTGATAGGCCTGCCGCTTGGCATCCGTCAGGCCCTTCTTCTCGGCGGGCGACAGCGGCGACGGCTGGTAATGCAGCTCCGGCGCGTCGATGCCCTGAAGGCGCACGGTCAGCTTGCCGTTCTTGATCGGTGCCGTGTTGGTCCGGCCCTTGACCTTGGCGTTGTCGAAGACATGGGTCGGCTGGAACGGCGAGGTGTCGTTCTTGCGGAAGCGGATCGCATCGGGCGCGACGTTCACCACGACCTTGGTGGTGTCGGCGTCAGACCTCCCCTCCGGCCAGAACTGGCTGACCTCGATCGTGCCTTCGACCTCCAGCAGTCCCACCGGCATCGGCCGCTCCTGTCAATGGACGCGACGGTTGCCTCAAGCAGGCGGCTCGCACGCGCACAGCTGGAGCGGATCATTTTCGTGCGACAGGCCCATGACGGGGCGGCAGCGAGACAGTGCGCCGCGGCCTTCGGGCCGAGCGGGCGGGGCATGATTGGTCCGTCGCGCAACGTATGCTGTGGCGACGACGGACCACCTTCGATTGGTGCGGAAGCCTCCGCGCTGCTCCCGCTCGGAATCAGGGTCGGTACGGACAGACCATCGTCAGGTGGAGCAACGTCGGCGCCTGGTCCTCACCATTGTCGTACTCCCACTCCAGCCGGATTTCGTGCCGGTCGGCATAGGCGTCGCTCGCCGCGTGGGTGATGATATTCGTCTTCATCGGGATCGGCGGCTCGGAATTGAAGCATTTCCGCACGCAGGCATCGAGCAGCGCGCATCGCGTCAGCGGGATCACGCCGGGCTCGTCCTTGGACAGCGGGACCGTATTCAGCTGCGTGGTGAGGTCGACGCGAGCCCGGCCCTTCTCCTTGTGCCAGTACGCCGCACTCCCGTCCGGCCATTTGTCCGCCGGCGTCAGGATCAGGTGGTACTGGCCGTACTCCAGGGTTGGTAGATGGATGTCCGGCGACGCCTTGAGGATGTCCACGCTCCTCTGCATGTTTTCCGGAGGGAAATAATTGTCGTTCATCAAATCTTTGAATGAAGCCCCGGTGTAAGTTCTCGACCCCATCGTCTTTTCCCTCAATATGTCCTTGGCTTTGCGAAAATACATACAGCTCCACGACGCCGGTTAGTTTTGCCAACCCGGCCTCGCCGATATATGCCCCATCTTTGCTGGGATTTGCGTACGCTACCACTCAGGACTGTGTTTCGTCCAGATCGCCAACCGCACCGTGCCCCGCTAAACAGCGATGGGCAAGTCCGATTGCTAAGCGGTTCTTGATAGGTATTCTTACCACGAGTTGCTCGCGGGCGCTGGACGACAGCGACGCCGCGATCCTTGAAGGCGCAGGAATGCATTGCTTCGCGTGTCAGTCGGCGATTGATCCCGACGATAGCTGGTGCTCCAAGTGTGGGGCGGCGGTACGTCGGCGTGCTGATCCCGACAGCGAGCGGCGGTTTGTGACAATTCTCCGAGCCGACGTCATCGACTCCACAGGGCTTGTTGCCGAACTGGAGCCGGAGGAGGCCGTCTCACGCCTGGAGCCTGCGCTGGCGGCCATGAGGGGCGCGGTACGCCAGTTCGGCGGCATCGTCAGCAAGGAGTTGGGGGACGGCTTGGCCGCTGTCTTTGGTGCCCCGATCGCCGACGACAACCATGCGCCGCTGGCCTGCCATGCTGCCATCGAGCTTGTCCGGCGCGTTGGCCGTCTTGGCGATCCCGGACTTCAGGTTCGGGTCGGCCTCCATTCGGGGCACGTCGTCGCCTATATGGTCGCCAGCGAGTTTTCCAAGGTCTACGAGATCGGAGGCGCCGCTCAGCATCTTGCCGCGCGGCTGGAGGCAGCGGCCGAGGCCAATCAGATCTACGTGTCGGAAGCCTGCCAGAAACTCGCGGATGGACATGTCCGATTCGAATCCCTGGGCCTCAAGGTGCTGCGCGGCTTCAACGAGCCGCTGCCGGTCTACCGTGTCGTCGGAGCGAGCGACCTTTCAAGCTGGCGGGTGCGACGTGCGCGGAGCGTTTCGCGGTTTGTCGATCGAACGACCGAGCGGGCCCTGTTGGGACGCGCCGCGGAGAGGTCCAGTGCAAGCCGGCAGACGGTCCTTCTGATCGGCGATGCAGGCATCGGAAAATCGCGGCTCGCACATGAGTTCGCCCAGGAGCTCAAGGCCGATGGCTGGCGGTTGATCGACGCCGAGTGCAGCCCGAACCTTCAGGGCGTGCCGTTCAGCGCGCTCAAGCGCATTATACTTTCGATCTCCGAAGTTACCGCCAGAGATTCGGATAGTCTGGTCGACATCCGACAGGAGTTGCAGGCAATCCATCAACTCGCGATCGATTCCATATTGGATATTCCGGTCGAGGATCCTCGCTGGAGCGAGTTGGAGCCTTACGCGCGCGCGCGCGCCATTTCCGATGCAAGTTGCGCCATCGTTCAAGGCTTGGCCTTCCAGCAGCGCACCGTTCTTCTCATCGAGGACCTGCACTGGATCGACCGAGCCAGCGATGCGGTTGTTGCAGCAATCGCGTCGTTGCAGAGCCCCAACTTGATGGTTTTTCTCACGAGCAGGCCGAACGGCATGCCTGAGTGGATCGCGCGCTGCCACGCGGAAGTGATTGCAATGCGCCCCCTGGATGACGATTCGGGATTGGCCATGTTGGCCGATATGCTCGGACCGTCGGCGACGAACACCGATTTGAAGAACCGTATCATCTCTCATACGGCCAACGTTCCCCTGTTTCTCGAGGAAGTCTGCCGCGGACTGAAAGATAGTGGCACGCTTCGCGGTCAGTGGGGTGACCTTGCGCTCGTTCGACCCATTGATGAGCTCGGCATCCCCACCAGCATTCAGGGCGTGATTGCGGCGCGGCTCGATCGCATTTCAAGGCAGGAGCGCTCGGTTCTCCAAATAGCGGCGGCGCTGGGGCCGCGCTCAAGCGTGATGATGCTGCGGAACGTCGCGGCGCTGCCCGAAGACGTTTTCCAGGATTGCCTTGGAGCGCTCGACCGAGCCGAGCTCCTCGTCAGGATCGATAGTGAACTTGAGGACTCGATCGAGTTCCAGCACGAGATGGTCCGCCAAGTGACCTACGAGTCGATGGTCGAAAAGGTGCGCGAAAATATACATGCGCGAATTCTTGCGGCCTTCGAAAGCGACGAGACATGGAGCGACGGTCCTGACACGCTTTGCTACCACGCAATGCGCGCGAAGGATTGGCTGAAAGCGTTCGGGTACGGGAGGGGGGCCGCGCGGAAATGTCTTGTGCGCTCGGCATATGCCGATGCGGTCGACTATTTCGGGATCGCGATGAGTTCGCTCGACAAAACACCGATGACTCCTTCGCGGGAGGCAGATGCAATTGACCTCCGGATGGAGGCGCGAATGGCATTCATCTGGTCCGGTCAGGTTGCCGAGTGGATCGATCTCGGAAAAGAGGCCGAACGCCGGGCCAGTGGAATTGACGACATCGGAAGAAAGGTCGCCGCCATGACCGTCATGGCGGGTGGACAGAATTTCTACGGAACGCCAACTGAAGCGGTTGCGCTCGGCCGGGAGGTCGTTGGCCTCGCCGAGAAGTCAGGCAACCCGGGTTGGCGCAACCTTGCACAATACAATCTGGGACAGGCCTATTTTCTCGCCGGTCGATATCGCGAAGCGGAGCAGACGTTGGCGCGAGGCCGCGCTAATCTCATGGGACCGGAGGCAAGCGCGCCCTTCGGTACGCCCCCAAAATACACGCTCCTCCTCTGCTGCATGATGAAGAGCTTCACCCACACCGTGATGGGCGAGCTCGATGCCGCCGAACAGCTCCAGCAGCAGGCCGCGGCGATTGCGGAGGAGACCGGCCGTCCCTATGACCGCGTCGCGGCGGCCTATAGCGGCGGGTGGCTGAAGCTCGGCCGCAACGATCCGGCGGCGGCCGCCGCCATCCTCGAAGAGGGTTTCGTCCTCGCGCAGAAGCATGGCATTCGGCTGTTCGTGCCGGTGCTCGCCTGCCACCTCGGCATCGCCTATCTCGAGCAGGGTCTGTTCGACCGGGCGCGCGGCATGCTCGGCGAGGCGCGGGAGGAGGCGAAGGCGGTCGGCTATACCTCGGCGGTGCTGCGCAGCTCGATCTACCTGGCGCTGGCAACCTGCCGGCTCGGCGACGTCCAGGCCGCGCAGAACATGCTGCGCGAGGCGCGCAACACCGCGCGGCAGCAGGGGTTTGCCGGCCTCGAGGCCGAAGCCCTGTTCGGCGAAGCCGTGGTGACGCCGCCCTCCAGCGAGGAGAACAAGGCCGCGATCCTTGCCGCCCTGCGCGCGGCGATCGCGATCGCCTCCGACAGCGGCGCGCTGCCGCTGAAGCAGAAGGCCGAGGCGATGCTGACCGAGATGCTCGCCCGGGGCGACGAGCTCGCCTGACCCCTGCCTCTCAATCCGCCTGCCGTGCGATCGTACCGCCGGGGTGACCTTCTTGCCCGACATATCGTTTTTATTTCGTAGTAATCACAATGGCTTATCGTGCCACTTCTACTGTGCATGGGGTTGTTTTCGATGTTTTAGTGGGATGGCCGCCGGTTCGGCGCGGCCCGGCGGTGGTCCCCGCCGCCCGTGATGACGAAGTCCCTTGCGCGGGCACCTGGGTCGGCTACCGTTGGCGGGAAGCTAGCCGCAGGGCCAGGTGATCTTTTGATTCGCGTTTTTTAGCATTCCATTTTGTCGGCGCCGCCACGGCGCGACGCCCACCGGAAGAGGCGGGGCCATGATCACACGGGACCAGTCAGCACTGTTGGCGCCGGTCGAGCGCGACCTGCGGCTCGATCTCTTCCGCGGCATCGGCCTGTGGATGATCTTCCTCGACCACATCCCGCACGACGTCGTGGCCTGGCTGACGCTGCGCAATTACGGCTTCAGCGACGCCGCCGAGTTCTTCGTCTTCATCTCCGGCTATCTGGTCGGCTGGATCTACGGGCCGATCATCGCGGGCGGCTGGTTTCTCGCCGCGCTCAAGCGGCTGTGGCGTCGCGCGGCCGAGATGTACGTCGCCCACATCATGTTGTTCCTGCTGTTCACGGCGCAGATCGCGCGCACCGCGCGCCGGTTCGACAATCCGATGTACGAGCACGAGTTCAACGTGTTCAACTTCCTGTCGCATCCGGACGAATTGATCGGGCAGGCGATCGTCCTGAAATACAAGCCGGTCAATCTCGACGTGCTGCCGCTCTACATCGCGCTGGTGTTCGCCTCGCCCTTCATCGTCTGGTGCCTGGTGCGGCGGCCGAACCTGACCCTCGCCGCCTCCGTGGTGCTCTATGTGCTGTCGCGCTGGTTCGACTGGAACGTCGCCTCCTATCCGCCCGGCACGAAATGGTACTTCAACCCGTTCTGCTGGCAGCTGATGTTCGTGTTCGCGGCCTGGTGCGGCATCGGCCAGATCGGGAAGATCGCGAAATGGGTGTGGTCGAAGGCGGCGATGACGCTCGCGGCGGCTTGGCTCGCCTTCGCGCTCCTGATCGTGATGACCTGGCACGTTCCCGCGCTCGAGGCCCTGATCCCGAAATGGATGATCAAGGCGATCTACCCGATCGACAAGACCGATCTCGACATGCTGCGCTTCACGCATTTCCTGGCGCTGGCGATCTGGGTCACCCATTTCATCTCGCGCAAATGGCGGTCGCTGCACACACCCTGGCTGCGCCCGGTCATCCTCTGCGGCCAGCATTCGCTGCCGATCTTCTGCCTCGGGGTGTTCCTGTCGTTCTCCGCGCACTGGATCCTGACGCAATACACCAAGGGCGTCTGGGAGCAGCTCGCCGTCTCCGTCGTCGGCATCGTCATCATGATCGGCGCCGCCTGGCTGCTCGATCGTGCCGAACGCGTGCCCAGCCTGTTCGTGAAGGTGACGGAGGTCGAGGATTCCGAGCCCGAAAGCGCTCCGGCCGCGGCCGGGGCGCCCGCGAGCCGTTGAAAGCATCGTGGCGCCAGCCCGCCTTCTCACGGAGAGGTTCATGTCCAGACGTTTGTTGACGATCGCCGGCACGCTCCTGTTCCTGGTCTGCGGCGCGTCGGCGCAAGCGCCACCGCCGGAGGCGATGAATGCGGCGCGCAAGCTCGTCGTCACGCTGAAGATTGCGGACCAGTATCGTGCGCTGCTGCCGCAGCTCCTGCTCAAGCTCAGGCCCGTGGTCGCCCAGGACAGGCCGGAGATCGAGCGCGACTATGATGCGCTGACGGCGCCCGGCGCCGAGATCTATGCTCCGTTCGTCGCCTCGATGATCGATCAGATCGCGGCTCTCTACGCCGCCAGCTTCACCGTCGATGAGCTGCGCCAGATCGAGGCGTTCTACGCCCAGCCCGTGGGACGAAAATTCCTGGAGAAGTCGGATGCGCTGGCGCAGGCGAGCATGCAGATCGGCCAGGACGTCGGTCAGAAGGCGGCCGACGAGCTGAAGCAGCGCCTGATCGAGGCGCTGCGGCAGAAGGGGCACAAGCTTTGAGGCCGGGCAATATGCTCGGGCCGCGCGTCGTGCCTAGGCCAGAAACGCGCGAAACCGGCGCTGCGCGATCAGGAAGAAGACGACGCCGATCAGCGTGAGCGCGACGAGCTGTGGCCAGACGGCCTCCAGGCCCGCGCCGCGGAACAGGATCGCCTGCGCGAGCATCACGAAATGCGTGTTGGGCGCCGCCAGCATGATGTCCTGGACGAATTGCGGCATGCTCTCCCGCGGCGTCATGCTGCCCGACAGGGTTTGCAGCGGCAGCAGGATCATGATCAGCAGCAGCCCGAACTGCGGCATCGACCCGGCGACGGTGGCGAGGAAGATGCCCATGCTGGTGGTGGCGAAGAGCTGAAGCGCCGCGCCGACGAGGAACAGCGCCACCGAGCCGTCGATGGTAACCGCCAGCCACCCCTTGACCACGAAGATGATCGACAAGGCGGAGGCGATCAGCACCACCGCTCCCATCGACCAGATCTTGCTCACCATGATTTCCAATGGCGTGACCGGCATCACCAGCAGGTGCTCGATCGTGCCGTGCTCGCGCTCGCGGATCAGCGCTGCGCCGGTCAGGATGATCGAGAGCATGGTGATCGAGGTGATCACGTGATCGATGGCGCCGAACCAGGACTTCTTCAGTTCCGGGTTGAACCGCGCCCGCAGCGCCAGCTCGATCGGTGCGGCCTGTGCATTGCGCGTGTGCGCCAGAAATTCCGCGATCTCCGCGCTGACGATCTGCTCGACATAGCCGCCGCCGTTGAAGGCCTGCGAGATCCGCGTCGCATCGACGTTGAGCTGGATCGCGGGCGATCTCCGTGCCAGCAGGTCGCGCTGGAAGTCCGGCGGTATGTCGAGTGCGAAGGTGTCGAGACCCGCGTCCATCCGCCGGTCCATCTCGTATTGCGAGATCAGGCGCGGCTCGGAAAAGTAGGGTGGCGTGAACGCCATCTCGATGCGGGTCGATATCGGCGAATGGTCTTCGTCGACGATGGCGATCGCGGCGCGGTTCAACGTTTCCGGCAGTGCCCTGGCGCCTGCATAGACCGCCAGCGTGAAGGAGTAGACGATGAGCACGAGCAGCATCGGGTCGCGCACGAGGCCGCGCAATTCCTTGATGCCGAGCTGAAGCACGTTGTCGATGCGCATGGTCAGCGGGCCTGTTTCTTCAGCAGCATTGTGCCGGCTGCCACCAGCACCGGGATCATGACGGCGAGCGCCAGGAGATCGTTGTGGAGAGTCTCGAAACCGAGGCCCTTGGAGAAGGTGCCGCGCGAGATCGTGACGAAATAGGTGGTGGGATAGAGCCGCCCGACCAGTGCGCCCAGGCCCTGGAGCGATGAAACCGGATCGATCAGCCCGGAATACTGGATGGCCGGGATCAGCGTGATCAGCACCGTGCCGAACAGCGCCGCGATCTGGCTGTTCATGAAGGCCGAGATCACCAGCCCCATGCCGGTCGTGGCGGTGACATAGAGCAGGGCGGCGAGCGCATAGGTCGGAAAGCTGCCGGTGAAGGGCACGCCGAAGACGGCGAGCGCGAAGCCGACGAGGAGCAGGAAGTTGCCGAATGCGAGCACGACATAGGGCAGTTGCGTGCCGAGCAGGAATTCCAGCCGCGTCACCGGCGTCACGTAGAAATTGACGATCGAGCCGAGCTCTTTCTCTCGCACCACCGCGAGCGCGGCGAGCACCGCCGGAATCATGATCAGGAGCAGCGGAATGATTCCGGGCGCCATGGCGACGACGCTTCTGACGTCGGGATTGTAGCGGTAGCGGAGCTCGAGCCTGTAGGAGCCGGCGATCGCCGCCTCGCCATAGAGCTCGCGGCCCTTCTGCGCGAGCCAGGTGGCGTGGATCGCCTGGGCGTAGGAGCGCAGCGTCTCGGCGCGGGTGGGGTTGGCGCCGTCGACCCAGGCGCCGATCTCGACATGGCGACCGCGGCTGACGTCGCGGCCGAAGCCGGGCGGCAGCTCGATGGCGAGGCCAATCTCGCCGGCGCGCATCCGGCGGTCGAGATCGGCGTAATCCGTGATCGGAGGCTTTTCAGTGAAGTAGCGCGACCCCGCGATCTGCAGGCTGTAGTCGCGGCTGATGGCGCTGTCGTCGCGGTCGAGCACGGCGAAGGTCAGGTTCTCGACGTCCATGCTGATGCCGTAGCCGAGCACGAACAGCAGCAGCACGCTGCCGAGGATCGCGAGCGTCGCGCGGATCGGGTCGCGGCGCAGCTCGAGCGCCTCGCGCCGGGAATAGGCCAGCATGCGGATCGGATTGAACGTCGCGCTGCTGCGCTTGCGCGGCGGCGTAGCGGTCGCAGCCGGCGCGGGCGATGCGGCCGCAGGCGGGCCGGCTGCATCCGCCGTGTCAGCGATCGCCTCTTCGAGGCAGGCGATGAAGGCCTGCTCCAGCGTGGCGGTGCCGCGCGCGGCCACGATCGCGGCAGGCGTGTCCGACGTCAGCACCTTGCCCGCGTGCATCAGCGAGATCCGGTCGCAGCGCTCGGCCTCGTTCATGAAATGGGTCGAGACGAAGATGGTGACGTTGTCCTTGCGCGAGAGCTCGGCGAGAATCTGCCAGAAGCGGTCGCGGGCGACGGGATCGACGCCGGAGGTCGGCTCGTCGAGAATGAGGATGTCCGGCGCATGGATCATGGCGACCGCCAGCGACAGCCGCTGCCGCAGGCCGAGCGGCAGCGCGTCGGGCAGGGCGTCGGACACCTCCGCAAGATCGAACCGGGTGATCATCTCTTGGATGCGCGCGGCGATGGTCTCCGCCGACAGCCCGAACAGCCGCGCATGCAGATCGAGATTCTGGGCGACCGTCAGCTCCGAATAGAGCGAGAAGCCCTGCGACATGTAGCCGATGCGGCGGCGCACGGACATATCGCCAGCATCGATCGCATTGCCGAACAGTCGCGCATTGCCCTCGCTCACGGGCAACAGGCCGGTGAGCATCTTCATGGTCGTCGTCTTGCCGCATCCGTTCGAACCGAGGAAGCCGAAGATCTCGCCCTTCCTGATGCGGAAGCTGACATCGTCGACAGCGACGAAGTCATTGAAGCGCCGGGTCAGGTGGTCCGCCTCGATCGCGATCTCGTCATGGTCCGCGCTGCGCGGCGGGATGACGACGCCGGTGTGATTGCCGCGATCGGCCTCCGGCAAGAGACGGATGAAGGCGTCGTCGAGCGTGTCGGCGCCGGTCTGACGCTTGAGCGCGGCAGGCGTTCCCGTCGCCAGCACGCGGCCGGCGTTCATCGCGATCAGGAAGTCGAACTGCGCGGCCTCCTCCATATAGGCGGTTGAGACGATCACGCTCATGCCGGGCCGGCTGCTCCGGATCGAGGCGATCAGCTCCCAGAACTGGCGCCGCGACAAGGGATCGACGCCGGTGGTCGGCTCGTCCAGGATCAGCAACTCGGGATCGTGGATCAGGGCGCAGCACAGGCCCACCTTCTGCTTCATGCCGCCGGAGAGCTTTGCGGCCGGGCGGTCGGCGAAGGGGGTGAGCCCGGTGTCGCGCAAAAGGCCAGCGATCCGTCTGCTTCGTTCCGCCTTGTCGTGTCCGAACAAGCGGCCGAAGAAGTCGATGTTCTCGAACACCGACAACGTTGGATACAGATTCTTGCCCAGCCCCTGCGGCATATAGGCGATATCAGGGCAGACCGTACGGCGATGGCGCGAGCTCGCCATGTCGCCGCCAAGCACATGGATGCGTCCCTCTTGGATCTCGCGAGCGCTGGCGATCAGCGCGAGCAGGCTGGATTTGCCGACGCCGTCGGGTCCGATCAATCCGATCATGCAGCCGGACGGCAGGTCGAGGGTAATGCCATCCAGCGCGCGGGTCTTGCCGTAGCTCAGGCCTACGCCTTCGAGATGCACCACGCTGCCGGGCCCGGCCGGTGCGTCGGCTGCGGCAGTCGCGCTCATCGGGTCACTTTGATCTTGAGATTGTCGGGCCATTGCGCGGCCGGATCGAGCTGCACATAGGCCATGCCGGGCAGGCCGGTCTTCACATGTTCGATGTGCTGGCGCAGCAGCTCGGGCGCGATATGCGCCTTGATGCGGAACATCAGCTTCTGGCGTTCCTCCTCGGTCTCGACGGTCTTGGGCGTGAATTGCGCGACGTCGGCGACGAAGGTGGCCTTGGCCGGGATCACGTATTGCGGGATGGCGTCGAGCACGAGGCGGACCTCGGAGCCGATCGCGACGCGGCCGGCATCCGCGGTCGGCAGGAAGAATGTCATGTAGACGTCGCCGAGATCGACCATGTTGAGGACGCGGCCGCCGGCCGCGAGCACCTCGCCCGGCTGCGACACGCGATACTGGACGCGGCCTTCGCGCGGCGCCTTCAGCACACTGTCGTTGAGGTCGGCGTTGATGCTTTCGATCGCGGCCTTGGCGGCGTCGACCGAGGCGCCGGCATCGATCACCATGGCGCGGGCGGAGCTGATCGCGGCCTCGGACGCTGCGACCTGGGCCTGGGAGGCGGCAAGCGCTGCCTTCGCCGTGGCGTTGGCCGAGCGGTCGTCGTCCAGCACCTGCTGCGACACCGCATTCGTCCTGATCAATTGCTCGGAGCGATCGAGCTTGCGGCTGGCGGTGTCGAGCTGGGCGATGCGCTGGTCGACCACGGCCTCCGCAGCCCTGCGTTCGGCCTCGCGCTGGTTCACCAGGCTCTTCGCGGTCTCGACATTGATGGATGCGCGCTGGAGCTGCGCTTCGGCCTGACGGCGCTGCGCCTGCAATTGCTCGGTGTCCATCCGCGCCAGAACCTGGCCGGCGTTCACGAAATCACCTTCGTTGACCAGGATTTCGCGAATCCGGCCCGGCGTCTTGGTGGCAATGTCGATCTCGACCGCTTCGATGCGGCCGTTGCCGCGGGCAAAGCCTGCCGGCAGCGTGTTGGAATCGCGGTGCTGCCAGTAGTAATAGCCGCCGCCTGCAAGCAGGATGGCGATCGCGGCGATGACGCGGCCCGGAGTGAAGTTCATCTGTTCATAACGCCGCGCCGCGGCGCCCACATGTTGAGACACAAAGGTCCGGCCGCTACGGATATCTCCGAGGTGGAAGCCGCGCAGCCGAAGCTGGTCCAACATTGCCGCGATTTTTGCAGCGCAACTTGATGCAGATCAGATTGCGCGACCGTTGCCTCTGCCCAAGGTTCAGGCAGTCGGCTGGCCCCGAGCGCTCTGGCGACGCCTAGTGGATCGCCGCGTACATGATCCTTTCCTCCGTCGCGTCCAGCGCGGAGAATTCCTCCACGACCTTGCCCTGGCGTGAGACCAGGATGCGGTCGGAGAGCGCCATGATCTCGGGCAAATAGGACGAGATGACCACGACGGCCTTGCCCTCGTCGGCCAGCTGGTTGATCAGCTCGTGGATCTCGACGATGGCGCCGACGTCGACGCCGCGGGTCGGCTCGTCGAAGATGATCAGGTCGGGCTCCTGCACCAGCGATTTGGCGATCACGACCTTCTGCTGATTGCCGCCGGACAGCTCGACCACCTTGCCGTGGTCGCCGATGGCGCGAACCCCGAGCTTCTCGATCCAGGTCTTGCCGATGGTCGCGGTTTCCCGCCGCGACAGCATCATGCGGCCCTTGGGAAACTTCGACAGAAGCCCGAGATAGATGTTGCGCGCGATCGAGGACGTCTCGAAGAAGCCCTCGACCTTGCGATCCTCGGTGACATAGGCGATGCCGGCCTTGACCGCCGGTGCCGGCACCCGGTAGCGCACCGGCTTGTCGTGCAGCAGGATCTCGCCGCCGTGGAAGAAGTCGCGCTTCAGCACGCCGGAGACGATCTTGAACGTCTCGGTGCGGCCGGCCCCGACGAGGCCGAATACGCCGGTGATCTGCCCTGCGAACACCGACAGCGAATTGTTCTTCACCATCGGCGCCATCTTCAAATTCTGCACCGTGAGCACGCGCGCGCCGGCCGGCCGCACGCCGCGCTTGCGTGCGCCGTAGAGCGTGTTCGACAGGTCGCGGCCGACCATGGCCTGTACGATCGCGGCGCGGTCGAACCTGGCGGCGTCGTCGGTCACGACATGCTTGCCGTCGCGCAGGACCGTGATGCGGTCGGCGAGCAGCAGGGCCTCTTCCAGGGCATGTGAGATGAAGACGATCGAGACCCCGCGCTTCCTGAGGTCGCGGACGAGGTCGAAGAAGTATTTCTTCTCCTCCGGCGTCAGCGACGCGGTCGGCTCGTCGAAGATGATGACCTTGGCGCGGTGCAGAACCGCGCGCGCGATCTCAACCATCTGCTTCTTGGCCGCGCCGAGACCGCTGACCGTGGCGGTCGGCGTGACGTCGAAATTGAGCGATTGCAGAAACTGCTGCGCGGCGATGTAGATTCCGCGCAAGCGGTTATAAAACTTCTCCTGCCCGAGGAATAAATTCTGCGCCACCGTCATGGTCGGCACCAGGCTGTTCTCCTGGAACACCATGGCGATGCCGAGATTGCGTGCCTCCAGCGGCGTCCTCGGTGCGACGTCCGCGCCGTCGACCGTCATGGCGCCCGAGGTCAGCGTCACCACGCCGGCCATGACCTTGGTGAGCGTCGACTTGCCGGCACCGTTCTCGCCGACCAGCGCGTGGATCTCGCCGCGGCGCAGGTCGAAGTCGACCCCGTCGATGGCGGGAACGCCGGCGTAGAGTTTTGTCGCCTTGCGCAGCGAGAGCATGATGTCGCTCATTGGCAAAACTCCTCGGCAAGGCCGGCCAGCGGCAGTCGCAGGACACGGCCAGGTCCCTTGGCGATCAGGACGAGGTCGTCGCCCATCTCGATGGCCGCAACGATTCCGTGATTGACGCCGTCAACCCGGCTGTGCAGCGAATAGAGCGGCTGGCCATCGGGGTTGAGACGGATGACGAGTCCGTAGGATCGCGGCGGCGCCCACGGCTTGATGACGCCCATGGTCTTGATGTGCGCGCCCTGCATCGGCTCCTTGAACGAGAGGCCTGAGCGCAGGCGCGGGGCAACCCAATACGCCGGATCGATCTCCGTCATCATGCGGCGGCGATAGGCCGGCTCACGCAGCACGAACTCGATGAGCTGGGTGCGCGCGGTGAAGGCGGTGAGCCAGTAGCCGCCGCCCGCGGCTCTTGTCAGTCGCGACGGATAGACGGGCAGGTGGGCGAGCACGATCCGGGGCGATGCGCCCGGCGTCACCAGAACGAGGCGGTGGCGCCAGCTCTCGCTGACCAGCACGCCGTTGCCATGCGCGCAGGCGCCGAAGGCATGGCCGAGCCCCTGGGCCAGCGCCGTCACGGATTTGCTGCCGGGATCCAGCCTGAACACGCGGCCGCTCCGGTTGAGCTCCATCAGGTCGCGCGCCCAGTCGTCGACGCCGCATGTCGCCGAGCCGTCCGTCGCAATCAGCGTGTTGTCGCCCGCTGGCGCGAGCGCGTTGACGGCATTGAAGGCGGCGTCGGTGAACGTCACGCTTGGCTGTTCGGCCGAAGGGCTTGCATAGAGACGCACCTCGCGTCCCCCGAGCGCCACGGCAAGGCCGCCTTCGGGAAGGACACACAACGCCGAGATCGGCCGATCGAAGGTGCGGATCTCCGAGGGCGAGCCGCCATTCAGGCACATCAGTCGCGGACCGTCCGCAATGAAGAGGTTGCGGCCATCGGTGGCGAGGTCCTCCGGCGCCTGGCACGTCAGCAAGGTGTCGGCGGCTTCCAGCTTCTGGTTGGGCTTCAAGGCACCGTCGAAGGACGGCACCGTGATGGTGGCTTCGCCGCGCCCGAGAAAGCGGTTGGCGAATTCCCTGACGGCTGCGATCACGACAGCTTCCCCCACCGCTTGTCATACTGGACGAAGTCGGGATCGGCGTTGTCGAGCTTGTAGCGGCCGATCCGGTTGTTGGCGATGCCGCCGAGATAGAGGTAGCCGCGATGCTCGCGCATCGAGGTGATCATCGGATGGTTTTCACCGCGCAGGTCCCAGAACGATTCGAGGATCTTGCCCTGCTCGTTGAACTTGACCACGCAGCCCGTGTTGATGTTGGGGAACAGCCACTCGTCGACCGGCACACGCTTGGCCATGCGACGCCGAAAGCCGGGCATCTTCCAGGCGAGGTCGAGCGAAGGGCTGCGCATGCCGACCAGCGCCAGCCAGTAATTGCCGTCGGAGGCGAGGTTGATGTTGTCGGGGTAGCCGGGGAGGTTGTCCATCACCACCTCGACCGCGCCCTTCTTCGGTCCTGCGAACCAATAGCGCTTGATCGAGCAGCCAAAGGTCTCGGCGAACAGGATCGACTGGCCGTCGCTGGCCACGCAGATGCCGTTGGGAAATTTGAGGCCGCGCAATTCCGTCCGTGTCGCGCCGGTCCTGGTGTGGTAACAGATGATGCGGCCGTTGCCCCGCGCCTCGAGGCCATCGATCGGCCACTCGTCCATCTCGTAGCGCACGGTCGCCTCGGAGAAGAAGATGAGGCCGTCGTCGGTGATGTCGAGGTCGTCGGCGAGCCGAAGGCGGCTGTCGTCGTTGACTGAACGCATGCTGCGGTTGGTCTCGTCGGTCGCCTTTTCCACGGTGCCATCGGGCTTGATGCGATAGAGCCCCATGCCGCCGATGCAGATGTAGAGATTGTCCTCGCGATCGAAGGCCATGCCGAGCGGCTGGCCGCCGATATGGGCGAATACTTCCATCTTCTGATAGTCGGGCGCGAGGAAGCGGACGATGTCGCCGTGGCGCGAGCCCGCATAGAGGTTGTCGTGGCGATCGAGGATGACGTCCTCCGGCGCCTCGATGCGGCCAAGGCCGATCAATTCGACGTCGCGCAGCTTGTCGTTCTGCTCGAACGGGCCGCCCTGCCCGATCTCGGTCGGGGGAGGCGGCGGCAGCGCGTGGTAGGTCGGGGCGACGTAGACCTTGCTGATGATGCGCGTCCGATTCTTCTGCCAGCGGATGTCGACCATCGCGGCGACGAGCAGGATGCCGGCGAGCGCCATCCGGTTGACGCCGCCGCGCGCGTTCATGGTCGTGAGACCATTGGTGATCAGGAGCACGATCAGGACCCCGACCGCGGATTTGGCGACCGAGCCCTTGCCGCCGCCGAGCGTGATGCCGCCCAGCACCGTCGCGGTCAGCACGATCACCTCGAGGCCGACGCCGATGTCGCCGCCGACGGTGCCGAGCCGGGAGGCGAAGAACAGCGCGCCGATGCTGGTCAGCACGCCGCTTGCGACGTAGCAGAGCGCGATCGTGCGACGGACGGGAATGCCGGAATTGTACGCCGAGCGGCGCGAGCCGCCGATCGCGGTGATATGCCAGCCCGGCCGCAGCCGCGTCATGAAGATATGGCCGAAGATGGCGATGACGATATAGACCAGCGCTACGGTCGGGATGCCGAAGATGCTGCCGCCGCCGATGAAGTCCCAGGACGGGATGTCTGGGAAGGCCGAAGCGATGGCGTTGGAGTAGCGCTGGATCAGGAGGTCGTAGGCCGAGCGGTAGATGATCAGGGTGATCAGCGTGGTGATGAAGGCGCGCAGCCGCAGATAACCGATCAGGACGCCGTTGACGGCGCCGAGCAGCGCACCGCAGAGCAGCGTGGCGGCCACCACCGCCGGGACCGGCCAGCCCAGCACGTCGAGCAGATAGAGCGCGCAGAAATCCGTCAGTGCGAAGATCGAACCGACGGACAGATCGATGCCGCCGACGATGACGACCAGCGCCAGCCCGAGCGCGATGAAGCCGATCTCTCCGGCCTGGCGCGCGGTGTCGGCAAGGCTCGCCGGCGACAGGAAATTGTCGATGGACCGGCTGAGCGCGAGGCCGACGATCAGCAGCAGGATGACCGGGATGGCCGTCTCGGTCCATCGCTTGGACAGGATTTCGCCGAGCAGATGATCGGGCCAGTAGCGGTAACGCAGGCTTGTCAGGGTGTCGCGCATCGGCATTCCGGCGGGGCATGGAAGATGTTGGGAGCGAGGCCCCCGAGACCGCAACGGCCCAGGGGACCTCGAGCGTCAGCGTCGAACTATTTCTTGAGGTCGCTGAGATTCCAGCAGGCGGTCTGGCTGTCGGCGTTCTCCTTGGTGATCGGAATCAGCGTGGTGTATTCCGAGCCCTTGACGGAGCCGGGCTTGACGCCCGACGACAGCAGCCATTTGATCGTGCCTGCCATCTGTGCCGCCTGGGTCGGCACGTCGTAGCTCATGTTGAGATCGAACGCGCCCGACTTCACCAGTTCGCACGCGCCCTTGCGTTCGCCGCCGCCCGAGGTGGCCAGGAATACCTTGCCGGTGAGCCCGGCTTCCTTCACGGCCGCCGCGGTGCCGATATCCATGCCGTCCCAGAAGCCGACGATGCCGCAGAGATCGGGGTTCTGCTTCAGCACCGTTTGCGTGATCGCCTTGGCCTTGGCGGCGTCCCAATCGGCGGCCTGGCTCGACACCACCTTGATCTCGGGATGCTTGGCGAGCACGTTCTCGACGCCTTTGAGCGTATAGGCGCTGGCGGCCGCCGACAGCGCGCCCTGGATGATCGCGATCTTGTTCGATTTGCCTTCGCAGGCCTTGACCACGCCTTCGGTCTGGCGTTCGCCGATCTCGACCCAGTTGGCACCGACGAAGGCGGAGCTCCGATAGGCAGAGCCCATGTTGATCTGGATGACGTAGATGCCTTCGTTCTCGGCGCGCTGGAGCAGTTTGGCATAGGTCTGCACGTCCGGATTATGCACCACCATCACCGCCGGCTTCTCCGAGATCAGCGAGGTGACGGCCTGCGCGCCGGCATTGGTGTTCCAGTTGGCGTCGCGGATCACGAACTTGACGCCGAGCGGCTCGAGCTCCTTCTTCAGGCCGGCATACCAGCCCTCGGTGAGGTCGAAGTTCATCGCGACCGGAACATAGGCCACGGTCTTGCCGGCCAGCGCTTCCTTGAACGGCTTCTGGAACGGCTCGTCCAGGCCCTGCTGGGCCAAAGCCGGTGCGGTCATGGCCGCAAGGCCCAGTGCTGCAACGATGGCCCTTGTCGGGCTGCCGAGATGCTTCATTGCTTCCTCCTTGGTTGTGGTTGTCGTTATCTCGTTGGGTCGGTCAGATGTCGCCCTGCTGCGCCGTCTCCTCGTTGCGCGGATTGAGGAAGGAATCGGTGATGACGGCGAGCAGCAGAACCACGCCCTTGATGAGATTCTGCCCGGCGTAGGAGATGTCCATGATGGTCATGCCGTTGAGCATCGTGCCGATCAGGAGCGTGCCGATCACGACGTTCAGGACGCCGCCGCGGCCGCCCGATAGCCCGATGCCGCCGAGCACGACGACCAGAATGACATCGTAGATGAGCGTGGAGTTGAAGATGCGGGTCGGCATCGAGTTGACGGATGCCGCCAACACGAGGCCGGCGAAGCAGCCGATCAGGGCGGCGATCACATATTGCAGGACGATGATCGGGCGGGAGGGAATGCCGGTGACGCGCGCGGCGAAAGGGTTGTCGCCGATCGCATAGATATAGGCGCCCCAGCGCGTCTGGCGCAGCAGGAAAGCCACCACGATGCAGGCGATCGCGAACATGATGATCGACGTCGGGATGCCGAGGATCGTGCCCTGTCCGAGCCGCTCGAAGCCGTCCATGCCGGGGCTCCACTGCACGACGTCGAGCTGGAACAATGCGGCCTGCCCGAGACCGGCGAGGAGCAGGCCGGTCGCGAGCGTCGCGAACAACGAAGGAACCTCGGCGTAGGCGATCAGCCAGCCATTGACGAGTCCGAAGGCGATCGTCAGCAGCACGGCGGTCAGGAGCGAGGCCGGCAGCGAGTGGCCGTTCTGCACCATCTGCAAGACCAGCCCCGGCGGCACGGCGAGCGCGGCGATCAGCGAGATGTCGATGCCGCGCCCGATCACGACGATCGCCATGGCAAGGCCGAGGATGCCGAGCACGGAGACGTTCTGGAGCAGCGTCAGCATGTTCTCCGGGGTGAGAAAGCCGCGCAGGAAGATCGAGAATACCAGGAACAGCAGCGCGAAGACGGCGAAGACGATCTCTTGCTGATTGAACCGGAAACGCTTCATCGCCTGGCCCTTCCTGCGGACTATGGGTGCGCCATCTGCTTTGGCCGCGAGCGTGCCCTGGCGGACGTGCGCGCGTTGGCGCGGGTGCCACTCGACAAGGCGGCGCTCACGAAGTTGCCGACGCCATCGATGTATCCGTCGATCGACGTGCCGCGTTTGCGGTACTTGGCGCGCTTGACGTACCAGTCCTGCAGCAGCGGCTTGATCAACGACGCCGTGAGCCCGACATGGTCGATCGTGAAGGCGCCGCTGGCGACGCCCTGCCTGAGGACGTCGGCGATGATCTTCTCGGTCATGGCTTCCATGTCGATCGCGCGCTGACGTTCCGCCGGCGGAAAGGACTTCGCCTCCATGAAGGCGAAGACGAACCAGGGCTGCATCGCCTCGCTCATGCGGATATGGGTCGCGATGATCCAGTCGAGGTGCCTGTGGGCGTCATTCCTGACGTCGTCGGGAGGCGCCGTCAGAACCTCGGTCGCCGTTGCCGCGACCTCGCCGAGGATCATCGACAGGAGCCTGGGCTTGCTGTCGATATACGTATAGAGGCCGCCCATGCTGAGGCCGGAGGCCTCCGCGAGCTGGCGCAGCGTCGTGGCGTGAAAGCCCTGCTTGTTGGAGAGGGTGAGGGTTGCGCCGATGATACGCGCGAGATTTGCGACGGCAAGACGTGGCTTCTGGACGCGGATTGAGTCGCGGTGACGTTCCAGAATGCGCGTGCACAGCGCTTCCGTCGAGAACGCGTTCGTCCAAGGTCGTCGGCGCGCGAGATTCACGCTGCCTCCCCAAATTTCTTCCCGGGTCTTTTGGCGTTGTTGTTGATCCAGGCGTGGGCTTTACACCCTTGTCGTCATTCCTAGCGCAGAGAGTGGCCGTCGGGAAAGGGGGCGGACCAGAATTTTCTGAGAGAGCGCTCGCTCGTTTTTTCCGTGCAATGCAATGCCGTGGACCCGCCCCGCGACGGAAGGCAGGTCCCCGATGCGCGCAAAGCGCTACTTCAGCAGCGGGCAGCCGCCGTCCTTCAGCGGCCGGAAGGCCTGATCGGCCGGGACTTCGGCGAGCAGCTTGTAATAGTCCCACGGACCCCTGGATTCCTCGGGCTTCTTCACCTGGAACAGGTACATGCTGTGGACCATGCGGCCGTCCTCGCGCAAGCTGCCGTTGTCGGTGAAGGCATCCCTCACCGGCAGCTCGCGCATCTTGGCCATCACGGTCTTGGTGTCCCTGGTGCCGGCGGCCTGCACGGCCTTGAGGTAATGCAGCGTCGCGCTGTAGGTCGCGGCCTGGTTCATCGTCGGCATCCGCTTGACGCGCTCCAGGAAGCGCTTGCCGAAGGCACGGGTCTTGTCGTTGAGGTCCCAGTAATAGGCCTCGGTGATGATCAGCCCCTGCGCGAGCTTCAGCCCCAGGCTGTGCACGTCGGAGATGAACATCACGATCGCCGCCAGGTTCTGGCCGCCGGCGACGATGCCGAACTCGCCGGCCTGCTTGATCGCGTTGATGGTGTCGCCGCCGCCATTGGCAAGCCCGATGATCTTGGCCTTGGAGGCCTGGGCCTGGAGCAGGAAGGACGAGAAGTCGGCGGTGTTGAGCGGATGCTTGACGTTGCCGAGCACCTTGCCGCCGGCGGCCTTCACCACGTCGCCGGTGTCGCGCTCGACCGAATGGCCGAACACGTAGTCGGCGGTGAGGAAGAACCAGGTGTCGCCGCCGTTCTTGACGATGGCGCTGCCGACGGTGTGGGCGTTGGCATAGGTGTCGTAGGTCCAGTGCGCGGTGTAGGGCGAGCAGGATTTTCCGGTGATGTCGGAGCTCGCCGCATCCGTCACGATCATGATCTTCTCGTACTGCTTCGACAGCTCCATCACGGCGAGCGCCGTGGCCGAGGTCGGCAGGTCGATGATCATGTCGACGCCCTCGGTCTCCCACCATTTGCGGGCGATGGTGGAGGCGACGTCGGGCTTGTTGAGCACGTCGGCCGAGACCATGTCGATCGGCTTGCCGAACATCTGCCCGCCAAAATCCTCGATGGCCATCCTGGTGGCCTCGACGTTCCCCATACCGCCGATGTCGGAATAGACCGAGGAGAAGTCGGAGAGCACGCCGATCTTGAGCGGGGTCTGCTGGGCGGGCGACGGATTGATGAAAAGCGCAGACAACAGCCCGGCCGCAAGGGCGGCGCGTGCGATCCGATACATGACATTTCCCCCGATCTTTGTAGTTGGCGCGCCAGATTAGATTGCCCCGGCGAAGGGGCAATTCTTGCGTCATGACGCCGGCGCGCAGGCAATTTGACGCAGTCGACAGCGCCGACTACGCTTCGCGCAAATTGCAAATCTTGGGGAATGGAAATGTCCAGCGACACCGCAGCCACCATCTCGAAAGCGCGCGAGCATTCCATCGGCGATCTCCTGCGCCGTTCGGCGGGCCGCGATCCGGGTAAGCTCGCGATAAGCTGCGGCGGCGTGAGCTGGACGTTCGCCGAGATGGACGCGATCTGCAACCGGCTCGGCCGCGGCCTGCTCGGCCTCGGCGTCAAAAAGGGCGATCGTCTCGCCGTGCTCTCGCGCAACTCCCATGCCTTTGCCGCGCTCCGCTTCGCAGTGGCGCGGATCGGCGCGGTGCTGGTGCCGATCAACTTCATGCTCAATCCGGATGAGATCAATTTCATCCTGAAGAGCTCCGGCGCAAAGCTGCTTGCGACCGGGCCTGATTTCGTCGAGCCCGCGCGCGCGGCAAGTGCGAAGGACTCTGCGGTCGAGAAGATGATCTGGCTCCCGGGAGAGGATCCCGCCACCGCGCCCGCCGGCCTCACCGCCTTCGACGATCTGCTTCATGCCGACGGCTCGTTCCTGGAGGCGTCCGTCGACGGCCGCGACCTCGCGCAGATCGTCTACACCAGCGGTACGGAGTCGCTGCCAAAGGGGGCGATGCTGACCCATGAAGCGGTGATGTGGCAGTATGTCAGCTGCATCATCGACGGCGGCATGAGTGTGGACGATAAATTCCTGCACGCGCTTCCGCTCTATCATTGCGCCCAGCTCGACGTGTTCCTTGGTCCGCAAGTCTATCTCGGCGCCTCCGGCGTGATCACGGGAAAGCCGACCGCCGACAACATCCTTGCGCTGATCCAGGCGCACAGGATCACGTCGTTCTTCGCGCCGCCAACGATCTGGATCGCGATGCTGCGCTCACCCAGTTTCGACAAGACCGACCTGTCGACCTTGCAGAAGGGCTATTACGGCGCCTCGATCATGCCGGTGGAAGTCTTGCTCGAGCTTCAGCGCCGTCTGCCCGCCGTTAAATTCTGGAACTTCTACGGCCAGACCGAGATCGCGCCGCTCGCGACCGTGCTGCGGCCCGAGGACCAGCTGCGCAAGGCCGGCTCGGCCGGCAAGCCGGTGCTGAACGTCGAGACGCGCGTGGTCAATACGGCGATGGAGGACGTCAAGGTCGGCGAGGTCGGCGAGATCGTGCACCGCTCGCCGCACCTGTTGTCCGGCTATTACAACGATCCCGTCAAGACGGCGGCCGCGTTCTCCGGCGGCTGGTTTCACTCCGGCGATCTCGCTACCGTCGATGGCGAGGGTCACATCACCGTGGTCGACCGCGTCAAGGACATGATCAAGACCGGCGGCGAGAACGTCGCGAGCCGCGAGGTCGAGGAGATGGTGTATCGTATCCCGGCGGTGTCGGAGGTTGCCGTCGTCGGGCTGCCCGATCCGCGCTGGATCGAGGCGGTCACCGCGATCGTCGTGGTCAAGAGCGGCGAGACGCTCGACGAAGAATCCGTCATCAAGCACTGCGCCGGCCAGATGGCGCATTTCAAGGTGCCCAAGCGGGTCATCTTCGTGGACGCGCTGCCCAAGAATCCGAGCGGCAAGCTGCTCAAGCGCGAGCTGCGCCAGCGCTTCGTCGGCGGCGAGACCCTCGACAAGGCGATCCAGAAGAATTTCGGGACGTGAGGGGGCTTCGCCTTTCCCGCTTGCAGGGTTCTTGCCGTCGTCGATCTCCCGTCCATATTTGAAGCGTGACATCCTGGATCACGAGCCATGTCCCTCTGGACCTGCGAAACCTGCGGCGCGCAATTCCCGGCCAGCGAAAGACCTCCTGCGTCCTGTCCGATCTGCGAGGACGAACGGCAATTCGTGAACTGGAAAGGGCAGACCTTCCTCACCCGCGAGGCGTTGGCGGAAAGCCATCGCATGATCTGTCGCGACGATCTCGGCCTGACCGGTCTTGCACTCGAGCCGAGCTTCGCCATCGGCCAGCGCGCCTTGCTCGTGCCGCTCGCAGACGGCTGCGTGATGTGGGACTGCGTGCCGCTGGCAACGCCGGAGGCGATCGCGCAGGTCCGCTCGCTCGGTGGACTGCAGGCGATCGCGATCTCGCATCCGCATTATTATGGCGCGCTCGCCGACTGGAGCGACGCGTTCGGCGGCATCCCGGTTTATCTGCACGCGGATGACCGCCAATGGGTGACGCGGCCGCATGCCTCGATCGTGCACTGGACCGGCGACAGCCATCGCATCTCCGACGACGTGGTGCTGCTGCGCAGCGGCGGCCATTTCGCCGGCGCCACCATGCTGCACTGGCGGCAGGGCGCGGACGGCAGGGGCGCGCTGCTCACCGGCGACATCGCGCAGGTGACGATGGACCGCCGCTTCGTCAGCTTCATGTATTCCTATCCGAACTACATGCCGCTCAATGCCACCGCGGTGCGGCGGATCGCCGGCGTTGTCGAGCCGTTCGCCTTCGACCGCATTTATGGCGCCTGGTGGGGGCGCAACATCGCCGCGGGGGCCAAGGCCGCATTCGCGGCGTCGGTCGCGCGCTATCTGGCGGCCATCGCTTGAGCCGGGGAACCGACCAGATTCATCTTGCCACCTGCTAATATATGTACTATTCGTACAGTTATTAAGCGTGACGCAATGATGCGTGAGCGGCCCGGCATGATCGATGCATCGCCATTTCAGCGGCGCGTTCTGCGACCGCGTGAGCGGAGTTGAACGCATGACGGCGCAGCGCGACTATGAGACCTTCGAGGCCGGCGACGTCACACTCCAGTCCGGGGCCATCTTCCCCTCGATGACGCTCGCCTACAAGACGTACGGCACGCTGAGCCCGGCCAAAGACAACGTCATCCTCTACCCGACCTCGTTCAGCGCGCAGCATTGCGACACCGAATGGCTGATCGGGGCCGGCGGCGTGCTCGATCCCGAACGCTACTTCATCGTCATCCCGAATCTGTTCGGCAACGGCCTGTCGTCCTCGCCCTCGAACACGGCTGGCCCGTTCCCTGAGCTGACCTACCACGACGCCATCGCGGTCCAGCATCGCCTTCTCACCGGGCGCTTCGGCATCTCGAAGCTCGCGCTGGTCTATGGCTGGTCGATGGGCGGCATGCAGGTCTATCACTGGGCGGCCTCTCACCCTGATATGGTCGAGCGCGCCGCGGTGGTCTGCGGCAGCGCGCGTTGCTCGCCTTATAATTATGTCTTCCTCGAAAGCGTGAAGGCCGCGCTGACCGGCGATCCCGCCTTCCGTAACGGCCGTTTCGTCGAGAGGCCCACCGTCGGCTACCGCGCGATGGGGCGCGTCTATGCCGGCTGGGCGATGTCGCACGGCTTCTATCGCGACGAGCTCTGGCGCGAGGCCGGTTTCAGCTCGCTTGAGGACTATCTCGTCCGTAGCTGGGACGCGACGTTTGCGCGGCGCGATGCCAACGACCTGCTGGCGCAGATTGGCATCTGGCAGAGCGGCGATATCAGCCGCTGCGCCGCATTAGGCGACGATCTCGATCGGGCGCTCGCCGCGATCAAGGCGCACATGCTGCTGATGCCGGGCGCCACCGATCGCTATTTCGACGTCCGCGACAACGAGGACGAACTCGGTCGGCTGGTCAACGCAAAGTCGGCGGTGCTGCATCCGATCCCGTCGCTGCACGGCCATCGCGCCGGCAACCCCGTGAACAATCCACCCGACCAGGCCTTCATCAAGGCCGAGATCGCACAGCTCCTCAGCAAGTAAGACAGGCATCCGATCATGACTGACGCAACCGTTTCAGAGCCGGGCCACCGCCTGAAGCCGCTCACGCCGGCGATGCTGCGTGAATTGTCAGTGCGCTCCGATCTCAGGGGCGCCGCGAAAAGCCTCAGCCATTACGGCCTGGTCGTGCTGGTCGGCGCGCTGGTTTGGAAGGTCTCTTCGGCCTGGGGCGTGTTATGGGCCCTGCCGCTAATGGCGGTGCAGGGCTATTTCGTCGCCTTCCTGTTCATGGCGTTGCACGAGACCGCGCACAAGACCGCGTTCAGGAGCCGTGGCCTCAACCTTGCGGTCGGCTATCCTTCGGGCTTCATCATCGGACAACCTTACGAATATTACTGCCTGTTTCACTGGGACCATCACCGCTACACCCAGGATCCTGAGAAGGACCCGGAGCTGATCGTCGGCGTGAAGCCGAAATCCGATACGCAGCTGGCGCTCGCTTATAGCGGCCTGCTCCAGGTCGCCGGCCGCCTCTGGCTGATGCTCGGCCACGCCGTGACCGGCAAGGTCACGGTGCCCTGGATTCCCGAAAACAAGCGCGCCATCATCGTGCGCGAGGCGCGCGCCTATGCTGCGCTCTATGCGCTGCTGCTCGCGCTCTCGCTGTGGTTCTCCTCGGCGCTGCTGCTCTGGGTCTGGATCGTGCCGCTTGTCATCGGGCAGTTCTTCCTGCGGCCCTATCTCTATGCCGAGCACACCGGCTGCGACCGCACCCGCAGCGCCTTCCAGAACACGCGCACCACCTACACCGGCGCGCTCGTCAAATGGTTCGCGTGGAACATGCCTTACCACGTCGAGCATCACGCCTATCCCTCCATACCCTTCCACGCGCTGCCGAAGCTGAACGAGATCGTCGACGGCGAGATCGTCCATCGCGGCCGCGGCTATATCGCGACGACGCGCGAGACCTGGGCCTGGTTTCGCCGGCACCGGCAGGCCGGCTAGGCAAATGCAAAACCCCGATCGCGGAGCGATCGGGGCTTTGTCGACGGCGCGAGATATCAGTAGATTCCGTAGGCGCAGACATTCACGACGCGGACGCGCAGTCCGTGGCGGGTCTGGACGACGCGCTCCTGGTAGCAGTTGTTGACGCCGGTGTTGACGTAGATTCCGCCAAAGCCCCAGCCGGGACCCCAGTGATGGTGGAAGCCGTGGGCCGAAGCGGCGGTGGGGGCGAGAGCGGCAACGCCGAGCGAGCCGGCAGCGATCAGACCGAGTGCAAGCTTACGAAACATCTTCATTCTCCAGTTGGCGCGAGGCCGTTGTTGTGTCCCTGCATCTCGGTCGGGTCGAAACGCGAATGCGTTCACGGGGCGAGGGGAGAATCGTGTTTCAGGATTGTTTCGTCGACTGCGGCGAGGCGCGCCGCCGTCATGCTTTCCGCGCCGCGCGATAGCGCGCGGCCATGGCCTGCGTCAGCTCGGCCATCTTCTCGCGGAGATCGGCAGGCTCCAGCACCTCGGCCTCGGGACCGAGCCGCAGCAATTCGGCCGCGGCGTGCCATGACGTCTTGCCGGTCGGCACTCTGGCGATGCGCCAGCCGTCCGCGTCGGCAGCGTCCTCGATCTGCGTGCGCGCCCGGACGTAAGGCTGGCTCAGCGCGTCGAGCAGTTTCACGCCGAACGGCGACAGCCGCACGATCGCGACATTCGGATGCATCTCGGCCTCGAGGCGCAGCGTGGCGGCCTGCCAATAGGCGGCGAGATCGAAATCGGCGGGACGATCGAAGCGCTCGTCGAGCGCCGTGCAATCGAGCACGCGCGCGACACGATAGGTGCGCACGCTGCCGTCGACCTGCCCTGCGAGATACCAGCCGCCGCCCTTCAGCACGAGCCCGAGCGGCGCCACGCGGCGCTGCTTTTCGGCGCGCCAGCTCTGGTAGCGGATCTTGATCAGCGTCCCGCGCAGGGCCGCACCGGCAATCGTGCGCAGGTGCTTTGGTTCTTCCGCCTCGCCGAACCAGCCGGGAGCGTCCAGGTGAAAACGCTCCTGCATCCGCCCGGCGTCCGCGCGCAGGTTGGCGGGCAGTGCCGCCATCAGCTTGTTCTGCGCGGCGATCATTGCCGCATCCAGCCCGAGTGCTGCCGCCGGCCCCGGCAAACCGGTCAGGAACAGCGCTTCCGCCTCGTTCTGCGACAGGCCGTTCAGCCGCACGCGATAGCCGTCGAGCAGGCGGTAGCCGCCCTCCGCGCCGCGGTCGGCATAAACAGGGACGCCCGATGCCGCGAGCGCGTCGATGTCGCGATAGATCGTGCGCACCGACACCTCGCAGGCTTGCGCGAGCTCGGGCGCGGTGACTTGCCCCCTGGCCTGGAGGGTGGTGAGGATCGACAGCATCCGGCTCGCGCGCATGACCCCTTAAACCATACCTGACACAGGATGTCAGGTATGGTCCGCTACAAGGTGCGCATCGCCAGACGGCGCCCGAGGAGACCTGCCATGACCGATCCGAACCGCATCACGCTGTATTACTCGCCGCAAAGCCGCGCCACCGGCACGCGCGTGCTGCTGGAGGAGTTGGGGGCGCCCTACGATCTCCATGTCCTCAACATGAAGGCCGGCGAGCAGCGGCAGGGCGCCTATCTCGCGATCAACCCGCTCGGCAAGGTGCCGGCGATCCGCCACGGCGATGCGCTGGTGACCGAGCAGGTCGCCATCACCATTTATCTCGGCGACCTGTTTCCGCAGGCGGGATTGACGCCCGCGCTGGACGATCCGCTGCGCGGCCCCTATCTGCGCTGGATCGCCTATTACGGCGCATCGTTCGAGCCGGCTTTAATCGACAAGTTCATGCAGCGCGAGCCGGCACCGATCACGCAATCGCCCTATGCCGATTACGACACCATGCTGGGTGCGCTCGAGGCGCAATTGTCGAAGGGGCCGTATCTGCTCGGCGAGCGCATGACAGCAGCAGACGTGCTATGGGGCGTCGCGTTCAGCTGGACGATGATGTTCGGCATCGTGCCGAAAAAGGACGTCTTCGTCCGCTATGCCGAGCGGATGACGTCACGGCCAGCGTTCCAGCGGATCAATGCGGCAGATGACGAGATGGCGGCGCAGCATGCTGCGGCTGCTGGCGGTTGAATGATCCAGGGTTGCAGATGACAATTCACACGACCAACTGCTTCAACACCTTCATCCGGGTCGCTGAAGACTGTCCGGCGCATACTGGCGAGGAGCCGCCGCTGCGCGCGGGAAAGCCGACGGTGGCGTCCCTGCAATACGAGATGATCGCCAAGGCACCCTACAAACACACGTCCGACGACGTGATCTTCGCGACGTCTGCGCCGGGACGCGAGCTCGATGTGAAGGCGACGAAGACGGAGAAGCGTGCGGCTCGTGAAGCGTTCTTCTCCCGGGGGCAGGCGTGCATGAGGGCATCGAGCCTGGGCAAGCGTTTTGGCTGGGGCGTTCATGCCGACAGTGAGGGCCGGATCGCGATTTACGCCGTCGACAGCAAACGCTACCAAGCGCTCGTCCGCGATCCCAAGCTCACGCAGGTGCGCGCGATGCGGTCGAAGCGGGCGTGATCAGAATTTTGGCGGCCGCTTTTCCGCGAACGCCTTGATGCCTTCCTTGATCTCGTCGCCGCGCATGCTGTCGCGGTGGCGCTGGTCGGCGGCTTGTTCATCCAATTCGCCGCGGGCGAATTCGTTGATGGCGCGCTTCATGCCGCGCATCGCCTGTGGCGCGTTGCCGGCGAGGACGCCGGCAAGCTTGTCGACCTCCTCGTCGAGGAATTCCACCGCCACCATGGCGGTGAGATAGCCGATCCGCAGCATCTCCGGCGCGCTGATCTTTTGCGCGGTCAAAAACAGCCTCTTCGCATTGTCGACGCCGAGCCGCGTCACGTAGCGTTTGATGCCGCTCCGGTAATAGTGCAGCCCGAGCCGCGCCGCCGGCATGAACATCTCGGCGGTGTCGACGCCGATGCGGAAATCGCAGGCGAGCGCGAGGTCGGTCGAGCCGCCATAGACGCCGCCATTGAGCCGGCAGATGGTCGGCACGCCGAGATCCTCCAGCCGGTTGACGACCGCTTCGAAGGCCGAGCCCGCGCTCTGCTGCTCGCTTGCGCTCACCGCGCGCTCGGCGACCGAATTCAGATCATAGCCCGCCGAAAAGGCGCGCCCGGTGCCGGTCAGCACCAGCACGCGGATCGCGGGATCAGCCTCGATCCGGTCGAACAGTTTGACGAGTTCGCCGAGATCTTCGGCCTGGAGCCGGTTGAGATGCTTGGGACGATTGAGGCGGATGGTGGCCCGCGCGCCGTCGCGTTCGAGCACGGGGCCAGAGGCTGCGTCGGCTATATCCGACATTCTTGTCTCCCTTTACCTGTTTTCGAGCGTGCGCCGTTTCGCCTCGGCGTCGATGGTCTCGGCGAGGTCGGGATGCCGCGCCATCAGCACGCGGAAATCGACGAGATCGAGCACCAGGAGCCGCGACACCTTCGTGGTCGAGACGTTGGCGCCGCGCATGTTGTTGCCGAGCAGCGCCATCTCGCCGAAGAAGGCGCCTTCGCCGAGCTGAACCTTCTTGCCGGGCAGGTCGACCTCGACCGCGCCGGCAGCGATAAAATACATGCAGTCGCCCTGCGTGCCCTTGCGGATGATCATGGTGCGCGCCGGCAGCTCCATGGTCCGCAGCATATGGGTGACGTCGGCGATGGCCGCCGGTCCAAGCGCCGCAAAGAACGGCACCTTGCTGACGGATTCCCAGGTCTTGAGGAAATTGTCGCGCCGGGTCTCCGCGGCAAAGCCGGTTGCCAGGATACCGGTCCAGAGACCGAACACGCCGAGGCCGGAGATCATCACCAGCGCCGCCACCATGCGCCCCAGAGGCGTCACCGGCACGACGTCGCCATAGCCGGTCGTCGTCAAGGTGACCACCGCCCACCACAGCGCCGCCGGCACGCTGCCGAAGGTCTGAGGCTGCACGTCCCGCTCCAGGAAATATTCGGCGACGGAGGCGAGGAAAACCACCATCAGGAAGATCACGAGCACACTGACCAGCGGCCCCGATTCCAGCACCAGGACACGGCGGAGCTGGCGCAGGCCCGGAATGCCCGGCACCACCTTCAGCACCCAGAGCACGCTGAGCAGCCAGGCCGTCCGAAGCTCGACGCCGAGAACCAGCGCGACCGGCACGGCCAGTGCTCCGATCGCATCGACGATGCCGGCGGAGGAGGACATGTAGAGCGCAAGGCGCTCGGTTCGCCTCATGTGGCGCAGCCGGACGACCCATTCGAACACGAAATAGGCGAGGCAGGCCCAGAGCAGGGCATCGACCCAGCGGGGCGCCGTCTCATAGGCCGGGCCAACCGTCAGCAGCACCATGCTGAGCAGGCCGACGCCGACCGCAACATAGGCCGCCTTGGTCATGTTGCGGCCGGCCGTGGCGGCCACGAACTGGGCCAGAGCGGAGATCAGCGGCTTGAACATGCGGGAAGGTGGCTCGGTCTTGGCTTTTGCGGTCTTGGCTTTTGCGATCTTGGCTTTAGCGGTCTTCGCTTCAGCAGTCTCGGCTTTTGCGGTCCCGGCTGGGACCTCGGTGTCAAAGTGCCTGCCCGGGCCGAGGCCGTCAACGACGGGCGCGGGCCGCGGCAAATGGGAAGACGAAGGCGGGGGGCGGCAGCCGGTCCTGCCGCTACCTGAAATGCGGCGGCTCGTCGTAACCGCGGCGGCTGCTGAAGAACAGCAGGACCATCAGGCCGATGCCCACGACGACGGAAAATCCCGCCCCCAGCGCGAGAGCCACATAGCCTTCCGTCGGGATCGGCTCGCCTTCGACCGCCATCGCGGAATAAGCGAAATAGCCAACCGCTGCCAGCATTCCCACGAGGAAGATCATGAGGAGTATACGCATGGCGCGTTCTCCGGTTGTATCCGGAAACCAATGGTTGCGGATGGGGAGGGTTCCCGAGTTCCGGCGGTTGATCCTCCCGGAAGACGTCCGCCCGCCCTGCCCCGAGAGTGCCAGGTGGGCGGGTCAAGCGCTCTGCGCGGTCTTGACCACCACAACGTTGCTGTCGTCGTGCTGGGGAGGGCCGGCATCCTGGGCGGTCTCGTCGATCTCGCCGGCATGGCGCTTCAGGTAGTCGCGACGCATGCCGATCTCGTCGCGGACGAATTCGTAGCCGAGCTTGAAGGTGTCGAGCCCGTCGGTACTGATCGTGCCGTCCCGGAGGCCGATGACCGCGCCGCGCAGGATGCCTTCCAGCTCGTCCTGGAGACATTCGAGCTGATCCAGCGAGTGGGCGTGCTCGATGCGCTCGCCGATGTCGAGGATGGCGGTGGAGAGCTCGCTGGCCTTCTCCGGTGCGATCCGGGTGATCTTGGCGTAGATGGCGGCGAAGATCGAGCCGATGACGCTGAGCGCCGCGGCGCCGAGATACATCAGGTCGCTGTATTTATCCATGAACGACTTGGTGTCGTCGTTGATGTAATCGGCCGCGCCCTGATGCGCCATCACATAGGCGTCCTTCTCGACCGAGGCCGGCTCGATCCTGCTGGCGAAGCCGCTGTCGAGCCCGAGGGCCGACTTGTTCTCGTAGACGGTGCGCGCGAGTTCGCCCGCCGTGGCCGCCGACATCCTGGATTGCGCGACCAGCAGCCATTCCAGCCCGATCGTTTCGAGGTCGTCGTCGGGAATTTCAGGCGAGACCGACAGCGTCCCTGCCGTCAGCGTCTCGTCGGCAATGCCGGGGAATTTGCGTGCCAGCGCCTTGGTCTCGTCGATTGCGTTGAGCGTGAAGCCGCCGCGTTTGGCGACCTGCTCATAGGCCTTGTCCCGCACCGCTTTCGAGGCGTGGACGATGGCGATCACCGCACCGAAGCCGTTTCCCGGCGCAAGCAGCTTGTCGAGTGTTGCGCCCTGCGGCGCCATCTGGATCCTGGCGGCGTCCGGACCGTCGGGGATGTCGAGGATGCCGCGGACGAAGGCAAGCGAGGACTCGTTCTCGGCGAGGACTGCGACCTTCTTCTTCTTCAGCTCGGCAAGCGACTTGATCTTCTTGTTGCCGGGTCCAAGCAGGAGCACGAGATCGTGCTCGAGGATCGCGAGCGTGCGCGCCCGCAGCGGGACCTTGGCGTCGGTGCGCAGCACGGCGAGGTCGGCCTGCTTGCGGTCGAACTGGGCAAGCGCCTTGGCATTGTCAGGGTTGTTGACGATCTTGATGCGGAAGCGCGAGGCGTTGTTCTTCAGGAGTGCGGCGAGCTTGGCCGCGAACAGCGCCTCGTCGCTGTTGGGTGCGCCGACGGCAAAGGTCAGCGTCTCCGAATTGTGCACCAGCGCGCGGCCGGCCCAGACGGTGGCAAGCGACAGCAGCAGGGTCAGCACGACGTACAGCAGGACCTGCTGCTGATTGGTCTTGATTACCTTGGGGCGCCGGGGCGGCGGTTCGACCGACGATGTGGTCGGGCCTTCAGTACTCATGGCAGCACTCTGGCCTTATTCTGGGTCGCGGGCGGCTCGCGGATCCGATCGCTGCGTGCGCCCCTGCAATTCTTAAACGCCTGAAAAAAGAACGATATTCTCTATCGTCAATGATAGCTTGCCGGTACCGGAATGCAAATTTCGAGCCGGAGGTAACCTTACTCCACGCCGACGCGGCGATTGGTCATCCTATCACCAGTTAGCCACAGTTGGCGATTTTCCGGTTCCCCCCGGCTGCATTCCGGTGCGGGAGGTGTCATAAATCAGAGGTCCCGGCGATTTGACCGGTCCAAGAAGAAGTTGCGCTGAACGCTCCAATCTTTTCTTGTCACCTCAATGAGGGCGTCAGCTTTGTCGTTTCCACCCATGTCATCGGCGGTTCCGGTTGAGGCGCTCATTGGCTGGATGTTGTTGCTCACGTTCAAGCACATCATCGCTGATTTCGTCCTGCAGACCGCCTGGATGGCGCATGGCAAGGACCAGAAGCACGGCTGGGCCCTGCCGCTCCTGGTGCATTGCCTGATTCACCTTGCGGTTGCGCTGCCGCTGATCCTGATCGTCGCGCCGAAATTCTGGTTCGTGGCCTTCATCGATTTCGTGATCCACATCACGATCGACCGCGCCAAGGGGTTCGTCTCCGCCAATTTCGGGGTCGACCTTGCGCACCCCTGGTTCTGGACCCTGATCGGCGTCGACCAGGCGCTCCATCACCTGACCGGCTTCGGCCTCTCCATCTTCATGGCGGCGAACTGATTGCTTGCACCCGTCATTCCGGGGCGGTCCGCAGGACCGAACCCGGAATCTCGAGATTCCGGGTTCTCGCTTCGCGAGCCCCGGAATGACGGCAAGTGGCAATTCCCGCCGCCTCCGATTCGCGGGGAGGGCACAAGGAACCCCGGGTGACTACCGTCAGGGGTGGTTAACCTTCCGTTAGAGAATTGCGCTGCATCTTCCCCACACGAGGGAGAACTGCAATGTTTTCAAGCCGCGACGCCTTTGAAAGCGATTTCTGCCCGGTTCGCGACGAGCTCCTTGGCGAGATGTATCGCGCCAGCGAGAGTGGCCTGCCGAGGTTGGTTGAGAGTGTTTCCCCTGACGCACGCGCGAAGCTGGCGCTGTTCTGCTATCGCCGCAGCCATTTGCATTCGCTGGCGGTCGCGATCGCGGGCAGCTGCAGCGAGCGCGACCTGATCGAGAACGGCGGCCGTGTCGGCTCGACGCTCTACGCGCTGTCGCGCGAAGGCGTCGCCAAATCCTCACCGTCGCTGTCGGGTGGCCGCAAGCCGATCACGCTGTCGACCAAGCCGCTCTCGGTGCTTGCACCGCTCGATGACGAGCTCGACGACGAAATCAGCGAAGCTGTCCCCGCCTAAGGGTTCGCGATCATCGGCAGCCCGAACTTCCGCCGCGCCATTGCGCATTCGGCGTCGCCCGGCATGCAGGTGCGACAGACTTCCGGCCGCACGGCGTAGATGCCGCAGGCGGTCTCTTTCCCGATCTCCCCACGCAACGCCGAGCAGCGATCGCCTTCGCAGCGCATGCCGGACTGCCGCGCATTGACGAGCGCCTCCGGGATCGCCGCAAGCTCCTCGTCGCTCTCGATCGAGAAGCGGGGCCAGTTCTCCGAATAGCCGCAGCAGGCGCCGCAGCTCTGGCAGCAGCTCGACAGGTCGATGGGGGATGGCTCTTCCATCGTCGTCACGTGTCCTTTGGCGGGCCCCAGACCAGGCTCTGCCGCCATTTTGCGCGCAGCACGTCGCGCCGCTCCGGATATTTCTCGTCGAGATAGGTCGCCTCCACGACGCGGTCGGTGCGGAAGCTGCGGAAGTCGCTGCGCAGCTCGCACCAGGCCGCGAGCAGGCGCACGGCTTCGAGATAGCCGACCGAGATCGGCCAGATCATGCGCTCGCTGGGGCGGCCCTGCTCGTCGCGATAGCGCAGCATGATCTTCTTGCCTTCGTGGATCTGGGTGCGCGTGCGCGCCATGTCGAGGCGGTCCGGCTCCCTGTTCCAGCTTGGCCGCGCGCGGCTCGCGGGCTCCAGCACGAAGGGGCGCAGGCGCTCAGGCACGGTGTCGGCGATCTTCGCCATCAGATCTTCGGCCGCGCGCGCCAGTGTGGAATCGGCATGGCCCGCGACCCATTGCGCGCCCAGCACCGCCGCCTCGATCTCGTCGGGTGTCAGCATCAGGGGCGGCAGGTCAAAACCCTTTTCCAGGATGTAGCCCATGCCGGCTTCGCCGCGGATCGGCACGCGCTGGCCGATCAGTGTCGCGATGTCGCGATAGATCGTGCGCTTGGAGGTCTCGAGCTCGGCCGCAATCGCATCCGCCGTCAGCGGCTTACGCGTGCGCCTCAGCACCTGGATGATCTGAAACAGCCGGTCGGCGCGTCTCATGACAATTCTCTTTCCAAATTCCTGACCGCAGCCCGCTCAAAATCCGGCGCGTGGATGCTGACAGGATGTTGGCAGCAGGGGGGTTCTATACCGGGACAACACATCGACTGAAGAGGATTTGTCCATGATCATCCCAACCCATTTCAGCCCGGCCGGTCCGCTGTGGCGGGCGCAGGCCGTGCTGCACGCTTTGGCCTTCAGCCGGCTCATGTTTTTCGATCTCACCGTCGTCGACCTCCGCGTTGCGCTCGCGACCATGGTGACACGCTCGCTGATCCAGGCTGCGGACGCGCTGGTCCGCCACATCATGGGCCGCGCCTGGCGAGGGGCCCGTTTCGCAGAAGATATCACGGCTGCTGCCACCATGGTGGCAGCAGCCCGCGGTTAGGTTTCGTCAACTCTTTCGGTGGTTCAGGAGAGCTTTATGATCACGCTTTACGGCTTTGGCACCGGCTTCGGCTTGCCGGAAATCAGCCCCTTCGTCACTAAGACGGAGGTGCAGCTCAAGATGGCGGGACTGCCCTACCGGAAGGAGCGCGCGATGCCGCCCGCCTCCCCCAAGGGGCAGCTGCCGTTCATCGACGACGGCGGCGAGGCGGTGGCCGATTCCACCTTCATCCGCGCCCATATCGAGCGCCGCTACGGCTTCGATTTCGACGCCGGGCTCTCGTTGCAGGAGCGTGCACAGGCCTGGGCGTTCGAGCGCATGATCGAGCATCACGTCTACTGGGCGCTGGTCGGCGCGCGCTGGGTCGATCCGGTCAATTTCGCCAAGGGCCCGTCGCATTTCTTCGACGGCGCGCCGGAACACAATCGCGAAAAATTGCGCGAGGATGCGCAATTCCGTGTCGCCGAGAACTATCTGCTCTCCGGGCTCGGCCGCCACGCACCGGACGACGACGTCGATCTCGCGGTGCGCTCGCTGTTCGCGCTTTCGGTGCAGCTCGGCGACAAGGCCTATCTGATGGGCAACAAGCCCTGCGGTGTCGATGCCACCGCCTTCGGCGCACTCGCCGGAATCCTGACGCCGTTCTTCGAATCCGGTTTGCGGCAGCGGGCCGAGGGCTTCCCGAACCTCACCGCCTATGTCGACCGCATGATGGACAATTACTATCCGGAGTTCGCCTGGACCCCGCTGCGGCAGGCGGCTTAGCGTCGCCTCAAGGAAGCCAAAAGAAAAGAGCCGGCCCATCGGGCCGGCTCTCGTCGTCTCGAAACTGTCGCAGCGCTTACTTCACCAGCGTGTACTTGCCGTTCTTCACCGTGAGCAGGATGCGCGAGCGCTCGTCGAGGCCGTAGCGGTCCTTTTCGGTGAAGTTGTAGACGCCCTGGCTCGCCGCCAATTCCTTCTCCGACAGCAGCGCCTGGCGGATTGCTTCGCGGAATTCCGGCGTGCCGGGCTTGGCCGTCTTCAGCGCGGTCGGGATGACTCGCTTCAGGATCTCGAAGGCGTCATAGGAATGGCCGGCGAACTGGCTGCGGCTGTTCGAGCCGTACTTGCCTTCATAGGCCGAGTTGAGCGCGAGGCCCGGCTTCTTGGTGGCGGCTTCGTCCGGCTGGTCCTCGGGGTCCATGACGGGGCCCGAGGCCATCAGCACGCCTTCGGCCGCTTTGCCGGCGATGCGGATGAAGTCCATGCTGGCGGCGCCATGGGTCTGGTAGATCAGGCCCTGGTAGCCACGCTCGCGCAGCTCGGTCTGCGGCAGCGCGGCCGCGGTGCCGGAGGCGCCGACCAGGATCGCGTCGGGATTGGCGGCGACGAGCTTGAGCACCTGTCCGGTCACCGACGTATCGGGACGGGCGAAGCGCTCCTCGTCCACGATGGTCATGCCCATCGGCACGGCCTGCGCCTTCAGGTCGTTGAACCAGAGGTCGCCGTAGGAATCGGAGTAGCCGATATAGCCGAGGGTCTTCACACCCTTCGACTTCATGTGGTCGTACAGCACCTTGCCCACGATCGGGATCGGCTGCGGCATCGCCACCGACCACTTCATGCGCTCGGGCGTGATCGGGAACGGCGCGAGGCCGAAATGCGGAATGCCGGCTTCGTTGGCGACGTTGGAGACCGCGATGGTCGGCGGCGTCAGCGCCGAGCCCATGATGATGTCGGCCTTGGATTCGGTGACGAAGCGGCGGGCGTTGGTGGTCGCGGTGGTGGGATCGCCGCCGTCGTCGAGCACGATCACCTTCAGCGGCACGCCGCCGATCTCCTTCGGCACGAATTCCAGCGCATTGCGCTCGGGAATGCCGAGGGCGGCGCCCGGGCCGGTCGTGGTGGTGGTGATGCCGATGGTGATTTCGCTGGTCTGCGCCAGCGCGGGCAGGGCCGGCAGGGTAAGCGTCGCCGCGGCGATCGCGGCGGTCAGGTAAAAGCGTTTCATCTATTGTTCCTCCCTTGACGTGTTTCTTTGAAAGCAGAAATCGGGGGGTAATTCAGCCCCCTCTTTTGGTGATGCGGCGATTTAGCTCCCCGATCTAACTTCCCGTGAACTTGGTCACCATTTCCGCCGGAAACGGTGCCGATTTCAGCTTCTCCGGATTGGCCGGGTCGCGGCCGACCAGGACGCGGGTCTCGAATGCCTCGATGGCGAGATCGGCGGCCTTGTAGACGTTGTGCTTCACCTCGAAGCTCGAGCGCTTGATGCTCTCGATCTTCGTCTCGATGGTGATCCAGTCGCCATGGGTCGAGGGGATGTAGAACTTGGCCCGCGTGTCGACCATGGGGATACCGACCAGGCCGTATTTGTGGACCAGGTCCTGCTTCGAGAAGCCGGCCTTCTCGAACAGGACCGAGGTCGAATCGTCGAACATGCTGAAATAGCGCGGGTAATAGACGATGTTGGCGGGGTCGCAATCGCCCCATTGGATCTGTACGTCGCGCCGGTTCACGAACATGTGGTTGGTACTCGTTGGGGCCGGCTCTCACCTCTCCCGTAGGGAGAGGTCGAATTGCGCAGCAATTCGGGTGAGGGGTTTCGGTCTCTCGATAGTGCAAAGCCCCTCACCCGGCGCTGCGCGCCGACCTCTCCCAATGGGAGAGGTAAGGTCGAGGACGCTGCTGCAATATCGCTCATGAATTTACTTCGGCGCCATGCGCAGCGAGCCGTCGAGGCGCACCACCTCGCCGTTGAGGTACGAATTCTCGACCATGTGCAGCGCGAGCGCGGCGAACTCGTCGGCATTGCCGAGCCGGCGCGGGAAGGGGATCGCGGCCGCGAGCGAATCCTGGGCTTCCTGCGGCAGGTTCGCGAGCAGCGGGGTGAGGAACAGGCCGGGCGCGATCGTCAGCACGCGGATGCCGAACTGTGCGAGCTCGCGCGCGATCGGCAACGTCATGCCGACGATGCCGCCCTTCGAGGCCGAATAGGCCGACTGGCCGATCTGGCCGTCATAGGCGGCCACGGAGGCGGTGTTGATGATGACGCCGCGCTCGCCGGTCGCCTGCGGCTCGAGCTTGGACATCTCGGTTGCGGCGAGGCGGAGCATGTTGAAGGTGCCGATCAGGTTGACCTTGATCACCTTGTCGAAATCGGCGAGCGCCATCGGGCCATCGCGGCCGACGACGCGTTTTGCCACGCCGATGCCGGCGCAGTTGACCAGCACGCGCGCGGGGCCGTGGGCCTTGGTCGCCTGCGCGATCGCAGCTTCAGCGGAAGCGGCGTCGGAGACGTCGCAGGTCACCGCCACGCCCTTGATCTCGGCGGCGACGGTTTCGGCGAGCTTGGCATTGAGGTCGCACACCGCGACCTTGGCGCCCTGCGCCGCCAGTTTTCGCGCGGTGGCAGCGCCCAGCCCCGATGCGCCGCCGGTGACGATGGCTGCCTGATCCTTCAACAACATGGCGTTCTCCTATAGCGATGGTTTCTTAGCCGACCGATATCACACGGTCCGATGGATTGGCAGCGTAGAGCTCGTCGATCAGCGCGCCGCGATGCTCCAGCACCGCGCGCTGGTTGATCGAGCCCTTGTCGGTGACCTCGCCCTTGTCGATCGAGAGCGGCGTATCCATCAGGATCGCGCGCGTGATCCGCGTCGAGGAACCGGTAGCCGAGCCGAGGAAACGGGTCAGGCGCTCGCGAAAGGCCTCGCGCACCAGCCGGTCGCGCGTCGCGACGACGAGGTCGTCGGCCGGCAGCGTCGGGTTGACCAGCCTACAGCCGTCGAGGTCGAGCACGACCAGCGCGGAGACCTCGTCGCGGTTGATACCGGCGATGACGACGTCACGCACCAGCGGTGCGCAGGCCGCAACGAAGCGCGCGCGCAAGGGGCCGACACTGACCCAGGTACCGCTCGCGAGCTTGAAGTCCTCGCTGACGCGGCCGTCGAAATCGAAGCCGGCGTTGAGATCATCGGGATCGGCAGGCTTGAGCGCGTCGCCCAACTTGTAGAATCCTTCCTCGTCGAAGGATTTTGCGGTGATGTCCGCCTGGCGCCAGTAGCCGGGCATCACGTTCGGCCCCTTGGCGCGGACCTCGAGCTTGCCGTTGTTCGGCACCAGCTTGGCGTCGTTGCCGGAGACGGGGAGGCCGACATGGCCGGAGCGGCTGGTGCGCGGATTGACCGACATGAAGAACGGCGCGGTCTCGGTCGCGCCAAGGCCGGTCAGCATCGGCACGCGATAGCCTTTTTCCTTCACCGCGAGCTCGTCGAGGCTGTCCCAGACGAATGGCGACAGCGCCGCGCCCGAGAAGAACATCGCATGCAGCCGGTCGAAGAATTTCGCGCGCAGGCCCTGGTCGTCGCGCAGATAGGGCAGCAGCGACTCATAGCCCTTCGGCACGTTGAAATAGACGGTCGGCGAAATCTCCTGGAGATTGCGCACGGTCTCCTCGATGCCACCGGGCATCGGCTTGCCGGCGTCCAGATACATCGAGCCGCCATTGTAGAGCGTCAGGCCGATATTGTGGTTGCCGCCAAAGGTGTGATTCCAGGGCAGCCAGTCGATGATGACGGGCGGCTCGTCCTTGAGGAAGGCGAGGGTCTCGCGCAGCATCACCTGGTTGGCGCAGATCATGCGCTGGGTGTTGATGACGGCCTTGGGATTGCCGGTCGAGCCCGACGTCAGCAGGAATTTCGCGATCGTATCGGGGCCGATCTTGCCGTGGACTTCGTCGAGATCGCCGCGGATCGGCGTCGCCATGAGGTCGGCGAGCAGCGTGACGTCGCGGCCCGCCACATGGCCGTAGGAGGCGGCGATCTCGGTGCCGAGCGAAACATTGGCAGCGAGCGCATCTGAGAACTTGTCGGCGTCCTCGGCGAAGACGAGGCCGGGCGTCAAGAGCTTCATCAGATAGGAGAGCTTGCCGTAATCCTTCGACACCAGCGAATAGGCCGGCGACACCGGGCAGAACGGAACGCCGGCATAGAACGCGCCGAAAGCCAAAAGCGCATGGTCGATCGAATTGCCGGAGAGGATGACCACCGGCCGGTCCGCCGACAGGCCGCGCTGGATCAGCGCCGAGGCGATGTGCCGGCTCGCGGTGAGCAGCTCGGCATAGGTGATCTTGCGCCAGCCGCGGCCGCCTTCGCGCTCCGCCATGAAGACGCGGTCCGGCGTCGTCGTCGCCCAATGATGCAGACGGTCGGTGATGCGGACGGGATAGTCGCCGAGCGGCTGCTTCGGCCGCAGGTAGATCGTCCCGTCCTCGCGTCGTTCGATATTGACGACGGGATCGCCGAACGAAATGGGCCGCAGCGGGAAAGTGCTTGCGCCGCGCTCCGTGCCGGAAGAGGACGGCTGTGCACTCATGACTTTGGCTTCACCTTGGCGGTCTTGTGCTCGAGGAATTCGCGGATCCTGCGCTTTGCTTCCTTGTCGCTCTGGGCGACGGTGGCCATCAGCGATTCCATCAACAGGCCGGTCTGCGGATTGGCTTCCGCGATCATTGGCAGCGCCTGGAGCACGGCGAAATTCGTCAGCGGCGCGTTGGAGGCGATCTTGGTCGCAAGCTCAAGCGCCTTGCCGAGCCCGTTGCCGGCTTCGGTCAGATATTGCGCAAAGCCGTAGGAGGCGCCTTCGGTCGCGCTATAGACGCGGCCGGTCAGCATCATGTCCATCATCCTGGCAACGCCGATCAGCCGCGGCAGCCGCACCGAGCCGCCGCCGCCGACGAAGATGCCACGCTGCCCCTCCGGCAGCGCGAAATAGGTCGAGGGCTCGGCGACGCGAATATGGGCGGCGCAGGCGAGCTCCAGCCCGCCGCCGATCACGGCACCCCGGAGCGCGGCGATCACGGGCACGCGGCTATACTGGATGCGGTCGAACACCCGATGCCACATCTGCGAATGGAGCAGCCCGCCGGTCGCGTCGTGCTCCGTCAGTTCGGACAGGTCGAGGCCGGAGGAGAAATGGTCGCCGATGCCGTGGATGACGACCGCGCCGATATCCTCGGGCAGGGACGCAAAGCACTCGCCGATTTCCAGGATGATGCCGTCATTGAGCGCATTGCGCTTGGCGGGCCGGTTCAGGCCCACGGTCAGAACCCTGTCCGCCCGCTCGATCCTCAACAGCCCGGAGGCACCCGCGTCAGCGGTCTCGGCGTTTCCCTGTGTCATTTGCGTCCTTATCAGAATAGTTATGTTGTATAACGAATTTACAAGGAGTCAACAAGGGAGGCCCTCCCTGGCGTCGGGGCAGCTACGCTCGTCTCGGCTCCCCCGGGGAACGGGTAGCCGCCGATGTCATCAGCCCATCGCCACCCGGTCGCCCTTGGTCCCGTGCTCGCGTCGGTCGAGCCACATCGTGCCGAGCGCAAACGCCAGCCACCCGAAATTGTAGGCAAAGCCTACGATCAGAACGACCCAGCCGGGAATCGGTCCGACGGCGGCGCGATCGATAAGTTCCGTCAAGGTCATTGCAGGCGTCGGATGGATTGCAATCTTGCCGTAATAGGCTGTCGCCTGGATGGCGAATATCCAGACGTAGTTGCGACGCAACCGCCGTCCGGTAGCGCGGACAAATGAAATGTGATGGCGGGGCGCAGTGTAGTCGCGCGCGAGAACGGCCTTCCAGCTATCGTCGTGCGCTTCACCGGTGAAGATTGGCGCATAGAAATTCCTCTCCAGCCAACGAGCCCGGGCACGCCAGACATTGAAATAGCGATAACGCCGCGCCTCCATACCAAGGAACACGGCAAGGAGCAGTCCGACAAGCACGAGTGGTAGAGGCGAAGCCTCCGGGCTCGAAAATGTCGTCGACAGCGCGATGCCCATCGTGACGATCGCCCAATTGGTCGTGTTGTCGAGCCGCGTTCGCCAGATCGTCGATCGATAGACCTCGCCGCGGTAGAGATGAGCGATGGCGCCCATTTCGGCGGAGTCGAAGGTGTGTTGGGGGACTGGTTCGCTGGAAGCCATAAGAGACATGGTGGGACTCCCGTGGTCTGCACAACTTGGTGCAGATCACATTCTGAACCAGGTTCGCCCTGGGTCAAAGACCGATTCCTCACATCACCTGATGGACGTCGATCACGACGCGGTCCGCGTGGCGTGCGGCTGAGGCGACGAAAATGTGCTGCATCAGCCAGCGATACTGTGCGTGCCCGGTCTCGCACCGCGGCACGATGACTTTATGAACAATACCCGGGGAAATGCTCCTCGGTCGTACTGAGAAATCCAAGCCATGATTCCTGCAGTTGAGCGCGACGTCTGAGCGTCGCCTGCAATCTCATCTCGATGCATCGATCGATATCGAGCGGATAGACAATTACCGCCGTATTAGCTTTCGCGGTTCGGAATTGCGGTTGCGCTAAGTCGTCGGTATCCTTCCAGCTCGCAACCGTGGCTTTGTAGGATTCAACGTGAGAGATTAGCTCTACGAAGCTCGGATATATTCTGTTGCCATCGAGCAATTGCGAGTTCTCTACGATCGAAGACTCCATCTTTACGTTGATGGGCATGAACACAGATTTCATCCAGCGTCGCCAAACCTCGACGAGTTCGGCGTTCGGCATATCGTTGTCGTTGAAATAGTAGACCTTTCCCTTTCTGTAGGTGTTGTGTAGATCCTCCCATGCCTGCCTGCTGGCCACGCTGTAGGCATATAAGGGGCCATACAATTTTTCGATCTGGAGGTTTACGTTCTGGATTTGTGTTTTGCGATGTTCATCAACAAAGCTGACAGTGTAGCCAATGGCGGCACTCGCAATCGCGAGAAAGATCGAAGCTGCAACACCACTGTAGACTGAACCGCTCTCCTGCACCTTGGGTGATTTTGTCCTCGTGAAACGGGGATGTCGGACGACAAAGTATTTCTTCACTCATAGCCTCCAAAGTATGTTGCGCATCTGCTTTTGCGTTTATTAAAGTGCAAAGGCTATCTTAAGTTGAGGGTCTGGGAAAGATGGCCTGAGAACGCCGACGCAAAGTGAGCAGTTGCGGTGGCTGACCCCGGGCGAGCGGCCCCCGTGGAAATGGGGACTGTAGATTCGGTCGGACTACATCACCTGATGCACGTCGATCACCACGCGGTCCGCGTGGCGCGTGGCTGAGGCGACGAAAATGTGCTGCATCAGCCAGCGATAGTTTTCATGCCCCGTCTCGAACTTCGGCACGGTGCGGAAATAGATCAGTTTCGGATCGACGGCCTCGCCGCGCTTGAGCTTTTGCAGCAGCTCGACCGGACCGAAGCGGATGCCCTTGTTCTCGATATAGACGATGGCGCCGTCGGCGGTCTCGAAGGCGTATTTCGCTTCGAGGTCGATCAGCTCGTTGGGACGGATGGTCTGGAAGTCGGCGCCGAACGGCAGCACCTTGCCGGTGACCGCGCCCTTCACCTCGCCGCCGATGATCGGAATGATGCGGCGCACGCCGACGCCGGTCTCGCCGGCGGTGACGACGTCGCCGATGCGGGCGGTGATGGTGAAGACGTATTTGGTGTCGAGGGTGGGGGTCATGTGTCACTCCAACGGTCACACGGTCAGAAGGCGCCGGTGTCTTCGCCTCTCCCCGCCTGGGGGAGAGGCCGGAATTCAAGCGCAGCTTGAATTCCGGGTGAGGGGGAGTCTCCGCGAGTTCAACCGTCACCGTCCTCGCGGAGGCTCCCCCTCACCCCAACCCTCTCCCCGCAAGCGGGGCGAGGGAGATCACCGCCGTTGCGGCGAGAACCCGCATTCAATCCATCATCAGTGCGCCATCATCCGCGTCGGCAGCCACGTCGCCAGCAGCGGGAAGGCGATCAGGATCACCAGCCGCACCAGATCCGTCGCCACGAACGGGATCACGCCCTTGAAGATGGTGGAGAAGGAGACGTCCTTCACCACGCTTTTTATGACGAAGACGTTCATGCCGACCGGCGGGTGGATCAGGCCGAGCTCGACGGTCATCACGATGATGACGCCGAACCAGATCGGGTCGAAGCCGAGATGCATGATGACGGGGAAGATGATCGGCACGGTGAGGATGATCATCGCCATGGCGTCCATCAGGCAGCCGAGCACGAGATACATCACCATGATCAGTGCCAGCACGCCGTAGGGGCCAAGGCCGAGGCCGGTCAGGAATTCCGTCACCTTCTGCGGCGTCTGCGTCACCGTGAGGAAATAGCCGAAGATCAGCGCACCGATCAGCACGGTGAACACCGCGGCGGCGGTGCGCGTCGCCTGGAGCAGCGAGGCCAAAATCTTCTCGCGGTCGAGCCGGCCGGTGACGACGCCGATGATGAAGGCGCCGGTGGCCCCGACGCCGCCGGCTTCCGTCGGCGTGAAGCGCGGCAGGAAGGGCAAGCCGTAAAGGCCGCCGATGACGAAGACGAACAGCAGGACCGGCGCCCAGATCTCCTTCAGGCCGGCAAAGCGCTCGCGCCACGGCAGCACCTTGCCCTTGGGCAGGAAGTCCGGCCGGAAGTATCCGATCAGGGCGATCGTGATCATGTACATGGTCATCGCCAGCAGGCCCGGAATGATGCCGGCGATGAAGAGTTTTCCGATGTCCTGCTCGGTGATGATGCCGTAGACCGCCAGCACGGTGGAGGGCGGCAGCATCGCGCCGAGCGTGCCGCCGGCCGCGATCACGCCGGTCGCGAATGACTGCGGATAGCCGAAGCGGCGCATCTCGGGATATGCGACCGCGGAGAAGGTCGCGGCGGTCGCAACCGAGGAGCCGCAGATCGCGGCAAAGCCGCCGCAGGCCCCGACGGTGGCGATGCCGAGCCCGCCGCGCAAATGTCCGACGAACCCGTTGGCGGCGCGGAACAGCTCGCGGCTCATGCCGGAATTGCTGACGAAGGAGCCCATCAGCAGGAACATCGGGATGACGCCGAACGTGTAGTCGGTGACCGTGCGCATCGAGGTCTGGCCGACCAGCTTCAGCGCCGGCGTGGCGCCGACCAGATAGGAGAAGCCGGAGACGCCGACGAGGCCCATGGCCATGCCGACGGGCACGCGCAGCAGCATCAACGCAAACAGGGAAACGAAGCCGATTACGGCGACGGCATCGGTGCTCATGATTACTCCGTCGCCTTCAGCTTGGGGTCGTGCATTTCTTCGGGATGGAAGATCAGCCGGTAGGTGCGGATCGCGATCAGCAGCACGGCGGAGACGTCGCCGATCCAGGCGATCGCGAAGAACGGCCAGGTAGGCATGTGCATGTCGAAGGTCTGGACATTGTCGTTGTAGGTGCCGCGCACCTTGTCGAACAGGGTCCAGGTCTGCACCGTGACGACGAACAGCAGCACCAGGGTGGCGAACACGTCGATCCAGCGCTGATAGCGCGGCTCGACATTGCCCCAGACCAGGTCGACCGTGATGTGGGTGCCGCGATAGGAGGTCGCGGCGATGCCCCAGAAGATCAGGATGCCGAGCAGCATGCGGCCGATGTCGAAGCTGTCGGGGATCGAATAGTTCAGCGTGTTGCGCAGCAGAACCGACACGAAGATGTCGAGCGCCACGAGGCCGACGAAGCCGGCCGCGATCCATTCGATCGTGTCGATAAAGCGATCCATCCAGGCGCGCTTCATGGGTGTGTCCTGTGTGATGTCATTCTCGCTCTCGGCTCAGAAGGCGGTCGTTCGCCTCTCCCCGCTTGCGGGGAGAGGCCGGAATGCGCGCGCAAGCGCGGATTCCGGGTGAGGGGGGCTCTCCGCGAGTCCAACTTTCACCGTCCCCGCGGAGACTCCCCCTCACCCCAACCCTCTCCCCGCAGGCGGGGAGAGGGGGAGGAAGCGTCGTGCGCTCCTAACAGCGCACTTGCAGAATGACGGCGGCGAGATGTCTTTCGCCGCCGCATCTGTTTCAACGAAGCGCTACTCCGCCAGCGCGTTGTACTTCTTCAGCGAGGCCTTCAAATCGGCCAGCGCGGCGTCCGGATCGGCGCCCGCTTTCTTGGCGCCGTCGCCCCAGGTCTTGACCAGCGGCTCGGCGGCTTTCTTCCAGGCCGCGGTCTGCTCTTGTGTCAGCTTGTAGACCTCGTGCCCCTCTTCCGCCTTCACCTTGTCGACGCCGGCGTCCTCGAACTTGCCCCAGTGCTCGCCGACCACGCCGGCCATCTCGACCGAGCAGTTCTTGTCGATTGCGGCCTTCTGCTTGTCGGACATCGCATTGTACTTGTCCTTGTTGATCACGAACACGAAGGTCGTGGTGTAGAGCGGCGCCGCCATGTCGTACTTGGTCACCTTGTCGATGCCGAACAGCACGAGGGAACCCCATGGGAAAGTGACGCCGTCGGCGACGCCGCGCTCGATGATGTCGCGCACTTCGGGCGCGGAGGACTGCACATTGGTGCCGCCGAGCGAGGTGACGAAGTTCGCCATGGTGGCGTGCGCGGGACGGATCTTCAGGCCCTTCACGTCCTCCGGCATCACGATCTTCTTGGTCTTGGAGTGGAAGGAGGAGGGCGAGTGGACGAAGGCGAGGCAGTATTTGACGTCCTTCATCTCCTTCTCGGCATATTTGCGATACCAGGCGTCGAGCCCCATCGAGCCGCCCTTGGCATCCGAGATCAGGAACGGCAATTCGCCGGCACCGACGATCGGGAAGCGGCCGGGCTGATAGCCGGGATTGACATAGGTGACATCGGCGATGCCATCGCGCGCCATGTCGTAATGATCGAACGCCTTGCCGAGCTGCTGGGCCGGAAACACCTTGCCCGTAATGGTGCCGCCGGAATCCTTGTTCACCGCAGCCACCCAGTCTTCCAGCGATTTTTGCAGCGGGTGCGATGCCGGCACCCAGTGCGAGATCTTCAAGTCGAAGGTCTTGTCCTGCGCCAACGCCGGCGTCACACTTGCTGCGAGCAACAAAGCCAGACAGGCTTTCCTCATCACACGTCTCTCCCTGTTTTCGACGGCGGGCTTCGATGGCCCGGTCTCGTTATTTAACATGTTATCTAATTGGCCGGCGCGTTCAAGCCGGAATTGGCGCGCACGTTGTCGCGTCCTGTACGTCAGCCATGTTGCATGGATTTGTCGCTGCTAGCGCGACCAGCACTCCCCTTTTGCCCAACCGTTATATGATATAATTAACTTGCGCGGATCATCGCGGCAAGCGAGCCGCGACGAAAGCCTACAGGATCGGGAGGAGCAAGTATTGCGGACAAAAGTCGCAATCATCGGGGCCGGGCCGGCTGGATTGTTGCTTGGGCAACTGCTGCACAATTACGGCATCGACAATTTCATCCTGGAGCGGCAGAGCCCGGACTACGTGCTCGGCCGCATCCGCGCCGGTCTTCTGGAGGAGGGAACCGTCGCGCTGCTCGACCAGGTCGGTGCCGGCGTGCGGGCGCATGCCGAAGGCCTGGTGCATGAGGGCATTGAGCTGGCCTTTTCCGGCCGCCGTCATCGCATCGACATGAAGGCCGCGACCGGCAAGACGGTCATGATCTACGGCCAGACCGAGGTCACGCTCGACCTGATGAACGCGCGCAAGGCGGCCGGCCTCGATACGGTCTACGAGGCCAAGGACGTGCGACCGCATGATTTCGACGGCAGTCACCCGCGCGTAACCTGGGTCAGGGACGGCGTCACCCACACGCTCGATTGCGATTTCATCGCCGGCTGCGACGGTTTTCACGGCGTCAGCCGCGCCAGCGTTCCGGCCTCGGCGATCGAGGAGTTCGAGCGGGTCTATCCGTTCGGCTGGCTCGGCATTCTCTCCGAGACGCCGCCGGTCAGCCACGAGCTGATCTACTCCAACCACGCCCTCGGCTTTGCGCTCTGCACCATGCGCTCGATGAAGCGCAGCCGCTACTATGTGCAGTGCTCGCTGGACGACCATGTCGACCAATGGCCCGACGACCGCTTCTGGGACGAATTGAAGCGCCGGCTCGACCAGGAGGCCGCCGACAGCCTCGTCACCGGTCCCTCGATCGAGAAGAGCATCGCCCCCTTGCGCAGCTTCGTCGCCGAGCCGATGCGCTTCGGCAGGATGTTCCTGTGCGGCGACGCCGCCCACATCGTGCCGCCGACCGGCGCCAAGGGACTGAACCTTGCGGCCAGCGACGCGCATTATCTGTCGAGCGCGCTGCGCGAATTCTACGACGAGAAGTCCAGCGCCGGCATCGACGCCTATTCCGCCAAGGCACTGGCGCGCGTCTGGAAGGCGGTGCGCTTCTCCTGGTGGATGACCTCGATGCTGCACAAATTCCCCGACACCGGCACCATCGGCGCCCGCATCCAGCTCGCCGAACTCGACTACGTCACGCAGTCGCAGGCCGCGATGTCGTCGTTGTCGGAGAATTATGTGGGGCTGCCGTTTTAGAGAAGTGCCGTAGGGTGGGCAAAGCGAAGCGTGCCCACCAGCTTTGTGTTTGTGGAGAGATGGTGGGCACGGCGCGTTGCGCCTTTGCCCACCCTACGGGCGTTGCATTCCTCGCAACGCCGCCGCCCGTTTCAAACACCCCCGCAAATTCCGTTTAAAACTTTGTAGGTGATGCGTCCGCCACGCCCATCGCGTTCAATGCTGGCAACCAGCAACGCGAGACAGCCATGACCGCCACCGACATTCCCGCCGGCTTCGAGCCGCATTTCCGCAAAGCCCCGCTCACCGATCCCTGGGAGCCGCTCTACTCGAAGAAGGCCGACAAGGCCGTGATCATCGGCCTGCGCCTGGCCAAGCCGCACACCAACGCGCGCGGGCTCATCCATGGCGGACTGATCGCGGCGCTCGCCGATGCCGCCATGGGTTACAGCTGCGCACAGGCGACCGGCTGGACGACGTCCTTCGTCACGATCTCGCTGTCGGTCGACTTTGTCGGCGCCGCCGAAATCGGCCAATGGCTCGCGGTCGAGGGCGAGGCGATCAAGACCGGCAGCACGATCTGTTTCGCGCAGTGCCTGGTCAAGGCCGACGCCACCGTGATCGCGCGCGCCAGCGGAACGTTTCGGGTGGTGCCGAAGAAGGGCTAGCTGTCATTCCGGGGCGATGCGAAAGCATCGAACCCGGAATCTCGAGATTCCGGGTTCTCGCTTTGCGAGCCCCGGAATGACCGCCTTTACCCAAACCTCCACTCCGCCGTCTCCACCACGAGATCGACGAACGCGCGCACCTTGGCCGAGAGCAGGCGCGAGGTCGGGTAGACGACATGGATGGGCAGCGCCGGCTGCTCGTATTTCGCCAGCACGACCTTCAGCCGCCCGCGCTTCAAGCCCTCGGCGGCCTGATAGGCCAGCACCCGCGTGACGCCGCCGCCGGCCTCGGCATATTGCAGGGCGGCGTCAGCGCTATTGCTGGTGAAGCGCGGGTTCGTCGTCACCTCGATGTCGCGGCCGTCCTGCATGAAACGCCAGCTGGCGGATGGTCCGAACTGGATGGTCTGGTGCGAGGCGAGCGCTTCCGGCGTCTTCGGTTCGCCATGGCGCTTCAGATAGCCGGGCGCGGCCACCACGATCCGCCGCATCTCGCCGACCTGGCGCGCGACGAGGGACGAATCGGCGAGATGACCGATCCGCACCGCCACATCGACGGCGTCTTCCACGAGATTGACGAGATGGTCGGACAGCCGCAATTCGCCGGCAACCTCGGGATAGCGCTTGAGATAGGCGGTCATGACCGGCCCGACATGCAGCCGGCCGAAGCCGACTGGCGCCGACACCACCAGACGTCCGCTCGGCCGGTTACGCTCTTCCCGCGCCGAGCCGTCGGCCTCCTCGACATCGGCGAGAATGCGCCGCGCGCGCTCCAGATAGCGTGTGCCGACATCGGTCAGCGTCACCTGCCGCGTGGTCCGCTGCAACAGCCGGGCGCCGAGATGCTCTTCCAGCGCCGCGATCAGCCGCGTCACCGCCGAGGGCGACAGGTGCAGCTTGCGCGCCGCCGGCGCAAAGCCGCGCAGATCGGCAACGGTGACGAACACGTGCATGGCTTCCAGGCGGTCCATGGCATTATTTCATATATTGCAATGATGAAGTGTCAAGCCGGCGGATTGTTTTAGACGCCGAAAGGTCCATTTTAGTCGCCGAAAGACGCAGAAATGCGCCGGGATTCCAGGAGATGTTCCGATGACGGCAACCCTCACCTACGCCAGCGACGTGGCGTTCACGCCGGCGGTGAAATCGATCCAGACCCGAAAGGGATCGCGCGAAGGCTATGCCCATGCCGAGCAGCGCGGCTGGCGCACCGAGGTCGATGAGAACCTCGCGGCGTTCCTGGCCGATGCCAACAGCTTTTATTTCGCCACCGCCTCTGCCGATGGCCAGCCCTACATCCAGCACCGTGGCGGGCCGAAGGGGTTCTTGAAGGTGCTGGATAAGCAGACGTTGGCTTTCACGGACTACGCCGGCAACCGGCAGTACATCACGCAGGGAAACCTGTCCGAAAATCCCAAGGCCTACATCTTCGTGATGGACTACGCCCATCGCCGCCGGGTGAAGATCTGGGGCGAGGCGCGCGTGGTGGAGGATGACGATGCGCTGACGACGTCGCTGATGCCGAAGGGATATCGCGCGCGGCCGGAGCAGGTGATCCTGTTCAAGATCGCGGCCTGGGACACCAACTGCCCGCAGCACATTCCGCAGAAGTTCGATGCGACGGATGTCGCGGCCGCGCTGGCGGCGAGGGATCAGCGGATCGCCGAGCTGGAAGCGGAGGTGGCGGCGTTGAAGGAGAAGGCGGCGAGCATCTAGGCGCGAATCTCGTCGCATTCTTCGGTGTCATGCCCCGCGAAGGCGGGGCATCCAGTACGCAGCGACCTATCGATTCGACCACGGTCTTCTCGGAGTACTGGATCGTCCGCCTTCGCGGACGATGACAGTTGAGTTCGTGGCGACGCCTCAGAACTACAGAACGCTCGCACCTTCGTGCTGGAAGCCGAGATAGCTCGCCGCAACGCGTTCGTTCGCGGCGATGTCGCTGGCCTTGCCGCTGAGCACGAACTCGCCGAGCTCCATCACATAGGCCTGGTCCGCGATCTTGAGCGCGGCCTGCGCGTTCTGTTCGACCAGCAGCACCGAGACGCCGGCGGTGCGGAGCTCGGTGACGATGCGGAAGATGTCGGCGACGATAATCGGGGCGAGACCGAGGCTCGGTTCGTCCAGCATCAGGAGCTTCGGCTCGCCCATCAGCGCGCGACCCATCGCGAGCATCTGCTGCTCGCCGCCGGAGAGCGTGCCGGCGAGCTGCTTGCGCCGCTCCTTCAGCCGCGGGAACAGCGTGTAGACCCGCTCCATCGAGGCCTTCGACTTGCTCCGCTCGATGCGGAAGGCCCCGAGCTCGAGATTGTCCTCCACATTCATGGTCACGAACAATTCGCGGTGCTCCGGGACGAGGCCGAGGCCCATCGCGACGCGGTCCTCGATGTCGAGCCGGGCGAGGTCCTGGCCTGCGAAGGCGACGCGGCCTTTCAGCGGCAGGATGCCCATGATGGCCGACAGCAGCGTGGTCTTGCCGGCGCCGTTGGCGCCGACGATGGTGACGATCTGGTTCGCCCCGACCTCGAGCGAGACCGAACGCACCGCCTCGACCTTGCCGTAGGCGACATGCGCGTCGGTGACGGACAACAGCGCGCTCATGCCGCCACTCCGAGATAGGCCTTGATCACTTCGGGATTGGTCTTGATCGTGGCGGGCGTGCCCTCCGCGATCTTGGTGCCGAAATCGAGCACGACGATGCGGTCGGCGAGGTTCATGACAAAGCCCATGTCGTGCTCGACCAGCAGCACGCTCATGCCGCCGTCGCGCAATTCGCGCAGCAGCCTGGCAAGCTGCTGCTTCTCCATGTGGCGCAGGCCCGCGGCCGGCTCGTCGAGCAGCAGCAGCATCGGATCGACGCACAGCGCGCGCGCGATCTCGACGATGCGCTGCTGGCCGAGCGAGAGCGAACCTGCGAGCTGGTGCATCTGGTCCGCAAGCCCGACGCGCTCGATCTGGCGTGCGGCCTCGGCGAGCAGCTTTGCCTCGTCGGCGCGGTCGAGCCGCAGCATGGAGGAGATCGGCCCCGAATGACCGCGCAGATGCGCGCCGATAGCGACGTTCTCCAGCACGGTCATGTCGGGGACCAGCTTCACGTGCTGGAAGGTGCGGGAGATGCCGAGCTTGACGATCTCCTGCGGCGGCGCGTTGTCGAGCCTCTTGCCGAGCACCGAGATCGAGCCCGAGGTCGCCGACAGCACGCCGGTGATCAGGTTGAACGTCGTGCTCTTGCCGGCGCCGTTCGGCCCGATCAGCGCGACGATCTCGCGGGCCTGGACCTCGAAGGAAACGTTGTTGACCGCGATCACGCCGCCGAATTGCTTGCGTGCCTTCTCGACCTGGAGCAGGACGCTGGCTTCGCCGGGCGCGCGGGTGCGCTGCTCCAGCTTCAGCGAGGTGTCCGGCTTCCTGCCGCGGGTAGGCTCGGGCAGGAACGACATCAGCCAGGGCCAGACGCCGCCGGGCGCGAGTTGCAACAACGCCACCAGCATGATGCCGAACACGATCGTCTCGACCTGGCCGGAACCCGGCAGGAGCAGCGGCAGATAGCTTTGCAGCACCTCTTTCAGGACCACGACGATCGCCGCGCCCAGCACGCCGCCCCAGACATAGCCGGCGCCGCCGACCACCGCGATGAAGAGATATTCGATGCCGGCCTGTGCGCCGAACGGCGTCGGGTTCACCGCGCGCTGAAGGTGGGCATAGAGCCAGCCGGAGAGACCGGCTAGCACCGCGGCGTGGATGAACACCAGCAGCTTTGCCCGCGGCGTGTGCACGCCGAACGCCTCGGCCGCGACATGGCCGCGCCTGAGCGCGCGGATGGCGCGGCCGGTGCGGGAGTCCAGCAGGTTCATCGTGAGCAGGGCCGAGAGGATCACGGCGACCCAGATCGCGTAGTAGATCGAGCCGGGCGAGAGCATCTTGAACGCGCCGATCGACAGCGGCGGGATCGCCGAGATGCCGTCGTTGCGGCCCAAAAACTCCAGCTTGCTGAAGAGATAGAACAGGCCGAGCCCCCAGGCGAGCGTGCCGAGCGGCAGATAGTGGCCGGAGAGGCGGACGGTGACGAGGCCAAGCAGCACCGCCAGCGATCCGCTGACCACGAGCGACAACGGCAGCGTCAGCCAGGGCGACAGGCCGTAGCTCGTCGACAGCACCGCGGTGGTGTAGGCGCCAAAGCCGACGAAGGCGGCTTGTCCGAACGAGGTCAGGCCGCCGACGCCCGTCAGCAGCACGAGGCCCATCGCGACGAGGGCGGCAAGGCCGATATTGTCGAGCAGCACGATCCAGAACGGCGGCATGCCCGGGACAAACGGGATCACCGCCATGACAAGCGCGAAGACGAGGATGGGGAGCCGGCTCTGCATCTTAGCGTCAGTCCTTCTCTTCCTCGACCGCGGGCGCGGCGAGCGAGCGCAGCAGCAGCACGGGGATCAGCAGCATGAAGACGATCACTTCCTTGTAGTTGGAGGCGTAGAAGGACGAGAACGCCTCGACGATGCCGACGACCAGCGCGGCGACGGCGGTGAGGGGGTAGCTGACGAGGCCGCCGATGATCGCGGCAACGAAACCCTTCAGCCCGATCAGGAAGCCGCTGTCGTAATAGAGCGTCGTGATCGGCACGATCATGATGCCCGACAGCGCGCCGATGACGGACGCCAGCAGGAAGGCGATCTGCCCCGACAGCGTGGTGCGGATGCCAGCGAGCCGCGCCCCTAGCCGGTTCACGGCGGTCGCGCGCAGCGCCTTGCCGTAGAGCGTCAGGCCGAAGAACAGCCAGAGCCCGACGATGAAGGCGATGGTGATGGCGTAGACGGTGATGCTCTGGCCGGTGAAGCGCAGCGCGCCGGCGGTGAAAGAGCCGGACAGCACGGCAGGTCCGCGCTGGCCCTCGGCGCCGAAGAACAGCAGGCCCAGTCCCTGCAGCGCGAGGTGGACGCCCACGGAGGCGATCAGCAGCACCAGCACCGAGGTGTGCGCCAGCGGCTGGAACGCGATGCGGTAGAGATACAGGCCGATCATCGCCACGATCACCAGCGACAGCGCGATGCAGACCGCCACCGGCGGCTTCTGGGCGGCGAAGTAGATCGTCAGCGCCAGCACGATGGCCGGCAGCACGATATTGGTGAGGACGCTGCGCAGGATCAGCCGGCCATGCAGCGCCTTGCGGGCCACGAACAGATCGAAGGCAAAGGCGCCGATGCCGAGGGCGAGCGCGAGCTTTGCCGTGCCCGGCATCTGGCCCGCGGCCAGCGAGGCATAGGTCAGCGCGCCATAGGTGACGAACTCGCCCTGGGGAATGAGGATCACGCGGGTAACGGCGAACACCAGCACCAGCGCGAGGCCGAGCAGCGCATAGATCGCGCCATTGGTGATGCCGTCCTGCACCAGGAACAGCATGATAGTGGTGTTCAAGACCGGACGCTCCCCCTCAAAGATTAAGGACCGGTCTCCGCAATCGCGGTGGATGGTCCGTCACAGCCATTGAAATACGCTGACGATATTTGATATGGTGCATAACAATTATCAAATATAACTTCAAGGGTGGCGGGCGACCCGCCCCGAATTTAGCGGGATTACGAGCACGAGGCGATGACCGTTTCCAAAACCGCTGAAAAGTCTTCAGAAAAACCGGCTGACTCGGCCAAGGGCCGCAAGGACGCGGCCGAGGCCCAGGGCCAGGGCTCTACCGATGCCCTCCAGCTCGGCGAGCTCTCCGAACAGCTCGGCTATGTGCTGAAGCGGGCGCAGCTCAAGGTGTTCGAGAACTTCCTGCGCTGCATGGCCTCGCTCCAGCTCACCCCCGCGCAGTTCTCGGTGCTGCTGCTGGTCGAGAAGAACCCGGGGCGGAACCAGACCGAGATCGCCTCCACCCTCGGCATCCTGCGCCCGAATTTCGTGGCCATGCTCGACAATCTCGAAAGCCGCGACCTTTGCGCGCGGATCCGTTCCACCAACGACCGCCGCTCGCATATCCTGGTCCTGACCGACAAGGGCAAGGCTGTGCTGACGCGGGCGAAAAAGCTCGTCGCCACCAAGCACGAGGCGCGGCTGAACGACCTGCTCGGCCAGGCCAACCGCGAAGCCCTGATCGAGATGCTCTCGAAGATCGCCAACGAGTTTTGAGCTGGGCTTAACCGCACGCTCTCTCTGCTCCCTCCCCCCTTGCGGGGGCAGGGCTATCGCATGTGGATTTCACGAGAATTGTCCGCGGGTTTGCTCCGCCTCTCCCGCTTGCGGGAGAGGCCGACGCGCCCCGGGCGATGCGAAGCATCGTCCCGAGCGCGGCGGGTGAGGGCTCTCGCCACGCAGGGACGTTCTCCGCAATCCCAGGCAATCCCGACGCGGAGACACCCCCACCCCAGCCCTCCCCCGCAAGCGGGAGAGGGAGCCGAGTGCCGATGCCGCCGCATCATGCAAACCACATGCGATAGCCCTGCCCCGCAAGGGGGAGGGAACGCAGCGGAGCGAGAAGCGCTCGCTCAATCCACCAGGATCACCCTGATATCATTCACGTTCGTCAGCGTCGGGCCGGGCATCAGCAGATCGCCGGTCGCCTCGAAGAACGTCGTCGCGTCGTTGTTGTCGAGATAGGCCTGCGGCTGGAGTGCCAGCGCCTTCATCTTCGCAAACGTGGCCGCGTCGATCAGCGCGCCTGCGGGGTCGGTAGGGTGGCCGGCGCCGCCGTCGGCGCCGTCGGTGTCGCCCGCGAGCGCGGAGATGCCGGCCGTGTCCTTCAAGAGGCCGGCGAGCGCCAGCGCGTATTCCTGGTTCGGACCGCCGCGTCCCTGGCCGCGCACGGTGACCGTGAGCTCGCCGCCGGAGAGGATCGCGATGCGCTTGCCCTGCGCACGCGCCTGCAACGCGAGTCCGGCATGATGGGCCGCGACCTCGCGCGCCTCGCCTTCGAGATCGGCGCCGAGATCGATCGTCTCGTAGCCGGCCTCTTTCGCGAGCTTCACCGCGGCGTCGAGCGACTGCTTGGGCCGCGCGATCAATTCGAATGATGCGCGCGCAAAGGCGGCATCATCCGGCTTGCAGCTTTCGTTATCGGGATTGTCGAGCGCGCGGCGCACGGCATCGTCGATATCGAGCTTGTACCTGGCCACGATCGCGCGCGCATCCGCCAGCGTGGTCGGATCGGGCACGGTAGGGCCGGAGGCGATCGCGGAGGGATCGTCATGCGGCACGTCGGAGATCGCGAGCGTGACGATCTCGGCGGCGTTCCTGCCGGCGCGCGCCAGCCGCCCGCCCTTGATGCGCGAGAGATGCTTGCGCACGACGTTCATCTCGCCGATCGGCGCGCCCGAACGCAGCAGCGCCTTGTTGACCGCCTGCTTCTGCGCGAAACTGATGCCGTCCACCGGCGCGATCCAGTTCGCCGAGCCGCCGCCGGTGAGCAGGACCAGAAGCAGGTCGTCGGGCCCGGCCTCGCCCGCGAGCGCGAGCGTGTCGGCCGCGCCCTTGAGGCCGGCTTCATCGGGCACGGGATGGCCGGCTTCGACCACGCGGATGCGGCGTGTCGGCACGCCGTAGCCGTGGCGCGTGGTGGCGATGCCAACCAGCCGCTCCGGCGCGAGCTTCAGCGTGTCGAGATAATGTCGCTCGGCGGCCGCGGCCATCGCGCCGGCGCCCTTGCCGGCGGCGAGGCAGATCACGCGTCCTGTCGGAGCCGGCCGCAGATGCGGCGCCAGAATTGTACTCGGATGCGCGGCGGCAACGGCGGCGTCGTAGAGCGCGCGGAGCAGGGGACGTCGGTCGGTCATGACGATGGCCTTGAGCAGACTGAAGCGATGGCGACGAATTCGCCGTTCACCTGCCTACCGTATCATGCGCGAAAGCGTAAGCAGGGTTTACCATCATTCGATTGTGCAATCGCGTGATCATAATCGCCGCGCGACAAAAAGGCCCCCCGCGATGGTCTCGCGGGGGGCCTTTCGCGCAACTGGATGTTGCTGGACGGCTAGCCGCCGGCGTCGGCGCTGATCACGTCGCCGAACAGCTCCCAGCGTTCGCCCTTGAACTTTTCGAGCTGGAGCTGGCTGATCGGCGCGAAGTCGTTCGGCCCGGTGTTGATCTGGATGCCGGGCAGCAGCGCCTCGGTGCGGAAGTTCTTCAGGTTGGCGGCCTCCTTCATGATGTTCTCGCGCGTGAGATTGTCACCGCACTGCTTGAGGACCTGAACCACCGTCTGCGCCACGGCGAAGCCGACGATGGTGCCCTTGTCGAGCTTGTCGCCTTCCGGGAAGTACTTGGTCATGAAGGCGAGAAATTCCTTCATGCCAGCGTCATTGTTCCATGCCGGATCGGACACGTCCTTGAGATAGTCGGCCGAGATGATGTCCTGGCCGTTCTCGAAGCCGGCGGGCTTCATCACGCTGCCGACGGAGGCGGAGACGTTGTTGAGGAAGTGCAGCGGCTTCCAGCCGATCTCGGAATTCTTCTTGATCGCCTGCGCCGCGAATTTCGGCGTCGTGATGTTCATGAACACGTCGGCGCCGGTCGATTTCAGCTTGACGATGTGGTTGTCGATGGTCGGCTCGGAGGTCTCGTAGCTCTCCTCGATCACGATCATCGAGGCAGCCTTGGCTCCCAGGCCGTCCTTCAGGCCCTTGAGGTAGTCCTTGCCGTAATCGTCGTTCTGGTAGAGCACGGCGATCTTGGCGTCCGGCTTGTTCTTCAAGAGCCACTTCGCGTAGATCTGCGTCTCGCTCTGGTAGTTGGGCTGCCAGCCCATGGTCCAGGGGAAGTTCTGCGGATCGTTCCACTTGGTGGCGCCGGTGGCGACGAACAGCTGCGGCACCTTCTTCGAATTCATGTACTTCTGGATCGCCGAGTTGGGCGGCGTGCCGAGCGAGTTGAAGATGAACAGCACCTCGTCGCTCTCGACCAGCTTGCGCGCCTGCTCGACCGTCTTCGGCGGCGAATAGGCGTCGTCATAGCTGATGTAGTTGATCTTGCGGCCGTTGATCCCGCCCTCTTCGTTGATCTTCTTGAAATAAGCGGCTTCGGTCCGCCCGATGATGCCGTAGGCGGAGGCCGGTCCGCTGTAGGGCATGATGTTGCCGATCTTGATCTCGGTGTCGGTCGCGCCGGTATCGTATTTCTTCTGGGCCGATGCAGTGGAGGCCGAGGCCGCAACGAGCGCAAGCGCCAGTGACGCGGCCGCAAGTTTGCCGGTGACAGCGGGCATTCCTATCTCCCTATTTTCTTGGTGTGTGTGCGTCCCGTTTCTTGTCTTGATTGTTTTTGGCGACGCCGCCGCAATTCAATACGATTTGTCCTGTGCCTTCAACAGAAAGCCCCCGCGACGGCGTCGCAGGGGCTGCTTCTTTAGTAGTCAGGGACGGGCGCGGTTTCGTGTGCGAGTGCGAGACAACGCGACTGCTCTGAGTTGCTTAACGCGTACCAAGCGATTTTGAGTTGATCTGGCTCAGTGGCCCGTATCGCTCGAGATGATGTCGCCGAACAGCTCCCATTTCTTGCCCTTGAACCGCATCATCTGGAGCTGTTCAATCGGGGCGAAATTGTCCGGCGCGGTGTTGATCCTGATGCCGGGCAGCAGCGTGTCCGGCTCGAAATCCTTCAAGGAAGCGGCCTGCTTCATGACGTTCTCGCGGGTGAGGTCGTCGCCGCACATGTGCAGCACCTTCACCATGGTCTGGGCGGCGGCATAGCCGAACACCACGCCGGCATCGAGCTTGTTCGCCTTGGGATCGAATTGCGCGAGGAAGTTATAGAACTTCTTCATGCCCTCATCGGCGTTCCATTGCGGGTCCGAGCCGTCCTTGGTGTAGCTGGCCGAGAGGATGCCTTGCGAGATCTCGATTCCCGCCGGCTCCAGCACGCCGCCGACCGAGGCCGAGACGTTGGAGATGATCTGCATCGGATGCCAGTTGATCTCGGCCGCCTTCTTGATCGCCTGCGCGGCGAATTTCGGCGTGGTGATACTGATGAAGACGTCGGCGCCCGAGGCCTTCAGCTTCACGACGTGTTCGTCGACGGCCGGCTCCGAGGTGTCGTAGGCCTCTTCCACCACGATCATTGACGCCTTGGCCCCCAGGCCGCCCTTCAGCCCCTTCAGATAGTCCTTGCCGAAATCGTCGTTCTGGTAGAGCACTCCGATCTTCGCGTCCGGCTTCTCCTTCATGACGTACTTGGCATAGATGCGCGCCTCGCTCGCGTAGCTCGGCTGCCAGCCCATGGTCCAGGGATATTGCCTGGGATCGTTCCACTTCGAGGCGCCGCTCGCCACGAATAATTGCGGCACCTTTTTCTCGTTCATGTATTTGCGGATCGCGCCGTTGGTCGAGGTGCCGAGCGAGCCGAAGATCAGGAGCACCCCGTCGCTCTCGACCAGCTTGCGCGCCTGCTCCACCGTCTTCGGCGGCGAATAGCCGTCGTCATAGGAGATGAACTTGATCTTGCGGCCGTTGATGCCCCCCTCGGCATTGATCTTGTTGAAATAGGCTTCCTCGGTCTTGCCGATCACGGCATAGGCGGAGGCCGGCCCGCTATAGGGCATGATGTTGCCGATCTTGATCTCGGTATCGGAAGCGCCGCTGTCGTATTTCTTTTGCGCCAGCACCGGGCCAGTCATCGCAGTGCACAACGCGAGTGCGGCTGCGAGGGCCGCAACCTGAAAACGAACGGCAGTCATTGTTCTCCTACCCCGGGCTGGATCAGCGCCGCATTGAACAAGATTGACGCCCGCCGTCAACAAAAAGCCCCCGCGGTCGCCCGCGGGGGCTTCTTTACGGTCGGCCTATTGCGTCAGCGTGTCACTCGGAGGCGACGTCGCCGCTGATGATCTCGCCGAACAGTTCCCACCTCTCGCCCTTGAAGCGCTGCATCTGGAGCTGCGCGATCGGAGCGAAGTCGGTGGCGCTGGTGTTGATCTTGACCCCAGGCAGCAGGGTGTCCGGCGTGAAGTCCTTCAGGCTCGCCGCCTGCTTCATCAGGTTGGCGCGGGTGAGATCGTCACCGCACATTTCCAGCGCCTTGGCCAGGGTCGACGCGGCGCCATAGCCGTAGACCATGCTGGTGTCGGACTTGTCGGCACCCGGCATGTACTTGTCGACGAACTCGTTCCACTTCTTCATGCCGGGGTCGTTGGCCCACTGCGGATCCGTCGAGTCCTTGGCATAGGCCGCCGACAGCACGCCCTGCGCGTTCTCGAAGCCGGCCGGCTTCATCACGCTGCCGACCGAGATCGACACGTTGGTGAGGATCTGGAGCGGCTTCCAGTTGAGCTCGGCGGTCTTCTTGATGGTCTGGGCCGCGAACTTCGGGGTCGCATAGATCAGCAGCACGTCGGGATTGGCGGCCTTGATCTTGACGATGTGACCGTCGATCGACGGCTCGGATACCTCGTAGCTCTCCTCCATGATGATGGTCGAGGCCGCCTTGGCGCCGAGCCCGTCCTTGGTGCCCTTGAGGTAGTCTTTGCCGAAATCGTCGTTCTGGTAGAGGATCGCGACCTTGGCGTCGGGCTTTTCCTTCGTCAGCCATTTCGCGTAGATCTGCGCCTCGCTCTGGTAGGAGGGCTGCCAGCCCATGGTCCAGGGGAAGTTCTTCGGGTCGTTCCACTTGGTGGCGCCGGTGGCGACGAACAGCTGCGGGATCTTCTTGGCGTTCAGGTATTTCTGGATCGCGCTGTTCGAGGGCGTGCCGAGCGGGTTGAACACGGCCAGCACCTCGTCGCTCTCGACCAGCTTGCGGACCTGCTCCACGGCCTTCGGCGGCGAATAGCCGTCGTCATAGGTGACGAAGTTGATCTTGCGGCCGTTGATGCCGCCCTTGTCGTTGATCATCTTGAAATAGGCTTCTTCGGTCTTGCCGATGATGCCATAGGCCGACGCCGGACCGCTGTACGGCATGATGTTGCCGATCTTGATCTCGGTATCGGACGCGCCGGTGTCGTATTTCTTCTGAGCAAGTGCTGCGCCGGAGCTGAGGGTCGCGACCGCCGTTACGAGCGCGGTGGTTCGCAATATTCTTCCAAGAAACAATTTGGTCTCCTTCCTTAAGAGGGTTTCAGTTCTTTCTGAGCCTTCCGGCGAGTTGCTGGCCCAGGATTGCGATTTGCCTTGCGCCATGCGGCACGAGGTAGATGACGGCGAACAGGAGCACGCCGAACACGGCGCCGGAGAGGCCCTTGGAGATGCCTTCCGCGATGTTCGGCACGAAGATGATGAAGGCGGCGCCGACGATCGAGCCGGGCAGCCAGCCGACGCCGCCGACGACCATGCCGAGGAACAGCGAGATCGCGAGCGTGATGGTGTAGCTGTCGGGCGCCACGAACTGCACCGCGATGGCGCCGAGCGAGCCGGCGATACCGGTGATGGCCGCGGAGACGCCGAAGGCCAGGGTCTTGTACAGCGCGACGTCCACGCCCATGGCGGAGGCCGCGATCTCGTTGTCGCGGATCGCCATGAAGGCGCGGCCCGAACGGGAGCGCAGCAGGTTCACCGAGAAGATGTAGATCGCGATCACGACGACCAGCGTGAAGTAGTACAGCCACATGTCCTGCGACATCGGCAGGCCGAACGGCGCGTCGGGCTTGGTGACGACGAGGCCCTGCACGCCGCCGGTCCAGTGCTCGAGGAAGTTCAGCTTCAGAAGCTGCGGCATGGCGGTGGCGAGCGCGAAGGTCGCGAGCGCCAGATAGACGCCGGAGAGCCGCAGCGCCGGCTGTCCGAACAGGAAGCCGAAGCCGAAGCAGACCACGCCGGCGACCGGCAGCGTCAGCGCATAGTTGATGTTGAAGTGCTCCATCAGCACCGCCGTCGTATAGGCGCCGACGGCGTAGAAGGCGCTCTGGCCGAGCGAGAACTGGCCCGAGCCGCCGGTCAGGATGTTCAGCGCGAGCACCGCGAGCCCGTAGATCAGGAGCATCGTCATCTGGAAGATGATGAAGTTCTTGACGAAGACGGGTGCGATCAGCAGCGCAGCCAGCACCACCAGCGAGGTGCCGGTGCCCAGCGTCATGGCGCGCTTCGGAACGGCCTCGACCGCCTGATGGCCTTCGGCGACGACTTCTTCTGCTGCGCTCATGATCAAACTCGCTTGACGATGTGCCGGCCGAACAGACCAGCGGGTTTGACGACCAGGACGGAGATGATCAGCGCGAGCGCGATCGGGAGTTTCAGCTCGTTGCCGACGCCGGGGATGTAGGTGCCGGCGAGGTTCTCGAAGATGCCGACCAGGAAGCCGCCGACCACGGCGCCGAACGGGCTGGTCAGTCCGCCCAGCACCGCGGCGGCAAAGCCGTAGATCAGCACGCCGCCCATCATGTTGGGCTCGAGGAACACCACGGGCGCGATCAGCATGCCGGCGATCGAGCCGATCGCGGACGCCATGCCCCAGCCGAGCGCGATCATCCAGCTCGTGTTGATGCCTACGAGGCGCGCCGATTCAGGCACCGAGGCGGCCGCGCGCATGGCAAGGCCGATCCGCGTGTACTGGAAGAAGAAATACAGGCCGAGCAGCAGCAGCACGGTGACGCCGATCATGCCGGCCTGGTGGGTCGAGATCAGCTGGCTGCCGAGGAACGGCGAAGAGCCGAACGGGGTCGGATATTGCTTGATGGTGAAGTCCCAGATCAGGCCGGCCGAGGAGTTGATGATCGCGAACAGCGCGATGAAGCCGGCGACGTTGGTCAGCACGGGCGCCTTCGCCAGCGGCTTGAACAGGATGCGCTCGATCGCGATGCCGCCGACGAAGGAGAGCGCCAGCGTGATGACGAAAGCGGCCCAGTAGGGGATGCCCCACTGCATCAGCTGCCAGGAGATGAAGGTCGAGAACATCGCCATCTCGCCCTGCGCGAAGTTGAGATGGTCGATGGCCTGGTAGATCATGACCACGGCGAGCGCCATGCAGGCATAGATCGCGCCCGTGGCGATGCCGGCCAGCACTTGATTGGTGAAAAGCTCCATCGTGCCGGCTCCTCAGTAACCCAGATAGGATTTGCGGATTTCTTCGTTGTTCGCGATGTCCTTGGCGTTGCCCGACATCACGATGCGGCCGGTCTCGATCACGTAGGCCTGGTCGGCGAGCTCGAGCGCGAGCTGGGCGTTCTGCTCGACCACCAGGATCGACACCTTGTCCTCGCGGTTGATCTTGCCGAGGATGCCGAACAGGTCGCGCACGACGAGAGGGGCGAGGCCGAAGGACGGCTCGTCCAGCAGCATCAGGCGCGGCCGCAGCATCAGGGCGCGGGCGACCGCGAGCATCTGCTGCTCGCCGCCCGAGAGGGTGCCGGCCTGCTGGGTGTGGCGCTGCTTGAGCACCGGGAAATGCGCATACATGCGCTCGATGTCGGAGACGATGCCGGCGCCGTCCTTGCGGGTGATCGCTCCCAGCTGGAGGTTCTCCTCCACCGTCATGTTGGTGAAGGTGCCGCGGCCTTGCGGCACATGGGCGATGCCGAACCGCACGATGCTCTCGGTGGAGCGGTTGTTGAGCGGCTTGCCGTCGAACTCGATTCCGCCGGTCGAGCGCACCATGTTGCAGATCGCGCGCAACGTGGTGGTCTTGCCGGCGCCGTTGGCGCCCAGCAGCGTCGTCAGCGAGCCCTCGTTGAGCGAGAAGGACAGGCCATGGAGCGCCTGGACCTGGCCGTAATAGGCGCGCAGGTCCTTGACGTTGAGCAGTGTCGTCATTGGTCCTTGCTCCCGAGATAGGCCTTGATGACGTCGGGGTCCGCCTGCACCTGGGCGGGGGTGCCTTCCGCGAGCTTCTTGCCGAAATTGAGCGCGACGACGTGGTCGGCGATCGACATCACGAGGCCCATGTGATGCTCGACCAGCAGCACGGTCATGTGGCGGTCGTCGCGGATGCGGCGGATGAGGTCGCCAAGCACGTAGACTTCCTCGTGATTGAGGCCGCCGGCCGGCTCGTCGAGCAGCAGGATCTTCGGATCGGCCGCCAGTGCGCGCGCCAGCTCGACGCGCTTCTGCGTGCCGAAGGGCAGGCCGGACACGACGGTGTGCGCGACCTCCTCGAGGTCGAGATAGGCGAGGATCTCGTACACCTTCTTGTTCACGTCGTTCTCGCTGCGCCGGACCCAGGCCAGTCTCAGGGAGTCGCTGATGATGTCGCTGGAGGTCTTCGAATGGGCGCCGACGCGGACGTTGTCCATCACCGAGAGGTTCGGAAACAGCGCCACGTTCTGGAAGGTGCGGCCGATGCCGATCTCGGCGATCCGGTGCGGCGGCCGCGACAGGATGCTCGCGCCCTCCATCAGGATGTCGCCGGACGACGGCTGGTAGAGCCGCGAGAGGCAGTTGAAGAGCGTCGTCTTGCCGGCGCCGTTGGGGCCGATCAATCCGAGGATCTGGCCCTTGTGCATGTCGAAGGACACACCGTTGAGCGCGATGATGCCGCCGAACACGACGCTGACGTCGCGAACCGCGAGCAGGGGCGATGTCCCCTGCGCGAGCTGTGCCTGCGTCATCTCGTCTCGCCCACAAATTTCAGTGGGCGACGGGGCGATGCGAACCGCTCCCGATCATGACAAAGGCTATCTGAACCCCTCGGCCACACGCGCAACTTTTCCTCCTGATTTCAGCTTTTTGCTGACTTCTTTTTTGGAATGCGGCATCAGACCCCCGAGTGCCGCTTCGATGTTCCTTACCATCGCTAAGAGACGCGGTCCAATGTCGTTGATCAAACGCTCTTCCGTGAAGCGGAATGCGGGCGCGCCGCAATTGAATGCGTAAGGTCCGGTTCCATCGTTGAGCTTGAGCGCGACGCCGGCGGCGCCGATGTCGTCGTGCCAGTCGCCGACGGAAATCGCAAAGCCGTATTTCGCGACGGTCTCGCCGGAACGTTCGAGGCCATCGCGCATCTTCGGCCAGCGGCTGCCGTAATGCTCGCGCAGGACGCGCGACAGCTCGGCGCGATCTTCGTCAGCCAGCGCCCAGAAATAGGCGCGGCCCATGGCGCTGGTTGCAATCGGCACGCGGGAGCCGACGTCAAGTTGAACGCCGACCGTCTCGCTGCCGCGGCTCTGCCCGAAATAGATCATGCTGTGACGGTCGCGGCCCCCGATCGCGACCGCGCCGCCGGTCGCGCGCATCACTTCCTCGCGAAACGGTTCGGACAAATGCCGAACGCCGAGATTGGATAACGCCGCATAGCCGAGCGCCATCGCGGCCGGCGCGAGCTGGTACTTCTCGAAACGGGGAACCGGCGTCAGATAACCGAGCTTCGTCAACGTGTAGGTCAGGCGCGAAACGGTCGGCTTGGGCAGATTGGTGCGGGCCGCGATCTCCTGGTTGCCGAGAAGTCCGTCGCTGGGTTGGAATGCGCGCAATACATCAAGTCCGCGGGAAAGCGCGACGACGAAATTCCGATCGGTCGCAGTCTTCTTTCCTGTACGCTTCATCCCTGATCTGCTTCTTGCGCGGAGTCGTTGACAACGTCCGTGCTTCAAAATAACCCTGCCGTCAAGATGCGGAATTAAATTCCGCACCGCGAAATCGAACAAAAGTAAATCCCCACCAAGGAGGGAAACCGTGAGCGAAGTGGTCAAGCTTGAGCGTCATGACGAAGTCGGGATCGTCACGGTCGACAGCCCTCCGGTCAATGCGCTGAGTGCCGCAGTCCGCGGTGGCATTTTGGAGTGCATCAAGGCCGCGGTCGCCGATCCGGCGATCAAGGGCATCGTGCTGACCTGCGCCGGCCGCACCTTCATCGCCGGTGCCGATATCACCGAATTCGGCAAGCCGCCGAAGTCGCCCGCCCTCAACGACGTGCTGTCCGAGATCGAGAACTCGCCGAAGCCGGTCGTTGCCGCAATTCACGGCACCGCGCTCGGCGGCGGCCTCGAGGTCGCGCTGGCCTGTCATTTCCGCGTTGCGGTGAAGGAGGCCAAGCTCGGCCTGCCCGAGGTGAAGCTCGGCCTGCTGCCGGGCGCCGGCGGCACCCAGCGCCTGCCGCGCGCGGTCGGCCCCGAACTCGCCGTCAAGATGATCGTCGGCGGCGATCCGATCGGTGCGGCGGAAGCGCTCAAGAACGGCCTGATCGAGGAGATCGTCGAGGGTCCAGCCTCCGGCGGCGAAGCCTTCGTCCGCAAATTGCTGGCCGAGAAGCGTCCGCTGCGCCGCCTGCGCGACGACGATTCCAAGCTCGCGGCCGCCAAGGTCGACCGCTCGATCTTCACCAATGCGGTGGCCGCCATGACCAAGAAGTCGCGCGGGCTGGAGGCGCCGTTCGCGGCCGCCGACGCGGTCGGCTACGCCATCGATTTTCCGTTCGACGAGGGCCTGAAGAAGGAGCGCGAGGGCTTCCTCAAGCTGGTCGCCAGCGACCAGTCCAAGGCGCAGCGCTACGCCTTCTTCGCCGAGCGTGAGGCCGCCAAGATCGCCGGCGTGCCTGAGGGTACCAAGTCGCGCCCCGTCAACCGTGTTGCCATTCTCGGCGCCGGCACCATGGGCGGCGGCATCGCGATGTCGTTTGCCAATGCCGGGGTTCCCGTCACCCTGATCGAGACCGGCGAGGAGCAGCTCAAGCGCGGCCTCGGCATCATGCAGAAGAACTGGGAGGCGACCGCCGCGCGCGGCGGCATCCCGGCGGACGCGCCCGCCAAGCGCATGGCGCTGATCACCGGCGTCGTCGGCATCGAGAATGTCGGCGATGCCGACCTCGTCATCGAGGCCGTGTTCGAGACCATGGCGGTCAAGAAGGAAGTGTTCGGCAAGCTCGACCAGTTTGCGAAGCCCGGCGCCGTGCTCGCCTCCAACACCTCGTATCTCAACATCGACGAGATCGCGAAGTCGACCAAGCGTCCGCAGGACGTGCTCGGCATGCACTTCTTCTCGCCGGCCAACGTCATGAAGCTGTGCGAGATCGTCCGCGCCGACAAGACCGCGCCGGATGCGCTGGTGACCGCCGTCACCATCGCGCGCAAGATCGCGAAGGTGCCGGCCGTGGTCGGCGTCTGCGACGGCTTCGTCGGCAACCGCATGCTGGCACAGCGCGGCAAGCAGTCCGAGAAGCTGCTGTTCGAAGGCGCCTTGCCGCAGCAGGTCGACGCGGTCGTCACCAAGTTCGGCATGCCGATGGGGCCGTTCGCGATGGGCGATCTCGCCGGCCTCGACATCGGCTGGCGCTCGCGGAAAGACCGCGGCATCAAGTCCGAGATCGCGGACGCGCTCTGCGAAGCCGGACGCTTCGGCCAGAAGACCGGCAAGGGCTACTACAAGTACGAAGCCGGCTCCCGCTCGGCGCTGCCCGACCCTGAGGTCGAGAAGCTGATCGACGAGACGCTTGCCCGCCTCGGCCGCAAGAAGCGCGCCGTCAGCGACGAGGAGATCCTCGAGCGCATGATGTATCCGATGATCAACGAGGGCGCAAAGATCCTCGAGGAAGGCATCGCGGCGCGCCCCTCCGACATCGACGTGGTCTGGCTCTATGGCTATGGCTGGCCGATCTATCGCGGCGGCCCGATGTTCTGGGCCGACACCGTCGGCCTCAAGCACATCGCCGATCGCCTGTCGTTCTACGCCAAGGAGACCAACGACCCCAGCCTCGAGCCCGCGCCGCTGCTGAAGAAGCTCGCGGCGGAGGGCAAGACCTTCGCCTCGCTGGCGGCGGCGTCGAAGGCGGCGTGATGGCCGCTGGCTATCCTCTCGTCATTCCGGGATGGCCCGAAGGGCCAGACCCGGAATCCATTTCGCCTTCGAGTATGCTGCTCGATGGATTCCGGGTTCGCGACTTTGTCGCGCCCCGGAATGACCACTGAGTGTGATGTAGTAAATGACCCATCCCGGCGAACAGTTTTATCCCGAGGGCGTGCGTTGGGACGACACCATCGTCCAGGGCACGCTCCCCGACCTGCTGTCGAAAGCCGCCGCCGATTACGGCCCGCGCACCGCGCTGGAATTTCGCGAACGTCCGATCACCTACACCGAGCTCGCCGCGATGGCCGAGCGTGCCGCGGCGGCGTTCCTCCGCGCCGGCTGCGGCAAGAACGCCTCCGTCGCGCTGTTCCTCGGCAACACGCCCGATCACCCCGTCAATTTCTTCGGCGCGCTGAAGGCCGGCGCCCGCGTTGCCCATCTGTCGCCGCTCGACGGCGAGATCGCGCTGACCCACAAGGTGTCCGACTCCGGCTCGCGCCTGCTCGTCACCTCCAACCTCGCCGCGCTGCTGCCGACGGCGCTGAAATTTTTGGAGAAGGGCCTGATCGATCGCCTCGTCGTCTGCGAGGACGATAATTGGGGCAAGGTCGGCACGCCCCAGGCCGCGATCCCCCCTGATCCCCGCATCGTCACCTTCAAGACCTTCGTCGAAGACGCCGCCGCGCCGGCAGAGTGGCCAAAAGTCACGGCCGGCGACGTTGCCCTGCTGCAATATACCGGCGGCACCACCGGCCTGCCCAAGGGCGCGATGCTCACGCACGGTAATCTGACGTCGGCGGTGTCGATCTACGACGTCTGGGGCAAGTCATCGCGCGCGAGCCGCGGTGACGTCGTCGAGCGCGTGATCTGCGTGCTGCCGCTGTTCCACATCTACGCGCTCACCGTCGTGCTGTTGTCCTCGCTCCGCCGCGGCAATCTGATCTCGATCCACCAGCGCTTCGACGTCGAAGCTGTCATGCGCGACATCGAGGTCAAGCGCGCCACCTATTTCCCGGGCGTGCCGACGATGTGGATCGCGATCGCAGCGCTGCCCGATCTGGACAAGCGCGATTTCTCCTCGCTTGCGACGATCGGCTCCGGCGGCGCGCCGCTGCCGGTGGAGATCGCGAACTTTTTCGAGCGCAAGGTCGGCAAGAAGCTGCGCAGCGGCTGGGGCATGACCGAGACCTGCTCGCCCGGCACCGGCCATCCGCCCACGGGCCCCGACAAGCCCGGCTCGATCGGGCTGATGCTGCCCGGCATCGAGCTCGACGTCGTGTCGCTGGACGATCCGACAAAAGTGCTGCCGCCGGGCGAGGTCGGCGAGATCCGCATCAAGGGCCCGAACGTCACCAGGGGCTATTGGAACAAGCCCGAGGGATCCGCGGAGGCTTTCATCGACGGCCGCTTCCTCACCGGCGACATCGGCTATGTCGATACCGACGGCTATTTCTTCCTGGTCGACCGCAAGAAGGACATGATCATCTCCGGCGGCTTCAACGTCTATCCGCAGATGATCGAGCAGGCGATCTACACCCTTCCCGGCGTGCACGAGGTGATCGTGCTCGGCATCCCCGACCAGTATCGCGGCGAGGCCGCCAAGGCCTTCATCAAGCTCAAATCCGGCGCAAAACCGTTCTCGCTCGACGAGCTGCGCGCGCAGCTTGCCGGCAAGGTCGGCAAGCACGAAATGCCTGTAGAGGTCGAGTTCGTCGACGATCTGCCGCGCACGCCGGTCGGAAAACTGTCGCGTCACGAATTGCGCCAGCAGCAGAAACCGTCACAATCCACCCAACTTGCATCAGGAGGTCGTTCTTGACCGACGCCGTCATCGTTTCCACCGCCCGCACGCCGATCGGCAAGGCCTATCGCGGCATGCTCAACGCCACCGAGGGCGCCACGCTGCTCGGCCACGCCATCGGCGAAGCCGTTGCCCGCGCCAAGGTCGATCCGAAGGAGGTCGAGGACGTGGTGATGGGCGCCGCCCTCCAGCAGGGCGCGACCGGTGGCAACATCGCACGCAAGGCGCTGCTCCGCGCCGGCCTGCCCGTCACGGTCGCCGGCACCACCATCGACCGGCAGTGCGCCTCGGGCCTCCAGGCCATCGCGCTCGCCGCGCGCTCGGTGATCTTCGACGGCGTCGAGATCGCGGTCGGCGGCGGCGGCGAGTCGATCAGCCTCGTGCAGAACGACAAGATGAACGGCTTCCACGCCCAGGACCCGGCGCTGCTCAAGATCAAGGGCGAGGTCTACATGCCCATGATCGACACGGCCGAAATCGTCGCCAAGCGCTACGGCATCTCGCGCGAGAAGCAGGACGAATATTCGCTGGAGAGCCAGCGCCGCACCGCGGCCGCGCAGCAGGGCGGCAAGTTCAAGGACGAGCTCGCGCCGATCACCACGCAGATGGCGGTCACCGACAAGGCGACCGGCGCGGTCTCGTTCAAGGAGGTGACCTTGTCGCAGGACGAAGGCCCGCGCCCCGAGACCACGGCTGAAGGTCTCGCCGGCCTCAAGCCCGTGCGCGGCGAAGGCTTTTCCGTCACCGCCGGCAACGCCAGCCAGCTCTCGGATGGCGCCAGCGCCACCGTCATCATGAGCGACAAGGAGGCCGCTAAGCGCGGCCTCAAGCCGCTCGGCATCTTCCGCGGCTTCGTCTCCGCCGGCTGCGAGCCGGACGAGATGGGCATCGGCCCGGTCTTCGCCGTGCCGCGCCTGCTCAAGCGCCACGGCCTCACCGTCGACGACATCGGCCTCTGGGAGCTCAACGAAGCCTTCGCGGTGCAGGTGCTGTATTGCCGCGACAAGCTCGGCATCGACCCCGAGAAGATCAACGTCAATGGCGGTGCGATCGCGGTCGGCCATCCCTACGGCATGTCCGGCGCGCGCCTGACCGGCCACGCCCTGATCGAAGGCCGCCGCCGCAAGGCCAAGTACGCGGTCGTCACCATGTGCGTCGGCGGCGGCATGGGCGCGGCCGGGTTGTTCGAGGTGTTGCAGTAATTTTCTGTCGTCCTGGCGAAAGCCAGGACCCATACTCCGCAGCAGGAGTTTGGCGGACAGACAGCAGTTGCCTTCGCAAAACGAAGGTCGGTGGTAATGGGTCCTGGCTTTCGCCAGGACGACGGGGAAACAGGAGGATCCGATGGATCTCGCATTCACGAAAGAAGAGCAGGCGTTTCGCGAGGAAGTGCGGTCATTCTTCCGCGACAATGTGCCGCCGGATACGCGGCGCAAGCTGGTCGAGGGCCGCCACCTCTCGAAGGACGAGATGGTGACGTGGTGGCGCATCCTCAACAAGAAGGGCTGGGGCGTCAGCCACTGGCCGAAGCAATATGGCGGCACGGGGTGGACGTCCGTGCAGCACTACATCTTCAACGAGGAGCTGCAGTCCTATCCGGCGCCGCAGCCGCTCGCCTTCGGCGTCAGCATGGTCGGCCCCGTCATCTACACCTTCGGCAACGAGGAGCAGAAGAAGAAGTACCTGCCGCGCATCGCCAGCGTTGACGATTGGTGGTGCCAGGGCTTCTCCGAGCCCGGCTCCGGCTCTGATCTCGCCTCGCTGAAGACGAAGGCCGAGCGCAAGGGCGACAAGTGGATCATCAACGGCCAGAAGACCTGGACGACGCTGGCCCAGCACGCCGACATGATCTTCTGTCTCTGCCGCACCGACGCGACCGCCAAGAAGCAGATGGGCATCTCCTTCATCGTGTTCTCGATGAAGTCGAAGGGCGTCACCGTGCGCCCGATCCAGACCATCGACGGCGGCGTCGAGGTCAACGAGGTGTTCTTCGACGACGTCGAGGTGCCCTACGAGAACCTGATCGGCGAGGAGAACAAGGGCTGGGATTACGCAAAATTCCTGCTCGGCAATGAGCGCACCGGCATCGCGCGCGTCGGCGTCTCCAAGGAGCGGCTGCGCCGCATCCGCGATCTCGCTTCCAAGGTCGAATCCGGCGGCAAGCCGATCATCCAGGACGCCGCCTTCCGCGAGAAGCTGGCGGCCTGCGAGATCGAGCTGAAGGCGCTCGAGCTGACGCAGCTCCGCGTCGTCGCCGACGAGGGCAAGCACGGCAAGGGCAAGCCCAATCCGGCCTCCTCGGTGCTGAAGATCAAGGGCTCCGAGATCCAGCAGACCACCACCGAGCTGCTCATGGAAGTGATCGGCCCGTTCGCCGCGCCCTACGACGTGCACGGCGACGACGGCTCCAACGAAGCCATGGAGTGGACCGCCCAGATCGCGCCGAGCTACTTCAACAACCGCAAGGTCTCGATCTACGGCGGCTCCAACGAGATCCAGCGCAACATCATCGCCAAGGCGGTGCTGGGGCTCTAAACGTCATTCCGGGGCGCGCGCCAGCGCGAACCCGGAATCTCGCGCCACAATCTCTGGATTCCGGGTCCCCGCGCTATCGCGCGTGTCCCGGAATGACGAAGCAAAAATTCCGGGTACGAGGAACCAAAGAAATGGATTTTGATCTGTCCGAGGAGCAGCGGCTTCTCAAGGAAAGCATCGACGGCCTGCTGACCGATTCCTACGATTTCGAGAGCCGCAAGAAGTACATGAAGGAGAAGGGCGGCTGGAGCCAGGCCGTCTGGGGCAAGCTCGCGGAGCAGGGCCTGCTCGGCCTGCCGTTCGCGGAGGCCGATGGCGGCTTCGGCGGCGGCGGCGTCGAGACCATGATCGTGATGGAAGCGCTCGGCAAGGCGCTGGTGCTCGAGCCCTATCTCGCAACCGTCGTGATCGGCGGCGGCTTCCTGCGTCACGCCGGCTCGGATGCGCAGAAGGCTGCGCATGTGCCCGTGATCATCGACGGCAGCAAGACGCTTGCGTTTGCCCAGCTCGAGAAGAACTCGCGCTACGATCTGTTCGACGTCTCGACGACCGCGAAGAAGAAGGCCGACGGCTGGATCATCGACGGCGAAAAGTTCGTCGTGCTCAACGGCGAGAACGCCGCCACGCTTCTCGTGACCGCCCGCACCAAGGGTGACCGCCGCGACAAGACCGGGATCGGCGTGTTCCTGGTCCCGGCGAATGCCAAGGGCGTGACGAAGAAATCGTACCCGACCCAGGACGGCCTGCACGCCGCCGACATCACCTTCACCGGTGTCGAGGTGGGCGCGGATGCCGCGATCGGCAATCCCGAGGATTCGCTCTCGCTGATCGAACGCGTCGTTGACGAAGCTCGCGTCGCGCTTTGCGCCGAGGCGGTCGGCCTGATGGACGAGTCGCTCAAGACCACGGTCGAGTACATCAAGACGCGCAAGCAGTTCGGCGTCGCGATCGGCTCGTTCCAGTCGCTCCAGCACCGCGCGTCCGACATGTTCGTCGCCGCCGAGCAGGCACGCTCGATGTCGATGTTCGCAACCATGGCGAACGACTTCGAGAACGCCAAAGAGCGCTCCAACGCGATCGCCGCGGCCAAGGTGCAGATCGGCAAGTCGCTGAAATTCGTCGGCCAGCAGTCGATCCAGCTCCACGGCGGCATCGGCATGACCATGGAGGCGAAGATCGGCCACTACTTCAAGCGCCTGACGATGATCGAGAACACCTTCGGCGACACCGACTATCACCAGCGCCGCGTCGCGGATGCGGGCGGGTTGGTCTAGCGCGCGACGAGATAGGCTTGATTGCTGCAACGACGGAGGTGCACTCCCTCTCCCGCTTGCGGGAGAGGGGCGGGGAGAGGGTGTTTCCGCAATGGGACAATCCCCAAGAGGAGAAAGCCCTCACCCGGCGCTTCGCGCCGACCTCTCCCGCAAGCGGGAGAGGTAAGCGAGCCGCAGCGATCGATTTAACCTAAAGCCATTCCGCTCTAGCCGCACGACGGCTATCATCCCTCCCCGCGCAAGCGGAAAGACCAAAGCGAAAGCCCCGGAGACATCTCCGGGGCTTTCGTCGTTCCTGACGTCGTTCGCCGTTCGGCGCCTCACGTCCGCGTGCGCATCCGCATCATGAAGCTGTCGTAGCTGAGCTCGGCGACCTGCATCCAGGCGAGCGATTCGTTCCGGAATGCGGACAGGCTCGTGTACATCTTGGCGAAGTGCGGGTTGGTCTTGGAGAGATCCGCGTAGATCTCGTTCGCGGCGCTGTAGCAGGCCTCCAGCACCTCCTGCGGGAACGGCTTCAGGATCGCGCCGGCCACCAGCAGGCGCTTCAGCGCGGGCGGGTTGACGTAGTCGTATTTCCCGGTGACCCACGTGAAGGTATCGCGTGAGGCGATCTCGATCGCGGCCTGGTAGTGCTTGGGCAGCGCGTTCCACTTGTCGAGATTCATGATGTTGTGGCCCTGGCCGGTGCCTTCCCACCAGCCCGGATAGTAGTAGAATTTCGCGACCTTGACGAAGCCGAGCTTCTCGTCGTCATAGGGCCCGACCCATTCGGCCGCGTCGATCGTTCCCTTCTCCAGCGCCGGATAGATGTCGCCGCCCGCGATCTGTTGCGGCACGCCGCCGACCTTGGCGATGATCGTGCCGGCGAAGCCGCCGACGCGGAATTTCAATCCCTTGAAATCCTCCATCGACTTGATCTCCTTCCGGAACCATCCGCCCATCTGGGCGCCGGTCGAGCCGGTTGGAATGCCGACCGTATTGTATTCCTTCAGGAGGCCGTTGAGCAACTCGGTGCCGCCGCCGAACAGCAGCCAGGAAATATGCGCGCGCGTGTTCAGCCCGAACGGCAGCGACGTGCCGAAGGTGAAGGCGGGATTCTTGCCCCAATAGTAATACAACGCCGTGTTGCCCATCTCGACGGTGCCGTTCGACACGGCGTCGAGCACCTGCAGGCCCGGGACGATCTCGCCGGCTGCGAACGGTTGGATCTGGAATTTGTTGTCGGTGACTTCGGCGACGCGCTTGCAGAAATATTCACAGCCGCCATAGAGCGTGTCGAGCGCCTTGGGCCAGCTCGCGGCGAGCCGCCATTTCACCTCCGGCGCCGACTGAGCGATCGCCGGTGCGGCAACGGCCGTGCTTGCCGCTAGCCCAGCGCCTGTCACTTTCAAGAAATCACGACGTTTCATGCGTAGCCCTCCATTGCGCCGATTCCTCGACAAGGGGAACGATCTTCTGTCGTCCTTGCTTCGCCGATAACCGACGGGGTGTTGTGACGATGTGGGTGTTTCCGCTGGCCCTTGAGGGCTCTTTGTGGATCCCGTGCGTTGCGGTTCCGCTAGCGAGGATGACCGGGAGGCTCGCGAGAATCAAGCCTCGTGCCGCCCTCGCAAGTGCGAACGCCGGCGAAGCAGGCGGCCTATGCCTCTCCCGCGAGCGGGAGAGATGAGGGAGCTAGCGGCGCAAGTCCTTCAATCCAACACGCCTTAACCCTCTTTCGCGAACGCCGCTTCCATCGCCTTTCGCGTCCTGATCGTCTCGTTGCCGGCGTCGAACTCGACGTCGTCCCAGCGCACCACCGTGCCATGCGCAACGTCATGTTTCAGCTTCACGCGATGGGCGAGCCCGATCGGCAGCGCGCCGGCCTTGAGGCTCGCGGCCGCCGGCACCAGCTTGCCCCACACAGTGTAGCCGCCTTCGCCGTCGAGCATTTCGCCGGCGCGCAACGCCCGCTTGGCCACCGCTGCGACGTCGCCGCGGAAGCCGTGGGGCTGGCCGGTCGGCTCACCCCGCAACGCGGCCGACAGCACCGAGATGTTCAGCTCGAGCCCGATCAGGTGATAGGGCTTGTACATCGCAGCAAAGCGTCCGCTGGAATCGGTCTTGAGGCCGTACTGCTTGAAGCAGTCGGCGGCATAGTCGTTCGGAGCCTCCAGCACGACATAGACGCCCCAGCGCAGGTCGCGAAACACCGGCCGTCCGTCGCGTTCGAGCGAGGAGACGACTTCCACCACGCCGGAGCGCTCCAGCACGCCGCCACGCGATCGCGGCCGCATGATGTGCGGCAGATCGTCGACGCCGCAGGGCGGAAACAGCAGTCCCTCCGCCGGCACGTCGAGGCCGCAGGCATTGGCGATCGCGGCCATCTCGATCGCCGACTTGGTGCCGTCGAGGAAGGAGTTGAACATCTGCGGGTTCATGCCGGCCGACTGTGCTTCGCCGGCGGTCAGGCCGTAATGCTGCCAGACGCCGTCCGGCGTCACGTCGTGATAGGCCGGCAGATATTTCGTACCCTTGCCGGCGGCGACGACGCGAAAGCCGGTGGCGCGGGCCCAGTCGACCATCTCCGCCGTCAATGCCGGCTGGTCGCCATAGGCGAGCGAATAGACCACGCCCGCCTTGCGCGCCTCCTCGGCGAGCAGCGGGCCCGCCAGCACGTCGGCCTCGACATTGACCATCACGATATGCTTGCCCGCCGCGATCGCCGCGCGCGCGTGCCTGATGCCGACGGCCGGATTGCCGGTCGCTTCCACCACCACGTCCATTGCGCCGCCGGCGATGGCGCGTGCGCCGTCATCGGTGAACACGGTCGCGGCGATGCGCGCCGCATCCCAGCCGACCGTGCGGCAGGCCTCGCGCGCGCGGTCGCGGTCGATGTCGACGATGATGGGCACCTCCAGCCCCGGCGTGTGCGGCACCTGCGCGAGAAACATCGAGCCGAATTTGCCCGCACCGATCAGCGCGACACGGACAGGCTTGCCGGCGGACGCGCGGGCCTGGAGGAGGCGGAAGAGGTTCATGGGAGACATCCAAGAGTGCTATCGCGGTCGGGACGACGCGAACGATCAGGTTCAGTCATTCCGGGCGACGCGACGGGACCGCGCGAAGCGCGCCCCGGGAGCGTCGAGCCCGGAATCCATCGGGCCGCAAAGGACGCGGATAAATGGATTCCGGGCTCGCGACTTCGTCGCGCCCCGGAATGACAGCTTACTCCGCCGCCTGCCGCGGCGCACGGGCAAGGCGCAGCAGGGCGTCGTCGTCCACCGTCTTGATCGGCGCGAAATCGCGGTGGGCGATGTATTCGGGCCGCGTGGGGGTACGGATATAATTCGAGACCGCGTTCAGCGTCAGGTACACGATCTTGCGCGGGTAGGGCGTGATGTTGCCGGCCGAGCCGTGCACGAGATTGCCGTGGAACATCAGCATGCCGCCGGGCTTGCCCGTGGGCGCCACGATGCCGCCCTGCTTGACGAGGCGCGTCACGGTGTCCTCGTCCAGCGTCCACAGCGGGTAGGACGTGGTGGCAAGGTCATGCGAGGCTTCGAGATCGCCGGCATTCTGGCTGCGCGGCACCAGCATCAGGGGGCCGTTGATCGGCATCACCTCGTCGAGGAAGATCGCGATGTTCATCGCGCGCGGCTCCGGCATGCCGTCGTCGCGCTTCCAGGTGCCGTAATCCTGGTGCCATTGCCAGACGTCGCCGGTGAAGGCCGATTTCGCGTTGATCTTGAACTGGTGCATGTAGACAGGCTCGCCGAACAATTGCTCGACCGGGTCGATCATGCGCGGATGCGCGCCCAGAATGCGGAAGGCCTCGTTGTAGAGATGCGCGGCAAACGCCGTGCGCGGCGCGCCGCTCTTCTCGCGCCAGACCTCCGGCCGGTTGGCGTCGTAAATGCCGACCGCCTCGCGCGCGAGCAGATCGACCTCCTCCTGGCTGAACAATTCGGGCAGGAACAGCCAGCCCTCGCGGTGGAAGAACTCCAATTGCTCCTGAGACAGTCTCATGGGTCGTCCTCCCGTTGTTTTGTTCTTGTCATTCCGGGGCGATGCGCAGCATCGAACCCGGAATCCATTGATCCGCAGTCTCTGTGGCCCAATGGATTCCGGGTTCACGCTTCGCGTGCCCCGGAATGACAGCGTTTAGCTACGCCGCCGCCTCGTCCGTCGCCCGCAACCTCTCCTCGGTCATCCGTCCCGCCGTCTGCGCATGCGCCAGCGCGGCGCGTTCGGCGGCCTTCGCGTCGCCTGCGAGAATGTGAGCTGCGATGTCGGCATGCTCGGCCCAGGCGCTGTCGCGATAGTCGAGCTCCGACAGCACGGTCGCCATCGAGCGGCGCATGTGCGGCCATTGCGGCGCGATGGTCTCCTCGATCACGGGATTGCCGGCGAGCTGATAGATCGCGCGATGAAAATCGACGTCGAGTGTGATGAGCTCGGCAAGCGGCGTCTTGCGATCGATGCGGCGCCCGGCGGCGAGCGCCACCTCGAGCCGCGCGCGTCCTGCCGCGTCGCTTGCGGCGCGCGTCGCGGCGAGCCGCGCGGCCAGCGCATCAATGGCGCCGCGCACCTCGTAGAGCTGGCGGATACGCGCGGGATCGAGCTGGGTGACCTCAAAGCCGCGCCGGCCGCTTTCGGCGACGAGGCCCTGCCGATGCAGCAGATGCAGCGCATGCGACACCGGCTGGCGCGACACGCCGAGCTTGTCGGCGAGCTCGTTCTGCCGGATGCGCTGGCCGGGCTGCAACGTGCGATCGGAGATCGCCTCCAGGATCCGGGCATAGACCTGGTCGATCAGGTTCGGGAGCGGGTCGAGAGGGATCACGCCGGCGGCTCCAACAGCACTTAGATGGAATACGGAATTCCGTGTTCGAAGGTACGTCGGGGGGCGGAAGGCGTCAAGCGCGTCCCGACGCGGCGTCAGCCGCCGTTGTGGGGGGCTGCTAAACGATTGATATCATTAGGGCCACCTACTGTGCATGGGGTTGTTTTCGCGATAACGGCCTTACCCGGCTGGGCGCCTACTTCTTCTTGCCCTGCTCGATCAGCATCCGGCCGGCCTAGCGTTCGAGCACCTCCACCTCGAGCGCCGCGATCGCTTCTGCATCGGCCACCGCCTCGATCGCCGCGATCCGGTCGCCGCTGAAGGTCACGCGCAGCGCGATGCGCAATTGCCCGCCGAGGATGACCGCAACACCGATCTCGCCATCGACCAGTGCCGTGCGCGCGGCCTGGGCGCGGCCCTTGTAGAGCTTCGCGACCGCATCCGCGCCGCGGATCTCCGGCAGCGTACCGAGCCGCACCGCGGCCTGGTCGGCGCGAAAGACGACGTCGGGATCGAGCACGGCGAGCAGCCCCTCGAAATTGCCTTCGCGCGAAGCCGCGAGGAAGGCATCGACGATCTTGCGTTGACGCGACAGGTCCGTCTCGGGCACCGGCGCGCCCTGCACGCGCCGCCGCGCACGGCTGGCAAGCTGGCGCGAAGCATCGACGGAGCGCCCGACGATCGGCGCTATCTCTTCGAAGGGCACCGCGAACATGTCATGCAGCACGAAGGCGAGCCGCTCGGCCGGCTGCAATGTTTCCAGCACGATCAGGAGTGCCGCGCCGACGGAATCGGCCATCTCCGCTTCGCGCTCCCGCGTCTCGTCGACCGGCTCCGGCACATGCGGGCCCATCGGGTCCTCCCGGCGCGACTTTCGTGCGCGCAGCATGTCGAGGCAGATGCGCGCGACCACGGTGGTCAGCCAGCCCCGCAGATTCGCGACATCGGACGTATCGCTCCGGCTGAGCCGCAGCCAGGCCTCCTGCACGGCATCGTCGATCTCGCCGCGGGAACCCAGCATCCGGTAGGCGACCGCGCGCAAATGATCCCTGTTGGCCTCGAACTGCTGGCTGAGAAAATCTTCTTCAAAGTTTTTTTGGGTCATCAGTCACATTCCCTCATCGCGATCCGTCATGCCCATGACGAAGCCAATCCGGCCAATGTGACCGGAACCTTCGAAATTCGACAGATGGAGACGACAACGATGCACGCCCGCATGAATCACCCCGTCATGGTCCTGCCCGAGGCCATGAATGTTCTGCAATCTCTCGGCAATTTGACCAAACAGGGCCTGCCGGAAAAGCTCCTGGAACTGGTGCACCTGCGCGCCAGCCAGATCAATGGTTGCAGCGTCTGCGTCGACATGCACCCGAAGATCGCCCGCAAGGCCGGCGAGACCGACGAGCGCCTGTTCGCCGTCTCGGCCTGGCGCGACGCGCCTTATTTCAGCGAAGCCGAGCGCGCCGCGCTGGCTCTGACCGAGGCGGTCACCCGTCTCGCCGACCGTGAGGATCCGGTGTCCGACACGATCTGGAATGAGGCCGCCAAGCATTTCGACGAGCGCGAGCTTGCAACGCTGATCCTCTCGATCGCGACCATCAACGTCTGGAACCGCCTCAACGCGACGATCAAGATGCCGGTCGGCGTGTGGAAGGTGGCGTGAGTGCAAGTGAGGGAGGCACCAGCCGTGCACTCCCTCGCCCCGCTTGCGGGGAGAGGCGAACAAGCAGCTACTCCGCCAGGAACCTGTTCACCTCCTCGCCATACTCCAGCGGCGCCTGCTCGAACATCCAGTGGCCGGCATTCGCGATCACCGCCGTCCTGGCTCCTGCGATGTGCTCCGCCAGCACGCGCCACATCACCGACAGGCTTCCCGTCGTCGCGCCGCCGCCGATCAGGAGCGTCGGCGTCCTGATCGCCTGCGCATCCGCGAGCGTGTAGGGCCGGCGCTGCTCGTTGATCTGGCCGAGGAAGGTGAGCGTATTGTCGCGCAATTGCTGCTTGGCCGCCGCCGGCACGCGGCGCCAGGAGCCGTCGCCTTCGATGCCCTCGTAGAAATTCTGCAGCGCGCCCTCGATGTCGCCGGCGCGGATCATCTCGACCGAGCGCGCCGTGCGCGCCGCGAGCGGCGGGTACGCGGGCGTGCCTTCGGGCACCGGCAGGCTGGCATCCAGATCGCCGCCGGGCTCGGCCAGCACCAGCTTGCGCAACAGATCAGGCCGCGCCTGCGCGACGCGGAACGCGATGTGGCCGCCGCGCGAATGGCCCATCAGGTTGACGGGTGCGGGCCTGACCTGCTCGATGAAGGCGATCACGTCGGCGACGTGCTGCGCCATCCTGTAGTCGTCGCCGCCGGCGTCCCAATGCTCGGGAAAGAAATGCCGCAGGCTGACCGAGATCACCCGATGGCTCTTCGACAGCGGGCCGAGCACCGAATACCAGGTGCGGAAATCGCCGAGCGTGCCATGCACGCAGACCAGCGGCGGACCATCCCCGACTTCGAGATAGGCCATGTCGTAACCGTTGACGCGAAAGCTCTGCATGGTCAGCTCGCCAGGAAATCCAGAACGACTTCGGAGTATTTCTGCGGCGCCTGCTCGAACATCGGATGCGTCGCGTTCGGGATGATCGCTGTCTTGGAGTAGGGCACGTGCGCGGCCAGCGCATGCAGCACCTTCGGCAGCAGGCCCTTGGTCCGCGCGCCCAGGATGAACAGCGTCGGCATCAGAACCGATTCCGCATCCGCCTTCGAGAAGGGCGGGCGGTTGTCGCGGACCTGGCCGATCAACGTCATGGCGTTGTCGCGCAGATTCTGCTTCACCATCGCCGGCAGCCGCGGCCAGGTGCCGGCGCCCTCCAGCGTGTCGACGAACACGGCGAGGCCGCCGTCGACATCGCCCGCCGCGATCTTCTCCGCCGAGGCCGTGAATCGCGCCAAGAGCGGCGAGGGCCCGCCGGCATAATCGGGATCGAGGCTCGCATCGAGCTCTCCGCCGGGCTCGGCCAGGATCAGCCGCCGCAACAGATCGGGGCGCGCCTGCGCCACGCGAAAGCAGATGTGTCCGCCGCGGGAATGGCCCATCAGATCGACCGGGCCGACGTCGAGCTTCTCGATGAAGGCGATGACGTCCTGGACATGCTGGGCGATCGAATAGGTATCGCCGACGCCGTCCCAGCGGTCGGGGAAGAAATGGCGCAAGCTGACGGCGATCACCCGATGCCGCTGCGTCAGCGGCCCGAGCACGCAGCCCCAGACGCGGAAGTCATTGAGCGAGCCGTGCACGCAGACCAGCGGGGGCCGGCCTCGGTCTTCACCCACGTCTATATAGGCCATGTCGTAACCATTGACGTGGAGGCTTTGCATTCCGGGCTCGCGAGATAGTGGAACTCCTGTGCAAGATTCCCGGAAACCGGGTGGATCGCAACTATTTCCAAGCCTAGATTTGGTCAGAGTTCACATTGGGGGCATGCGTTGAGGACGCAGCCAGGAACCAAGCCATGACCGACCAGCATTTTGCCCTGTTCGATACCAGGATCGGCCTCTGCGCCGTCGCCTGGGGCCCGCGCGGCATCAACGGCACGCAGCTGCCGATGGGCGGCGAGCAGAAGATCCGCACCCGCATCAGTCAGCGCCACGCTGATGCCAGCGAAGCCGAGCCGACCGCCGAGGTGCAGCAGGCGATCGACCGCATCACAAATCTGCTCGCAGGCGAGCCGGATGACCTCACCGACATCCCGCTCGATCTCGACGGCGTGCCCGACTTCAACCGCGGCGTCTACGAGATCGCCCGTACCATCCCGCCCGGCAAGACCATCACCTATGGCGACATTGCCAAGCAGCTCGGTGGCGTCCAGCTGTCGCGCGACGTCGGCCAGGCGCTCGGCCGCAACCCGTGCCCGATCGTCGTGCCCTGCCACCGCGTGCTGGCGGCCGGCAACAAGCCCGGCGGCTTCTCGGCCAATGGCGGCGTGGTCACCAAACTGAAGATGCTCGAGATCGAAGGCGCGCTGGTGAACCACACGCCGAGCCTGTTTGATTGAGGATGCCGCCACCCTCCCGGGAGGGGGAGGGGAAGAGAGAGCGCTAGATCTTCGCTGTTGTCTTCGGCCAATACCTGTCGCGCAAATGCCGCTTCACCAGCTTGCCCGTCGGCGTGCGCGGCAGCTCCGCCTCGAAATCGATCGAACGCGGGCACTTGATCGCGGAGAGGCGACCCTTGCAGAACGCGATCAGGTCGGCCTCGAGCGCCTTGCCCGCACGCGTCATGTCGTGCGGCTGCACCACCGCCTTCACCTCCTCGCCCATCTCCTCGTTCGGCACGCCGAACACGGCGACGTCGGCGACATCGGGGTGGGTGATGAGCACGTCCTCGGTCTCCTGCGGGTAGATGTTCACCCCGCCGGAAATGATCATGTAGGACTTGCGGTCGGTGAGAAACAGGAAGCCGTCCTTGTCGAGATAGCCGACGTCACCGAGCGTCGACCAGCCCTTGGCATTGTAGGCCTTCTTCGTCTTCTCGGGGTCGTTGTGATAGGCGAAAGCAGGCGCGTCGGCGAAATAGACCGTGCCGATTTCGCCGGTCGGTTGCTCCTCGTCGTTTTCGTCGAGAATCTTGATCTTGCCGACCACGGCGCGGCCGACGCTGCCGCGATGCTCCAGCCATTGCTGCGAGTTGCAGACGGTGACGCCGTTGCCTTCCGAGCCGGCGTAATACTCGATCAGGATCGGTCCCCACCATTCGATCATTTTGGCTTTGACGTCGACCGGGCAGGGGGCTGCGGCGTGGATTGCGCCCTTGAGCGTCGAGACGTTGTACCGGTAGCGTACCTCGTCCGGCAGCTTGAGCATCCGCACGAACATGGTCGGCACAAGCTGCGACTGCGTGACCTCATACTTTTCGACCAGCTTCAAGAATTCTTCGGCGTCGAAATGCTCCATGATGATGGAGGTGCCGCCGAGCACGATCGCCATCATGTTGAAGCGCAGGGGCGCCGCGTGATAGAGCGGCGCCGGCGAGAGGTACGTGCTCGCCGCATTCATGCCGCACATGTCGGCGCAGAGCACGCGCAAGAAGGCGTTCGGCACGTCGATCTTGTTGCCCTCGAACGCCTTCTTGATTCCCTTGGGCCGGCCGGTGGTGCCGGACGAATACAGCATGTCGTAGCCGGCGACCTCGTCGGAGATCGGCGTCGTCGGCTGCGCGGCGGCTTCCTTGTCGTAGGAGCGGAAGCCGGGCAGCGGTTCGTCCATCATGTAGAAGACCGGCTCGCCGGGCGTGCCCTTGATCAGGGCCTTGATCTGGTCGGCGCATTTCGGCGTGGTGATCACGACCTTGGCGCCGCAATCGGCGATGATGTAGTCGATCTCGTCCTGCTTCAGGTAACGGCTGATCGCGGTGTAATAGAGCCCGCTGCGCTGCGCGGCCCAGCAGAGCTCCATGAAGGCAAGCCGGTTCTCCATCAACAGTGCGATGTGATCGCCGGCCTTCAGGCCGAGCGAGCGGAACAGGTGTGCGCCCTGGTTCGAGAGCTCGTCGAGTTCGCGATAGGTGATCGCCTTGCCGGTGCCCGCCATCTGGTAAGCGATCTTGTTCGGCGTGGCGCGGGCGTGGATGGAGGGGTGGGTCATGAGCGTAGGTCTCTCAACAAGAAAGGTGTCATCCCGGCGAAGGCCGGGATCCATAACCACAGGCCTCGGTTGTTGAAACGAGATGGAGCTCCAGCGCGGCATAACCACAGCCTTCTGTGGCTATGGATCCCGGATCGGCGCGCGCTTTAGGCGCGCTTGTCCGGGACGACACCGTCTGTGTCGAAGCAGCTTACAGCCGCTCCACGATCGTCACATTGGCCATGCCGCCGCCTTCGCACATGGTCTGCAGGCCGTAGCGCTTGCCGCGCTGGTGCAGCGCGTGGATCAGCGTGGTCATCAGCTTGGTGCCGGAGCCGCCGAGCGGATGGCCGAGCGCGATGGCCCCGCCATTGACGTTGAGACGCTCCGGATCGGCGCCGGTGGTCTTGAGCCAGGCGGTCGGCACCGAGGCGAAGGCCTCGTTGACCTCGAACAGGTCGATGTCGCCGATCGTCATGCCGGCCTTCTCCAGCGCGCGCTTGGTGGCGTGTAGCGGCGCGTCGAGCATGATCACGGGATCGCCGCCGGTCATGGTCATGTGATGGATGCGCGCGAGCGGCTTGACGCCGAGCTGCTTCAGGCCGCGCTCGTTCACCACCATGACGCCGGAAGCGCCGTCGCAGATCTGGCTGGCGCTGGCCGCGGAAAGCTTGCCGTTCTCGGCGATCAGCTTGACGCCCTTGATGCCTTCGAGCGTGGCGTCGAAGCGGATGCCCTCGTCGATGTGGTGGGTATCCTTGGAGCCGTCGGCGCGGGTGATCTCGAGCGGCACGATCTCCTTCTTGAAGTGACCGGCTTGCGTCGCCGCGATCGCGCGCTGATGGCTGTTGTAGGAGTATTCGTCGAGCTCATTCTTCGACAAGCCGTACTTCTCGGCCATCATCTCGGCGCCGGTGAACTGGCTGAACACGATGTTCGGATACCTCGCCTCGATGCCCGGGCTCTTGTAATTGCCAAATCCGTTCTTGGCCGGGAGCTGCGATGACAGGCCCATCGGCACGCGCGTCATCGATTCCACGCCGGCCGCGATCACGACGTCCATCGTGCCGGACATCACGGCTTGGGCTGCGAAGTGCAACGCCTGCTGCGAGGAGCCGCACTGGCGGTCGATCGAGGTGCCCGGCACGCTCTCCGGCAGCTTCGAGGCCATGATCGCATTGCGCGCGACATTGTTGGACTGTTCGCCGACCTGCATCACGCAGCCCATGATCACGTCCTCGACCAAGGCCGGGTCGACCTTGGCGCGATCGACCAACTCGTCCAGCACTTTTGCGGCGAGATCGGCCGGATGCCAGCCGGCGAGGCGGCCCCCCTTGCGCCCGCCCGCGGTACGCGCAGCGGCGACGATGTAAGCCTCGGCCATTTCGGTTTCTCCCTGGATTTTTCTGGATCGGGTTGGGTTGTCGGGGCGGATTAAAAGGGTGCGGCATCATTTAGTCAATCGATCAATTAACTCTTGTGATGAGGCGCTACTTGGGCTTATCTGCGCCCCGCCTCAAGCGGCGAGAACAGGGAACTCCGTGGCTACCAGCGTACCGACCAAGCTCCCCAGCGGAAAGAATTCCACGGCAGAGAAATTGCTCGTGGCCGCAAGCGAGCTGATGATCGAACGTTCCTCGATCGAGATTTCGCTCTCCGACATCGCCCAGAAGTCGGGCGCCAACGCCGCGCTGGTCAAATATCACTTCGGCAACAAGGACGGCCTGCTGCTGGCGCTGCTCGAGCGCGATGCGGGGACGGAGCTGTCCAATCTCGAATATCTGCTGGCGCAGCCGATCACGCCGACCGCGAAGCTGAAGCTGCATATCGGCGGCATCATCCGCGCCTATCACCGGTTCCCCTACATGAATCGGCTGATCCACTATCTCCTGCACGAGAGCGTTGCCGGCTCTGCCGACGAAGTCTCGAAATTCTTCGTCGCGCCGCTGCTGGATTTTCATCGCCGCCTGCTCGCCGAAGGCGTCAGCAGCGGCGAATTCCGCCAGACCGATCCGGTGCTGTTCTACACCAGCCTGATCGGCGCCTGCGATCATCTGTTCTTCGGCCGGCACGCGATGTCCCGCGCGACCGGCGTCGGCCCGGTCACCGACGAAGTCTGCCGGCAATACATCAAGCACATGGAAACGCTGATCTGCGGCGGCATCCTCACCAACGTAGGGGAAGCTGCCGCGGCCGGATGATCCGGCCGAACGCTTCAAGTCCAGAGAAGAAACGCCCAAGGAAAAGGTAGAGGAAAGGTAGCTCACGATGCAGTTGAAAGACGTAGCCGTTCTCATCACCGGCGGTGGTTCGGGCCTGGGTGCCGCGACCGCGCGCGCCATGGCCGCCAAGGGCGCCAAGATCGGCGTGATCGACCAGAGCAAGGAAAACGCCGAGAAGGTTGCGGCCGAAGTGAAGGGCGTCGCGCTGCATGCCGACGTCACCAGCGAGGAGCAGATCAAGGCGGCGATCGCCAAGGCGGAAGCCGCCCATGGCATCGCCCGCGTGCTGATGAACTGCGCCGGCATCGGCGGCTCGCAGCGCATCGTCGGCCGCGACGGCGTCTATCCCTTGGAAAAGTTCGCGCGCATCATCAACGTCAACCTGATCGGCACCTTCAACTGCCTGCGGCTGTTCGCCGAGCGCCTCGTCACCGCCGAGCCGATCGGCGAAGAGCGCGGCGTCATCGTCAACACCGCTTCTGTTGCCGCCTATGAAGGTCAGATCGGCCAGATCGCCTATGCGGCCTCCAAGGGCGGTGTCGTCGGTCTCACGCTGCCAGCCGCGCGCGACCTCGCCAGTCAGAAGATCCGCGTCAACACCATCGCGCCCGGCCTGTTCTTGACGCCGCTGTTGATGGGCTTGAACGAAGAGGCCCGCAAGAGCCTGGGCGCCCAGGTGCCGCATCCCGCGCGCCTCGGCGATGCCAATGAATACGGCATGCTCGCGGTGCACATCGTCGAGAACCCGATGCTCAACGGCGAGACCATCCGCCTCGACGGCGCCATCCGCATGGCGCCGCGGTAGAGCTCTCTTCCCTTCTCCCCTTGTGGGAGAAGGTGGCGCGCGTAGCGCGACGGATGAAGGGTTCGCTCCGCGATCTCATCTGTGGAGGCAGACCCCTCACCCGAGCGAATGCGCGTCGAGCGACGTACATGCCCTCTCCCACAAGGGGAGAGGGCGCAGCAATCGGCACCATCGTTGCGGATGAAGGAGATCGCGCATGTCCCAACCGCTGCTGATCGAGCACAACGACGGCGTCGACCGGGTGACGCTCAATCGTCCTGACAGCCTCAACGCGCTCGATCCAGCGCTGATCGATGCGCTCAACGCCTACTTCCAGGGGCTGCAGCGCAACCGCGATACGCGCGTGGTGGTGCTGAAGGGCGCCGGCAAGAATTTTTGCGCGGGCCTCGATCTCAAGGCCGCGATGGCGCGCCGTGCCGGGCAGCAGGAGCCGCCCGGCGTCACCGAGTCGCTGGACTCGCAGCGCCGCATTGCCGACATCGTGATGCTGATGCGGCGCTGTCCGCAGCCGATCCTGGCGCTGGTGCAGGGCGCGGCGGCGGGCGGCGGCTTTGCGCTGGCGCTCGCCTCCGACATCCGGGTCGCGACGAAATCGGCGCGGATGAACTGCGCCTTCATCAAGCTCGGCCTCGGCGGCTGCGACATCGGCACCAGCTATTTCCTGCCGCGCCTCGTCGGTGTCTCCGTCGCCTCCGAGCTGATCCTCACGGGACGCTTCATCGGCGCCGAGCGGGCGCTCGCGGTCGGTCTCGTCTCAGAGGTCGTAGACGAAGACAAGCTCGATGACGCTGCCGAGCCTTACATCGATGCGATGATCACGGCCTCGCCCGTGGGGCTTCGCCTCTCGAAAGAATGTCTCAACATGAGCGTCGATGCCGGATCGCTGGAAGCCGCGATCGCGATGGAGGACCGCAATCAGGTCCTGTGCAGCCGATCCGAGGAATTTTCGGAAGGCATCAGGGCCTTCCTTGAGAAGCGAAAGCCTGTCTATATCAGGCGCTGAACGACGAAGATCCGCAAAGGACAGTAATTCCGGGAGACGCAAAATGAGTGGCAGCGCGGCGGCGGTGATGACGAAGCCCGCCTTTCGCAAGGTCGAGTGGCTGGCACGCGACATCGACGTCGAGCGCCGCGGCGACGGCACGGTGGTGCTGAAGTCGCGCATTCCGCTGCAACCTTACGAGAAGCACATCCCGGCCTCGTTGGCGAAATGGGCGACGCAAGCACCCGAGCGCATCTGGCTCGCCCAGCGCGGCGGACCGAACCGCGAATGGCGGAAGGTCTCTTACGGCGAAGCCAAGCGCACCGTGGATGCACTGACGCAAGGCCTGCTCAATCTCGGTCTCGATGGCCGCCCGGTCACGATCCTGTCCGGCAACTCGATCGAGCATGCGCTGATGACGCAGGCCGCGATGCAGACGCGCGTTCCGGCGGCTCCCGTGTCGCCGGCCTATTCGTTGATGAGCCACGATCACGTCAAGCTGAAATATTTGTTCGACCTGATCAAGCCGGCCGTGGTGATGGTGCAGGACGGCCCGACCTTCGAGAAGGCACTGAGGGCGATCGACCTCACCGGCGTCACCGTCGTTCACGTCTTGCGGCCCTGCGAGGGTATCAAGAGCGTCAGCTTTGCCGAGCTTGCGGCAACGCCGGTGACCGCCGCCGTCGAGGAGTCGATTGCCAGGATCACGCCCGACACCGTCGGCAAGCTGCTGTTCACGTCAGGTTCGACCGGCATGCCAAAAGCCGTCATCAACACGCAAGCGATGATGTGCGCCAATGCGGCGATGATGATGCAGGTGCGGCCGCGCGATCCGGGCGGTCCGATCTCGACCATGCTGGACTGGATGCCGTGGAACCACACGATGGGCGGCAATGCGGCGTTCCATCCCATTCTGGTCGATGGCGGCACGCTCTATATCGACGACGGCCGGCCGATGCCGGGCCAGTTCGAGGAGACGCTGCGCAATCTGCGCGAGATCTCGCCGACCTATTACGCCAACGTGCCGGCCGGCTACGCCGCGCTTGCCGCTGCCATGGAGAAGGACGATGCGCTCTGCCGCTCCTTCTTCAAGAACCTGTCGATCATGGCCTATGGCGGCGCGCGGCTGCCTGATGATCTCTACGACCGCATGCAGGACCTCGCGGTGAAGACCACCGGCGAACGGATCGTGTTCTACACCGGCTGGGGCTCGACCGAGACTGCGCCGACCTCGACCGGCACCTATTGGGACACCGAGCGCGTCGGCCTGATCGGCCTGCCGTTCCCCGGCGTCGAATTGAAGATGGTGCCGTGCGGCTCGAAATACGAGCTGCGTCTGCGCGGCGTCAACGTCACGCCCGGCTATTTCGGCCAGCCGGAGCTGACCAGGAAGATGTTCGACGAGGAAGGCTTCTACTGCATCGGCGATGCCGGCATTTTTGTCGACGATGCCGATCCGGTGAAGGGCATCATCTTCGCCGGGCGCGTCGTCGAAGACTTCAAGCTCACCACCGGCACGTTCGTCCATGTCGGCTCGCTCCGCACCGACACCATCGCAGCCACGACGCCTGTCGTGCATGACGCGCTGGTTGCGGGGCAGGATCGCGCCTTCATCGGCCTGCTCGCCTGGCCGAACCTGCATGCCTGCCGCCAGCTCGTCGGCAATCCCGATCTCAGCTTTGAGGATGCCGTGAAGCATCCCGAGGTGATCGCCTGCTTCAGGCGCGGTCTGGAGACGCACAACAAGGAGTGCGAAGGCGCCAGCAGCCGCATCATCGCGCGCGCCATGCTGATGGTCGAGCCGCCCTCGATCGACGGCAATGAGCTGACCGACAAGGGTTACATCAACCAGCGCGCTGGCCTGGAGCGCCGCGCCGCGCTGGTGGAGCGGCTCTATGCGGACAAGCCGGATCAGGATGTGGTCGTGCTGCGATGAAACACTCCTCTCTCCATTCGTCATTCCGGGATGCGCCGAGAGGCGCAGGCCCGGAATCCATAACCCCGGCTGGTGGATATGGATTCCGGGCTCGCGCTCCGCGCGCCCCGGAATGACGGCAATAAATGACAACGAATAAACAAAGGTAGCCCGCCATGAACTTCGACTTCTCCGACGACCAGAAGCAGCTTCGCGATCAGGCGCGCAAATTCCTCACCGAAAAATGCCCGCCCAAGGCGGTGCGCGTCGTGCTCGACGGCAAGGCGCCCTACGACAAGGAGCTGTGGAAGGGGCTTGCCGAGATGGGATTTCTCGGCGTCGCAATCCCCGAGGAATTCGGCGGCGCCGGCGCCGGCCATCTCGAGCTTTGCGTGATCGCGGAAGAGATGGGCCGGGCCAACGCGCCGGTGCCGTTCTCCTCGACCGTTTATCTCGCCGCCGAAGCACTGCTGATCGCCGGCAGCGACGCGCAGAAGAAAAAATGGCTGCCGGCAATTGCCTCGGGCGAGGCGATCGGGACGCTGGCGCTGTTCGAGGGCAAGGGCAATCCGTCGCCGAAGGCCATCAAGCTCGCTGCTGCGAATGGCGTGCTTAACGGCGTCAAGAAGCCTGTGGCCGATGGCGCGATCGCCGACTTCGCCGTCGTTGCAGCTCGCACGGGTTCGAGCGGGCGTGAGAGCGACATCTCGCTATTCCTGGTCGATCTCAAGGGCGACGGCGTCGAGGTGAAAGGCCTGACCAACCTCGATCCGACTCGTGGCCAGGCGGAGATCACTTTCAAGGACTGCAAGGCCGAGCCGCTGGGCGCTGCCGGCGAGGGCTGGAGCATCCTCACCCAGGTGCTCGACCGTGCCGCCGTGCTGTGCGCCTTCGAGCAGGTTGGCGGCTCCGACCGCGCGCTGGAGATGGGCCGCGACTACGCGCTCGACCGCATCGCCTTCGGCCGCCAGATCGGCTCGTTCCAGGCGGTCAAGCACATGCTGGCCGACATGTATGTCTCGGCGACGCTGGCGCGTTCGAACAGCTATTACGGCGCCTGGGCGCTTTCGACCAATGCATCCGAATTGCCGGAAGCCGCCGCCGCCGCCCGCATCAGCGCCACGCAGGCGTTCCAGCACTGCGCCAAGAACAACATCCAGGTGCACGGCGGCATGGGTTTCACCTGGGAGTTCGACTGCCACATGTACTACCGCCGCGCCAACGCGATGGCGCTGGCCCTCGGCAGCCTGTCCTATTGGGAAGACCAGCTGATCGACCGCATGCGCAAGAAGAACGCGGCTTGATGTTGTCGTCATTCCGGGGCGCCGCAACGCGGCGAACCCGGAATCCGGAGATGAGTGAATAGCATCGAGATTCCGGGTTCGCGCTGCGCGCGCCCCGGAATGACAGAGAGAACAGCACCATGAACTTCGACGACACCCCCCAGGAAGCCGAATTCCGCGCCACCGCGCGTGCCTGGATATCGGCGAATGCGCCGAAGCAGTACGAGGAAGAGCTGCGCAAATCCTCGCTCGGCCGCACCCAGCTCAAGAACGCCAACATTCTCGAGGTCGCGAAGGCCTGGCAGAAGAAGAAGGCCGATGCCGGCTGGGCCTGCCTGCACTGGCCGAAGGAGTATGGCGGCCGCGGCGCCTCGCCGATCGAGCGCGTGATCTGGCAGCAGGAAGAGGGCCCGTTCGGAAAACTCTCCCATATGTTCATCATCGGCCACGGCATGTGCGGGCCGACCATGATGGCGTTCGCACGCGAGGAGCACAAGCGCAGCTATCTGCCGCCGCTCGCCTCCGGCGAAAAGGTCTGGTGCCAGCTGTTCTCCGAGCCCGCCGGCGGCTCCGACGTCGCGGGCCTGCGCACGCGGGCGGAGAAGGACGGCGATGAATGGGTCATCAACGGCCAGAAGATCTGGACATCAGGCGCGCATTATTCCGATTACGGCATCCTGCTCACCCGCACCGATCCGACCGTGCCCAAGCACAAGGGTCTCACCATGTTCTTCCTGGACATGAAGAGCCCGGGCGTCGAGGTCAGGCCGATCAAGCAGGCGAGCGGCGCCTCCGATTTCAACGAGGTCTATTTCACCAACGTGCGGATTCCCGACCATCAGCGCCTCGGCGAGGTCAATGACGGATGGAACGTCTCGCTGACCACGCTGATGAACGAGCGCATGTCGATCGGCGCGGGCGTCTCGACCGGTTTCCCTGAGTTGTTCGACTATTGCTCCAGCCTGATGCTGGACAACGGTCCGGCGATCGAGGATCGCGCCGTGCGCTCGAAGCTGGCGAACTGGGCGGTGAAGGCGAGCGGGCTGCGCTACACCAGCATGCGCGCGATCTCGGCGCTGTCGAAGGGCGAGCGGCCGGGGCCGGAAAATTCGATCGGCAAGCTGGTGGCGGGCTCGATGATCCAGGACGTCGCGACCTACGCGCTGGACTTGCAGGGCGCGAGCGGTGTCCTCAGCGGCCCCGAGGATGCCGAACTCGCCGGCCGTTTCCAGGCCATGCTGCTGCGTGCGCCGGGCACCCGTGTCGAAGGCGGCACCGACGAGATCATGCGCAACATCATCGCCGAGCGGGTGCTGGGCCTGCCGGGCGACATCCGGGTCGACAAGGACGTGCCGTTCAACAAGATCCCGACGAAGGGAAGAGGTTAGAGGTCCGCCATGAATTTCGACGATACCCCGCAGGAAGCCGCATTCCGCGAGACTGCGCGCCAATGGGTCGAGGCCAACGCGCCGAAGGAGCTGCATGCCGAGCTGTCAAAATCCTCGCTTGGTCGCATCCGGCTTGCGAAGCACGACATCGTCGATGTCGGCAAGGCCTGGCAGAAGAAGAAGTTCGAGGGCAATTGGGCCTGCCTGCACTGGCCGAAGGAATATGGCGGCCGCGGCGCCACGCCGATCGAGCGCGTGATCTGGCAGCAGGAGGAGGGCGTCTACGGCAAGCTGACGCAGCCGTTCCAGATCGGCGAAGGCATGTGCGGGCCGACCGTGATGGCCTGGGGCAGCGAGGACGCCAAGCGTCGCCATCTGCCGAAGCTCGCCTCGGGCGAGGAGATCTGGTGCCAGCTGTTCTCTGAACCCTCGGCCGGCTCTGACGTTGCGGGCTTGCGCACGCGTGCGGAGAAGAAGGGCGACAATTGGGTCGTCAACGGCCAGAAGATCTGGACCTCGGGCGCGCATTATTCCGACTTCGGTCTTCTGATCGCGCGCACCGATCCGAGCGTACCCAAGCACAAGGGCCTCACCATGTTCTTCCTGGACATGAAGAGCCCGGGCGTCGAGGTGCGGCCGATCAAGCAGGCCAACGGCATGCAGGAGTTCAACGAGGTCTATTTCACCGACGTGGTGATATCAGACAGCCAGCGGCTCGGCGCCGTCGGCGAGGGCTGGAGCGTGTCGCTGACCACGCTGATGAACGAGCGCATGTCGATCGGCTCGCGGCTCGCGACCGGCGTGCCTGAGATGTTCGAGTTCTGCTCGAACCTGATGCTGGAGGACGGGCTTGCCATCGACGATCCCGCGGTGCGCTCGAAGCTTGCGAGCTGGGCGGTGAAGTCGAGCGGGCTGAAATATACCAGCTACCGCGCGATCTCGGCGCTGTCGAAAGGCGAGCAGCCGGGTCCGGAGAACTCGATCGGCAAGCTGGTCTCGGGCATGATGCTCCAGGACATCGCGACCTACGCCATGGACCTCCAGGGTGCGGCCGCCGTTCTCACGGGCAGCGATGAGGAGACGGTGCAGGGCCAGTTCCAGCAGATGCTGCTGTCCTCGCCCTCGATGCGCATTGCCGGCGGCACTGACGAGATCCTGCGCAACATCATCGCGGAGCGCGTGCTGGGCCTGCCGGGCGACATCCGCGTCGACAAGGACGTGCCGTATAACAAGATCCCGACCAAGGGACGCTAGTATCGTAGGGTGGGCAAAGCGAAGCGTGCCCACCATATGCAGGTGCGCCGAGGTAGGTCTGTTGGTGGGCGCGGCGCTATGGCGCCTTTGCCCACCCTACGAAGAGAACAATGCGAGCTGATCAATGGACGCAAAAGTGAATCAGAATAACCGCATCGGCGTGCTCGAAGAGCTGCTCAACGAGCGCTACTCCGTCCGCGCTTTCCTTCCCAAAGAGGTCGATCGCGCCACCATCGAGCACGTGCTGACCACCGCGCAGCGCACCGCGTCCTGGTGCAACAGCCAGCCCTGGCAGGTCATCATCGCCAGCGGCGAGGCCAAGGAGCGCTTTCGCCGGCTGATCTACAAGGAAGCCTCCAGCGGACTCGGCGACGATTACGATTTCACCCCGCCGCGCGAATATGTCGGCGTCTATCTCGATCGCCGCCGTGAGAGCGGCTTTCAGCTCTACAACACGCTCGGGATTCCCCGCGGCGACAGAAGCGGCTACGCCAGGCAGGCGCTGGAGAACTACAATTTCTTCGGCGCGCCGCATGTCGCAGTCATCCACACCAACGAGCCGCTCGGCATCTACGGCGCGATCGATTGCGGTGCCTATGTCTCCAATTTCATGCTGGCCGCCCAGGCGCTCGGGCTCGGCACGATTCCGCAGGCGGCGCTGGCGCGCCACTCCGGCCTGATCCGCCGTCACTTCAATCTGCCCGATGACCGCCGCGTCGTCTGCGGCATCTCGTTCGGCTATGCGGACCACGCCCACAAGGTCAACAGCTACCGCACCTCGCGGGCGAGCGTCGCTGACACCGTGACATTCGTGGACGAGTGATCGAGCGGCACGCCCGATACTCACGCGCGCATCAAGGCGGCCGCGGAAACGGCCGCCTTCATGCTTGTCGTCTCAGTCCGGTTGACGCGTGCCGCTATCCGCCGCTGCCGCCGATCACGGCGCGCACGGTCTCGTCGGGCCCGAAATCCTCGGCGCCGTCGACATAGAGCAGCGCGGCGAGCTTCGAGCGCGCCCGGTTGACCCGGCTCTTGATCGTGCCGACCGCACAGCCGCAGATCGAGGCCGCGTCCTCATAGGAGAAGCCGGACGCGCCGACCAGGATCAGCGCTTCGCGCTGGTCCTGCGGAAGCTTCTCGAGCGCGGTGCGAAACTCCTCGAACTCGAGATGCGCGTTCTGCGAGGGCTGAGTCTTCAGCGTCTTCGCATAATTGCCCTCGGCGTCCTCGACCTCGCGCCGCCGCTTGCGATAGTCGGAGCGGAACAGATTGCGCAGGATCGTGAACAGCCAGGCCGGCAGGTTGGAGCCGGGCTGGAACGAGTCGATGTTGGCAAGCGCGCGCAACAGCGTTTCCTGCACCAGATCGTCGGCGCGGTCGGCGTTGCCGCTGAGCGAGATCGCGAACGCGCGCAGACTTGGCACGGCCGCGAGGATGTCGTTACGCAGGGAGTCCGTGAGAGGCATTAATCCCTCCCATTGTTGTTGTCGTTGGATCCGCCCTCATTTCCCACTTGGGATGTCGCTCCCGGCGCATCAAGCTTCTTGATCAGTTCTGCGAACCGATCTGGAACCCCCTGCCGTACGACGTCGTCGTACATGGCGCGGAGCTGATGCCCGATCCGGGATTGGATCTCCGGAGTGAGCCCTCCCTTGCCGGGGGTCGTGCTTTTGCTGGCTTGAGACTTGAGATCTTTCATGACCTGTTCCACGTTTCCCCGAGTTAAGTGACTGTAAATTCGAGAAGTTTCCTCAACCGGGAGCCGTTCCCTGGATAGGCACAATTCCAGGTTCGAGAAAAAGTTCCGCCGGCTGCGGAACTTTTCTTACCCTGAGGCGTAGTCAGCCCCAGCAGGGGAACCCGGGCCTCCCCTCGTGATGTCTCTAAAGTCTTCTCTAAGGTCGGTCCGAAGATGAATGGAGTGGGGATGTCCCGTTCACAGCTTGTCGCTGAACACTTGCCGTTGTTGCGCCGGTATGCACGCGCCCTGACGGGCAGCCAGGCTTCCGGCGACGCCTATGTCGCAGCCATGTTGGAAGCCATGCTCGGTGATCCCGCCGTGCTCGACGAAAGCCATGGCCCGCGCGCGGGCCTGTTCCGGCTGTTCACCCAGATCTGGAATTCCGTCTCCGTCAACGACGACGCCGAGGTGACCACCCTGCCGATGCCGCCGGAGCGGCGGCTGTCGAACATCACGCCGCTGCCGCGGCAGGCCTTCCTGCTGCTTTCGCTCGAGGGATTTTCGGAAGAGGAGGTCGCCTTCATCCTCAGCACCGATGTCGCCGAGACACGGCGGCTCGCGGACGCCGCGGGGCGCGAGATGGCGGCGGAGATCGCCACCGACGTGCTGATCATCGAGGACGAGACCTTCATCGCCATGGACCTCGAGAGCCTGGTGAAGAATCTCGGCCACAACGTCGTCGGCGTCGCGCGCACGCATGCCGATGCCGTGGCGCTGGCCAAGAACAGGCGGCCGGGCCTGATCCTCGCCGACATCCAGCTCGCTGACGGCTCGTCGGGGCTCGACGCGGTCAACGAATTGCTGCGTACCTTCGAGGTGCCGGTGGTGTTCATCACCGCCTACCCGGAGCGCTTCCTCACCGGCGAGCGCCCGGAGCCCGCGTTCCTGATCTCGAAGCCGTTCCAGCCGGCGATGGTGTCGGCGGTGGCAAGCCAGGCGCTGTTCTTCCAGCGCAACTCGCGCAACCGCACGCCCAAGGCGCCGGCGGCGTAAGAAGACCTGTATCGAACAAGAAGACGGTGCGTCGCAAGGCGCGCCGTTTTTTGTTTGCCGATACCCTGTTCAACAACCTCGGCAGACGCTGTTGATCTTGGCCTTCAATTTGGCCTCGTCCGCCCACGGCCCGGGCTCGACCAAGCGTTGCACGCCGTCGAGAGTCATGAAGATGGTAATCCGCTGGAGGTCGTCCTTGGCCTCGGGAGGCGGCTTCGGGAATGGTTCGCTTCGCTCCACCATTTTGAGAGCTGCTGCATCCAGGGGCGGGGAGCCTGTGCTTTCCACCAAAGCGTGCGAGATCAATTTGCCCGAGCGGTCGATCACGAATGTGACGCCAGCATTGCCTATCTGACCCATCGCCTCCGAAGGAAACACCCTGTGACGCCAGACATGTTCGGTGGCCACCTTCCGCCAGGCGGCCATGGCATCCTCCTCCGTGAGCACAGGACCGGGCCTGCTCAGCACTAGCCCGGAAGGTTGCAGCTGGAATTGACGGCCATTGAAGACAATCGGCACTGTCAACGTGAGTGACTCATCCTTGAGCTCCGAAGGCGGCGCCGGAAACGGTTGGGCACGAGCGACGATCTGCAGCGCGGCAACGTCGAGTGGCCGAGAGCCGGTGCTTACGGCCAGAGCCTGTGAGATCAACCTGCCGGACCGGTCGATGACGAATGTGACCCTGGCCTCGCCGGTTTGCCCCAGTGCTTCAGCCGGAAATTGACGGTAGCCGGCTATGTGCGCCGACAGTCTTGCCTTCCAGGCCGTCGCGCGTTCGGTCTGCAAATCTGTTTGCGCGTGTGTGGGGGAAACCGCGAGTAATCCGAGAAACGCGGCCAATAAAGGGAATTTCATCTGCATCGGTGCGGATATTAGTCGCGGCCAGGTTGATCGCAAGGCTCGTTGCTCGTATCGCGTTTCTCTCGCTGTGGGCAATTCGAACGGTGGTGAAGCATCGGGCGCTTGACGGCAACCCAATTGCCCCGTTGATACGTCGGGCCGATGACATCCATCGCAGCCTCAAGCCGCCCGGAGAGACGTACCATGGACCCGCAACTCCTCGATCGTCTCGCCATCCGCGACCTCGTCGAAAACTGGGCGGTCTGGCGGGATGCCGGCGACTGGGAGCGGTTTGCGACCGTCTGGCACGAGGAAGGCTGGATGTCCGCCACCTGGTTTCAGGGGCCGGCGCGGGATTTCATCCGCGTCAGCCAGGAGGGGTTCGCAAAGGGCGTGTGCATCCTGCATTTCCTCGGCGGCACCAGCATCGATCTGTCCGGCGAGCACGCCATTGCGCAGACCAAGATGACCATCTCGCAGCGCGCTTTGGTGCACGACGTGCTCTGCGACGTCGTCTGCACCGGGCGCTTCTACGATTTCCTGGAGAAGCGGCAGGGAAAATGGGGCATCGTCCGCCGCCAGCCGATCTACGAGAAGGACCGGATCGACCCGGTCGATCCCGCCGCGACGCTCCGCCTCGACCAGCAAGCGCTCGCCGCGCTGCCCGAAGGCTACCGCCATCTCGCCTACATGCAGGAGCTGATCGGCTACAAGGTGAAGCGCGACATGCCGGGCCTCACCGGTGCCGAGGTCGAGAAGCTCTACGGCGAGGGGCGGGAGTGGCTGGCGGGGAAGGCGAAGTAAGCCCCGGACCAGAGTAAGCGCGACTGGCTTTGTGCCGGGCGGCTCCCGTCGATATCTTGTTGCGCATCGTTGCCGATGAGCTCTCCAGGAAGCTTGGGTTGCCGATCATCGTTGCGGCAGAGCCGGTGCGAGGGAAACATTGCGGCAGATGCCGCCACGCATCGCGATGATAGCCTGTTGCCGCTGCGTAGAGGCTCCGAGAGTGGCCAGCGTAGCGCGGAACGATAACGGAACTTTCGATGCGCTATGATCGGCTTCTCACGCGGATGCCTCGCGCAAATCTTGAATGCGCGTGGTCGCCGTAATTTTCGTTACGCTGCTGATAAATTCATCCGGCAATACTCGCGCGCGCGCACGTCACGGCATTGTCAGCAGAGAACGCGCAAGACGCCGTTCAAAATCTTCATTGAAAAATAGGGTCTGCTTGACAGGCATTCTCAGCTAGCGCAGTTTTAGGTTGAATGGTCGTCGCATGATTTTGCTTTGCTCGTTTGATTTTCCAAGCACCGAACGCGGAGCATTCGTATGACGGTTATTCCTCCCGCCAGTGGCATGACGCTCCATGACGGCGACACGATGGATGTCAGTGGCGGCATCTCCGTCGATAGCACGACGATCCTGGCCGGCGCCTTGCAGACGGTCGGCGGATCCTTCGCAACGAGCACGGCAACCCACACTGTCATCAACGGCGGAGAACAGGACGTCGTCTTTGACGGCGTCGCCAGCTACACGACCATCAACGCGGGCGGCGTCCAGCGTGTCACGGGCGAATATATCCATGAAGGTCCAACCCCGGGCGAGGTCGATCACACCACGATCAATGGCGGCGGCGAGCAGGACGTCGACACGGGCATCGCAACGACGACGACCGTCAATTCCGGTGGCGTTCAGAACGTGACGAATGGCGGCAGCGCCAGCGGCACCATCGTCAATTCTGGCGGTGTTCTCAGGGTTTCGGGTGAAACTGTGGAAACGGCGCCCGTGTACCCGGAGCCGGTGATCCGAAGCGTGGCGACCGTTGCAACCATCAACTACCAGGGCGAGCTCGACGTCACTGGCGGCGGGACCGCAGTGAACGCCATCGTCAACGGCGGCGTCATGACTGTCTCGGGATCGATCCCGGATCCGTTCGCCAATGTCCCCGGCCAGCCGGCCGTCGACGCCAGCATGGCGACCGGCACCATCGTTGAAGGTTTTGGAACATTGACGGTGTCGGACGGAGCGTTGGTGTCGGGCACGATACTCCAGAACTTCGGCACGCTGAATGTCGATGCAGGTGGCACGGCAACGGGCACGACGATCAATTACGGAACGATGGTGCTGTCCGCGGGCGCGACGGCGATCAACACGACCGTCAATCAGTACGGCGGGCTTGTCGTGCTTGGTAACGCCGATTTTTCGGGCACGGTCTTCAACGCCGGCAGCACATTGCAGATCGGCAACGGCACGATTGAAAACGGATTCACTGTCCCGAAGAGCGTGACGCTGGCCGTCCTGGACGGTGGTGTGCTCAGTAACAGCGTCATTTCCGCGGGCGCAACGCTCATCGCTGAAGCTGGCGCGACGCTGTCCATCACGACCTTCCAGAGTGGCGCAACGTTTGTTGCCGACTATGGCTACACGGAAAACGGCTTCACCGTATCGGACGGCATCTTGTTCAAGGTGTTCGGTACGGCCACGAACACGACGATATCAGCGGGCGGTAAGCAGATCCTGGGCAACTACGACTTAGGGGCCACCGCCAGCAACACGGTCATCAATGGCGGCGAGCAGAATGTCGGGCTTGCATCCACCGCGAGCTACACCACGATCAACACGGGCGGTATCCAACGTGTCGCCGGCATTTACCTGCACGATGCGCCGGGTCCAGGGCGGGCCGATCACACCACTGTCAACAATGGCGCCGAGCAGGACGTCGATACCGGCATCGTGACGTCAACCACCGTCAATGCCGGGGGTGTCCAGAATCTCACCAATGGGGGCTTTGCCAGCGGCACTGTCGTCAACTCGGGTGGTGTCATCAACGCTTCGGGAGAGACGATCTATTATCCTCCCGGAGGCCCGTACGGCATCGTCTTCAGAAGCGAAGTCGATTTTGCCGTTGTCGGCAGCGGCGGCCAATTGCACCTGTTCGGGGCGGGGATCGCCAAGAAAGCCACCATCAATGGTGGCGTGATGACGGTTTCGGGATCCGTTGCAGACCCTACGAACGACCCGAGTGCACCGGCGGTCGACGCCAGCGCGGCGAGCGGGACAGTCCTCAACTCAGGAAGCGTCTCTGTCTCGGACGGCGGCATCGTCACCTCCACTATCCTGAACGGCGGCACGCTTGATGTGCTCGATCAGGGCACCGCGAACGCTTCGACGGTTCTTCGTGGAGCCACAGAACTCGTCGAAGCCGGTGGCATTGCCGGCGCGACCACGATCGCCGGCGGCACGCTTGATCTCAAGGCCGGCGCGATTTCCGATGACACGATCACCTTCTCTGGCCAAGGCACGCTCAAGATCGAGCAGAAGCTGGTTTCGGGCTCATCGGCCTTTGCAAGCCAGATCAAGGGCATCGCGCTCGGTGACCAGATCGACCTGTCCGGGCTGTCCTATACGAGCGGCGCAACGGTGACTGTATCCGGCTCGAAGCTCACGGTCAGCAACGGTGCGGCCAGCGAGACCTTTACACTGGCGGATACTTCGGTCACGCGCTTCGGCATCGCGAAAGACAGCTCCGGCGGCATTCTGCTGACAGCCGCGGCCTTGCCGGCCATCGCTGGAGCCGTATCGGGACAAGCGACCAGCAACCAAGCTGCTATCAATCCATTCGCGACCGTAACGATCACGGATCCAAACGCAGCGGCAACGGACAGCCTGATCATCACGCTCGCAGGTGCGGCTGGCATCCTGTCCGGGTCAGGACTGATCTCGCTTGGAAACGGAACCTACGAGCTGGCGGCAACCAGCGCTGCCAACCTGACCGCCGAGTTGCACGCCCTCACGTTTGTAGCCTCGCCGCACGGAGATGGCAGCGTAACGACCACGTTCACTCTGAGCGACACAAGCAGCGTCGGCTTGACCGTCAGCGACACCAACACCTCTGTCACGGACACGCATCAAGCCGGTACCACGACGATCGACGGCCCGGCCTCCGGTTATGCGATCATTCAGGGTACGACGGGCAACGACATCATCCACGCCTATGGCATGTTCAATACCATCCACGGCAATGGCGGCAGCGACACGATCTACGCCGGATTATACGGTACGGTTGATGTGCCGAGCGGCGACAGCGCCGTCTATCTGCAGGGGATCGTCAACCACGTCACCGGCGGCAACGGCAATGTTACGGTGACGGGATCGACAGGCGCCACGACGATTGCGCTCGGTAACGGCAATGACACCATCGACGCCAGCGGATACGGGAACGTCATCACGCTGGGTAACGGCAACGATATTGTCCATCCCGGTGACGGTGCAAGCCAAACGACCGCCGGCAACGGCAACGACCGGGTGACGCTCTCTGGATATGGCAACACGGTCATGCTGGGGAATGGCAATGATGTCGTTGCGGGTGGAGATGGCGCCAACAGCGTTACTCTCGGTGACGGCAACAATACCGTGAATCTCGGCGGGATGGGAAACCAGATCACCGTCGGCTCGGGAACGAACACGATCATAGCCGGCAGCGGATCGGACAACGTCGTTGCTGGCGCGGGCCACGATACAATCATGCTTGGCGGAGCTGCCAATCACGTGGTGCTCAACGGGTCCCAGGCAAATGTGACAAACCAAATTGGCCAGGACGTCATTACGGTCAATGGCGGGTCAGACCAGTTTAACTTTGCCGGGTTTGGCAATCAGGCGATCATCAATGGCCCGGCCCATGTCGACATCATCGATCACGGCACGGGTCTGACCGTCTCCGTCAATTCCAGCAGCCAGGTCGATACGATCTCCGGATTTGGCAATGACACGCTCGGAATCGTCGCTCTTGCGAACGGTGTGGGCGATTATCACTCCGTCGCCGACATCATGAGCGCGCTTAGGAGCGATGGACACGGCGGGACCCTGCTCGCGCTGGGGAGCGGTTCTAACGCAGGGTCCATTGACTTCGTTGATACCGCGATCAGCCAATTGCACGCATCGAATTTCATGATCGTGTAGAGGCTCAGGATACGCACCCGCTGATGCCAGCTTGATCTGCTTGGTATGGCCTTTCGGCCCGCCCTGATCGCGGCGGCCTCGGCTGCTCGAGAGGCGCGACTGGCATCACAACTATTCCGGAACTCCAGCCATGTGCAGGCCCTTTACGAGGCGCCTGCTTCCTGCGCGGAATGTAGGATCGTCCGAAAGCCAAACATTCTTCAGGCGACGAATGGCGAAAGCGGGATCCAGTGCAAGTCCGTCTCGCTTGGCTGCCACCGCATCATCCATCTTTCCGATGAGGGCTAGAACCGCTGCTGATACAAAATGGGCAACGGGGTAGTTTGGGTTGGCCTTTATGCTTCGCCGTAACCACTCAATCGCCTCGCCCTCGGCTCCGAGGCATAATTTGGCTAAGCCAACGCAGCACAGCCACCGATGTGCGCCGTCGTCACGTGGAGACAGGCGCAATGCATCTCGTACGTATCCCTCCATTTCTTCTGGGTGACCGAGAAGCATTTTTGCGACGCCAAAGAGAGCATGAGCCTCCGCCAAATTTCGGTTCAGAGCCAGTGCGCGCTCGCATTCGGCAACTCCTTTCTCCGCGCGCTGCGTACATACTTGCACGACGCCTAAAGCCATGTGAGCGAGAGCGTGTTGCGGGTCTAACGAAAGCGCTTTCATTGAAGCCGCCTCTGACGCCGCGAAATATCGGCAAGGGTCATCAGCGAAAACAACGCTAGCCATTGCCGCATCGACCAGCGCGATCCCTACCAATGCCTCAACGTTATCCGGCTCAAGTCCCAAGGCCCGCTCAAAGAAGCTTCGAGCCTGCCTCAGGTGAGGAGAAGTCCAACTCTTGTTCCAAAGGGCCATTCCTTGGAAATAAAAGTCCAACGCGCTCGGTTGCAATGAGCGTTCCGCCCGCCGTGCCTCCGCAGCGATAAGTTGGGCATTAAGCGCGTTGGCCAATCTCGACACAATTTCGTCCTGCATCTCGAAGAGATCGGCTAGGGGTTTGTCAAAGCGGTCCGCCCAGAGGTGGCTTCCTGTTTCAGTGTCGACCAGTTGGACATTCACTCGAAAGCGGTCTCCGCTGCGCTGTACGGACCCTTCGAGCACGTAGCGAACGTCAAGGTCGCGGCCAATCTGCTTCAGGTCGATCGGCTTGCCTTTGTAGGTATATGCAGTGTGGCGGCCGATCACGAGCGATCCACTGATGCGCGACAGGTCGGTGGTCAGGCTCTCGGTCACGCCATCGACGAAATAATCCTGCAAGGGGTCGCCGCTAAGATTGGCGAAAGGCAGCACGACAATGGAGAGGCGGGGCGGTGAGCGGGGCACCTTCGCGCCAACGGGTCTTTGGGGGTAGAGGCCATCTAGGAGGGCGGCATAGGTTTGGATCGGAAGATCAATATTCTTGAAAGTCTGCTCTCCACAATTTGCAAACTCAATGCCGACCTTGCCCCTGATGTGATCGTAGGCAGACGAGGAAATGCAGATTCCGCCGGGGTCAGCGATACTCTCTAGCCGTGCCGCGATATTGACGCCGTCACCAAAAACATCATGCGGTTCGACAATCACATCGCCTACATTGATGCCGACGCGAAAGGCAATTCGTCGTTCTTCCGCATCGGCGGCGGTAAGCTCCCTGATGCGAGTCTGAAACTGCACTGCGGCGCGAACCGCTTCGACCGCGCTTGGAAACTCTGCCAAGAACCCATCGCCGGTGTTCTTCACGATCCGGCCTCCGTGTTCGGAGATGGCAGGCGCGACCCCTTCGGCAAGGAGACTTGTCAATTTGGAGTGGGTTGCTTCTTCGTCATGGTGCATTAGCCGCGAATAGCCCGCCACGTCAGCGGCCATTATCGCTGATAGCCTGCGTTCAAGACGAACCGGCCGCTCCTGCTCCATGGCAATATTCCAACCCACTGTCGCTGGTGGCGGATCAGAGAAGTGCCGAACGCGCTGTTCTCGTTTCCATCATGCCCACGCGGAGGCAGGGGGTCAAAATGATAGTGGGTCCAAGTCGCAATTTTTCAGCCGCTACGGCTGATCTAGCGGGCGTTTCCGAAATCCGACCTGCTCTTTTCTCCGCGCCTTCGCGCTCGCAATCCGCTCGAGCTGCCGGCCGCGGCGAAGGTTGATCCCGAATTCGGCAAATACGTCGAGCCTATTGAAGGCCCCCTTGCCCGCCGCGAACTGCAGTAATCTCAAGGCGATGATCGGGCCGGAAACCTCTACCGCGCGTCGCGGACTTCAGGGACGAGGAAAATTCGGCTTGGAAAGAGCTTCTGCCATGGGGCAGAGGCGGCCGAGAGGGTGCCAAAATTCTCTCGCCCAATAAGAAAAGAAAAAAAGTAAGGCGCGACTGGCATCACCACAGTCGCGCCCTACGTCGCCGGCTTATGGGGCAGGGGGGAATAGCCGGCTGTTGATACGACTCCCAGGCGCGGAAGTCGTTCCAGGGCTCCCGAAATATTTTTCGCGGCGCGACCTTTTTCGCACACGGTTAAGTGATCGTGACTGCCGAGAACCCCCGCTCCTCCGGCTGCGTTGTTCCCGCGATCGCCATGGGGCGAGGGGTCGACAGCCATGTCACAGATTCAAAAGGTATTTTTGGGCGCCGCCGCGATTGCCGCGATGCTCGGCGCGGCGCAGGTGCAACTGGCCTCCGGCCATGATCTGGCCGACCGCTGGCAGGCGGTCGCCGACAAGCCCGGCCACGACGTCAATCGGACCGGCAAGGCCGACCGGCTCGCCGAGATCAAGTCGGCGGCGGTTCCCACCCGCACCGTGTCGATGCGGCTGAACGACCTTGCCGATACCTCGGTGCTGCTGCGGGTCCCCGCGGTGATCGAGACCGGCAATGCAAAGCCGCCGGTGACGCTCCAGAACCAGAATCAGAAGCAGGGCCGCAACAAGCCGACCATCGCCTGCGAGCCGATGGTCAGCTCCCTGACCGAGGTCGCCAAGCTGCTCCAGCCGGGCCGCTGCGTGACCTGATCGCCCCAGGCCAAGGGACAGGTCAAGGGACAGGCTGCCTCTGCCGCGGGCAGGGACGGCTGCTCACGTCCTCTTGATCCGCCGTCCCATCGCGTTATATCCCGGTTTTCCCCTTTTGATTGACCGGGTAAACGCATGACGACGTCAGATACAGCTGTGCATACGCAGCCCTTCCAGGCCGAGGTTTCCGAGCTGCTGCACCTCATGGTGCACTCCGTCTATTCGGAGACCGACATCTTCCTGCGCGAGCTCGTCTCCAACGCCTCGGATGCCTGTGACAAGCTCCGCTACGAGGCGATCGAAAGTCCCGCGCTGCTGGGCGAGGGCGACGCGCTCAAGATCCGCATCATCCCGAACAAGACGGCCGGAACGCTCACGATCGCCGATAACGGCATCGGCATGGAGCGGCAGGAGCTGATCGACCATCTCGGCACCATCGCCCGCTCTGGCACCAAGGCGTTCGTCTCGAAGCTGAAGGAGGCCAAGGACGGCCTCGGCCTGATCGGCCAGTTCGGCGTCGGCTTCTATTCCGCCTTCATGGTCGCCGACAAGATCGTCGTCGTCAGCCGCCGCGCCGGCGAGAGCGACGTCTGGAGCTGGACGTCCTCCGGCGGCTCCGGCTTCGAGATCGCGCGGGCCAGCGAGGAAGACGCGGCGCGCGTGACATGCGGCACCGAGATCGTCCTGCACCTGAAGGACGACGCCAAGAAATATCTCGAGACCTACGAGATCGAGCGCATCGTCGGTGCCTATTCCGACAACATCCTGTTTCCCATCGAGCTGGTGCCGGAAGAGGGCGAGCCGCGCCAGATCAACTCGGCGAGCGCGCTGTGGCAGCGATCGAAATCGGAGCTTTCAGCCGAGGACTACAAGAAGGCCTATCAGCAGATCGCCTCCGCCTTCGACGACCCTGCGATGACGCTGCACTACCGCGCCGAGGGCCGCTACTCCTACGCTGTGCTGCTGTTTGCGCCGTCGACCAAGCCGTTCGACCTGTTCGAGCCCTCGCGCAAGGGGCGCGTCAAGCTCTATGTCCGCCGCGTCTTCATCACCGATGATGCCGATCTGCTCCCGGGCTATCTGCGCTTCATCCGCGGCGTCGTCGACAGCGAGGATCTTCCGCTCAACATCTCGCGCGAGATGCTCCAGAACAATCCGCAGCTCGTGCAGATCCGCAAGGCCGTGGCGACCCGTGTCGTGTCCGAGCTCGAGGGCCTCGCCGAGAAGGACGCGGAGAACTTCGCGAAGATCTGGGATGCTTTCGGCGCGGTGCTGAAAGAGGGCATCTACGAGGATTTCGAGCGTCGCGAAAAGCTGCTGGCGCTGTCGCGCTTCACCACCACGACGGGCGAGAAGCGGTCGCTGAAGCAGGTTGTCGCCGATTTCAAGCCGAACCAGACCGAGATCTATTATCTCGTCGGTGACAGCATCGAACGGCTGAAGTCCAACCCGCGGCTCGAGGCGGCGACCGCGCGCGGCATCGAGGTGCTGCTGCTGTCCGATCCGGTCGATGCCTTCTGGACCTCGATGCCGACGGAGTTCGAGGGCAAGCCGCTGAAGTCGCTGAGCCTGGGCGATCTCAATCTCGACCTGATCCCGCGCGTCGACGCGACGGACGAGGCGAAGAAGGACGAGCCGGAGGCGGACGAGGCCGCCACCATCGCGGTGATCAAGGCCGCCCTCGGCGAGCGCGTCAGCGACGTCAAGGCGTCCACGCGCCTCACCAGCTCGGCCTCCTGCCTCGTTGCCGACAGCCAGGGGCCGAGCCGCGAGCTCGAGCGAATCCTGTCGCAGCAGAACCGCGGCATGCGCGCCAAGCCGGTCCTCGAGATCAATCTGCGCCATCCGATGGTGGGGGCGATCACCAAGGCTCAGGCCGGCTCCAAGGCCGTCGACGATCTCAGCCTGCTCCTGCTCGAGCAGGCGCAGATCCTGGACGGCGAGTTGCCGGAGGACCCGGCGGCGTTTGCGGCGAGGTTGAACCGGCTCGTGTTGCAGGGGCTCGGCGGATAGCGCCGCGGCGCACCGCCTCACCTTGCCGTCATCTGTACTTCGGAACAGTCGCCTCCGGCGTGGTGTTATGCCATATCAGGCCGTCGGCACCCGATCCGCCGACGCTACCGATTCGAGGATGTCTCCATGCGTTTGCCGATCCTGACCCTCACCGCGATTGTCACGCTGTTTGCTGCGGCAGATGCGCGCGCCCAGACCTATGACCCGCGCTATCCGGTGTGCATGCACGTCTACACGCCCGGCGGTTGGGGCGGCGGCGGCGACTATTACGACTGCTCCTTCACCTCGCTGCCGCAGTGCCGCGCCACGGCGTCGGGCCGCTCCGCGAGCTGCGACCTCAATCCCTATTACGCTTTTGACGAGCCTCCGCCGCCGCCGCGCCGGCGTCACAAGAAGGTGCAACAATAGCGATCCGCGATGCGGCACGCTGGAGCACTGCTCATGCGTTTCTCGTTCGGCCTGATCGTAAGCATCGGTGCGGTGGTCGCGGCCGCGCCGTCGCATGCGCAAACCTTCGATCCCCGCTATCCCGTCTGCATGCACGTCTATTCCGGCTCGAGCGGCGGCGGCGGGGAGTGGTATGACTGCTCCTTCACCTCGCTGCCGCAGTGTCGCGCCACGGCGGCGGGCCGCGCCGCGACCTGCGATCTCAATCCGTATTATCCGGTCAGCGTGCCGTCGCCGCGCCAGCGTCACAGGCGAAGCGGCTAGCGCTGACTACGCGGCCACCAATCCCTGTGCTTTCACCAGTCGCCAGCGCCTCCTGCGGTTGACCCAGATCAACGCGCGGAATTGCAATCCTCGTCACCCTTGTCTCGAAGCTCGGCATCAGGAGCCCGGCATCACGCCGGCCTGTTAGATCGGGCGCTTGAGGCGAGGACATCTGCATGAACAAGCGCACCGTTATCACGCTCATCGGCGCGGCCTTTGGTTTGATCGCCGTTTCCCAGCCGGCCCGCGCGGACATGATCGCGCGTTACGAATGCAGCACCGCCGGTTTCTATAGCCAGGAGCCGATCGGCGACCGCCCCGACCACAATTTGGTGACTCAGGACTACGTCTGCGTCGGTGTCGATGGCCTGCTGAAAGGCGCGGTCTATTCCGCCTCCAATGCGGTGGAATGGGACGGCCCAAAAGCGATCATCGTATTCGGTGGTGGCGTGCACCGGATTCCCGGTGGACGTCTCGTCACGCAACTGATCGAAGGCTCCGCTCAGGCGGTCATGAAGGACGGCAAGCCCATTGGCGTCGAGTCCTCGGGCAAGGGGATCGTCAAATTCGGTTCGGGTCCGTTCGCCGGGTTGAGCGGCAAAAGCGTTAAGTTCGTCACCACTCCCGTCAATCCAATCCGGTTCAACCTCGAATTCACGGCAGACTGACGCCGCTGCGGAGGCGTGGCTTGCACCTCGGGAAACGCTATTCCTTCTTGATCCCCGACAGCTCGACCACCTTGCGCCAGCGCTCGGTCTCCGCCGTCAGCATGCCGCCGAACTCGCCGGCATTGCCGTGCAGCGGGATCGCGCCGAGTTCGGCGATGCGGACCTTGATCTCGGCGTCGGAGAGCGCGGTGTCGATCTCGCGATTGAGAAGATCGACGATCTCGCGCGGCGTGTCGTGCGGGGCGCCGACGCCGTAGAATGAGCTCGTCTCGTAGCCGGGCAGCGTCTCCGCGATCGGCGGCACGTCCGGCAGGATCTCCGAACGCTCGCGCGTGGTGACGCCGAGCGCGCGCAGCTTTCCGGCGCGCACCAGCTCGAAGGACGAGGTGACGTTGTCGAACATGCCCTGGATCTGGCCGCTCATCACGTCGGTCAGGCCCGGCGCCGAGCCGCGATAGGGGACGTGGGTGAACCGCACGCCGGCCAGCGACTTGAACAGCTCGCCGGACAGATGCAGCGAGGTGCCGATGCCGGAGGAAGCGATCGACATCTGGCCGGGATTGGCCTTGGCGTAGGCGATGAAGTCGGCGACGGTCTTCACCGGCAGGTCGTTGTTGACGACCAGCACCAGCGGAATCCGCGCGACACCCGCGATCGGCGCGATGCTCTTGGCGAAATCATACGGCAGCGAAGGATCGAACGAGGCGTTGATCGCGTTCGCGGTCGAGGTCAGCAGCAGCGTGTAGCCGTCAGGGGCGGACGTGATGACCGCCTGCGTCCCGATATTGCTGCCGGCGCCCGGCTTGTTCTCGACGACGAAGGTCTGGCCGAGCCGGTCGGACAGGCGCTGGCAGAGCAGCCGCGACAGCACGTCGGTGGCGCCGCCCGGGGCATAAGGCACCACCCATTTCACGCTGCGCGATGGATAGGAGGGGTTGCCGATCGCAAAGGCGCGCGGCGCTACTAGCGCAGCGACGGCACAGGCGGCGGTGTGGAGGAAATGTCGCTTGGTGATCATGGTCGTCTCCAATTCCCCTGTCCCCGCAGCCGAGGCGAGGACACGCGCAGCGCGCCCAAATGACTCGTCTTGGTATCGCAAGAATTGCGCTGCGGCGCACGCCGATCCCACCGGCTTGGTAAAGGATGACTAGAGTTAATCGCGCACTAACCGGCTTTTACCTTGTCTCTTAACACCTGGGCAGGGCGCGCGGGCTAAGCTTGGGGAACCAGCAGACACGTTCCGAAAGTATGAACGGCATGACCACCGGCGTCATCGAGCAACCGAAGGCCGCGCGCGCGCCATCGGCGTCAAAGATCTGGCTGAAGGCGATCGAGCTGACCGCGCGGATCGAGACGCTGCCGGGCCGGCTGTTTGCCGACGTCGTCGACGATTGGGCGCAGCGTCAGCCCGACCGCGTCGCGCTGATCACGGATGACGCAGCGCTCGACTACGAAGGTTTGTCGAAACGCATCAACCGCTATGCGCGCTGGGCGCGCTCGGTCGGTGTGAGCAAGGGCGAAACTGTCGGCCTGATCATGCCGAACGGCCTCGACTACGTTGCCGCCTGGCTCGGCATCAGCCGGATCGGCGGTGTGGTCGCACTGATCAATACAAAGCTTGTCGGGCAATCGCTCGCGCATTGCCTCGATGTCGCGAGGCCCCTGCACATCATCGTCGCGCACGACCTGGTGGAGACGCTGGAGAGTGCGAAGCCACATCTGAAGACCGAGGCCGAGGTCTGGACCCATGGCGATGCCCGCAGCGAGCGGGCCATCGACGTCGCGCTTGCCGCGCTCGACGACGGCCCGCTTTGTCCCGGAGAGCACGGCGACGTCACCATCGATGATCGCGCGCTGCTGATCTACACGTCCGGCACGACAGGCCTGCCCAAGGCCGCCAGCATCAGCCATCGCCGCATCCTCAATTGGGGCTTTTGGTTCGCCGGCCTCACCGGCGCCGGCCCACAGGACCGGCTCTACGATTGTCTGCCGCTGTTCCACTCGGTCGGCGGCATCGTCGCGCCGTGCAGCATGCTGGCCGCCGGCGGCTCGGTGGTGATCGCGGACAAGTTCTCGGCGTCGAATTTCTGGTCCGACATCGTGCGGCACGACTGCACGCTGTTCCAGTATATCGGCGAGCTCTGCCGCTATCTGCTCAAGGCGCCGCCGTCGGAATACGAGAACCGCCATCGGCTGCGGCTCGTCTGCGGCAACGGCCTGCGCGGCGACATCTGGGAGGACTTTCAGACCCGCTTCGCCATTCCTCGCATCCTCGAATTCTATGCGGCGACCGAAGGCAATTTCTCGCTGTTCAACGTCGAGGGCCAGCCCGGCGCGATCGGCCGCATCCCGCCGCTGCTCGCGCATCGTTTCCCCGCGAGCCTCGTCAAGCTCGACCCTGACAGCGGCGCGCCGTTGCGCAATGAAGAGGGTCTTTGCATCGCCTCCGCCCGCGGCGAGGCGGGCGAGGCCATCGGCCGCATCGGCACGGCGGACCAGGGCGGCGGCCGCTTCGAGGGCTACACGGACGCCGGGGAGACCGAGAAGAAGATCCTGCGTGACGTCTTCGCCAGGGGCGATGCCTGGTTCCGCACCGGCGATCTGATGCGGCTCGACGACAAGGGCTTCTTCCATTTCGTCGATCGCATCGGCGACACCTTTCGCTGGAAGGGCGAGAACGTCGCGACCTCGGAGGTCAACGACGCCGTGCGCGATTTTACCGGCGTCATCGACGCCACCACTTACGGCGTCAGCATCCCTGGCACCGACGGCCGCGCCGGCATGAGCGCAATCGTCGTGAACGAGGGATTTGACGTCGCGGCATTGCCCGCGCATCTCGCACAGCGCCTGCCGGCCTACGCCCGCCCGGTCTTCATCCGCATCTCGCGCGAGCTCGATGCGACCGAGACGTTCAAGCAGAAGAAGGGCGAGCTCGCGCGCGAGGGATTCGACCCCGGCGCGATCTCCGAGCCGCTGTTCATGGCGGAGCCGAAATCCGGCGACTATGTCGCACTGACTTCCGAGGCTTATGCGCAAATCGTCGACGGTGCGATCAGGTTCTAAACGGATAAACGAGAATCGCCGCCACGAACTCCCTGCGTTCCCTCCCCCCCTTGTGGGGGAGGGTTAGGGAGGGGGTAGCCCAGCAAAAGGTGTCTGAGAGTTCGCAAGCTGCCTGGAAGCGATGGAGGGAGTCCCCGTGTGGCCCCCCTCCCTGCCCCTCCCCCACAAGGGGGGAGGGAATGAGAGAGTAGTGCTCACCTCACTTTGAACTCACGGCAAAATCCGCCAGATAGGTCCAATTTTATCTGAATTGTCCAAGAAGCCATTTACTTCTGTCGGGTAAGCAGACGGCCATGGGGAGGCGGTCATCAAGAGCCGCCGCAAGACATACGATCGATCAACAAAGCAAGAGGCAAGCCAGCCATGTCGGTAAGGTCCAAGGTCATTGAAGCGATCCAGCAGATCGCCAAGGAACAGCACGTCGCGCTTCCCGCGCTCTCGGATGATCTGTCCCTGCACGAGACGGGTTTCGACTCGCTCGCCTTCGCGATCCTTGTCGCTCGGCTCGAGGACGAGACCGGTGTCGATCCGTTCACCATTTCCGAGGACGCAGCGTTCCCCGCCACGGTCGGCGATTTCGTGCGGGCCTACGAAAATGTCCCCGCGTGAGATCTTTGCGCTTCGCGATCATCTCGGCGCGGAGCTGAAGGGCCGTACGCTGTCGGATGCGCACGATGTCGTGTCGCTGACCGACATCCTGTCGCAGACGGTCCTGGGCGGCCGCCTGCGCGAGCTGTCCGGCCGCGCGGTGCTGCTCAAATTGTCCGACCAGCTCCGGTCGGGCCTTGCCATGATCGAGCTCGACGGCATCGCCCGCCGCATGCTGCTGTGTCCGCCCGATCTCAATCCGGCGTATCTGGACGCGCTGATCGCGGATGCCGGGATCGATGCCGTCGTCACCGACGAGCCCGATCGCTGGGCTGAGACCGGCGTGCCGCTGGTCGTCACCGCACAATTGCCGCTTCAAGCCACCGCGCCCGCGCAGACCGAGCGCGTCACCGAATGGCTGATGCTGACCTCGGGCACGTCAGGCGTGCCGAAGATCGCCGGCCATACGCTGGAAGCGCTGACCGGCGCGATCGTCGCCGAAGGCCCCGCGCGCGGACCGGCGCCGGTGTGGGCGACGTTCTACGACATTCGCCGCTATGGCGGCCTCCAGATCTTCCTCCGCGCCATCCTCTCCGGCGGCTCCATGGTGCTGTCGGATCCGCATGAGGCCCTCGCCGATCACGTCGCGCGGCTGAACGCGCGCGCGGTCTCCCACATCTCCGGCACGCCCTCGCACTGGCGCAAGCTTCTGATGAGCGGCTCGGCCGCGCAATTCGCGCCGGCTTACGTCCGTCTCTCCGGCGAGATCGCCGACCAGGCGGTGCTCGACGGCCTGAAGGCGGCATTCCCGAATTCCTCGGTCGGCCATGCCTACGCCTCGACCGAGGCCGGTGTCGGCTTCGCCGTGAATGACGGGCTCGAAGGCTTTCCGGCCGACTATCTCGGCAACCGCAACGGCGTCGAGATGAAGGTCGTGGACGGCTCGCTGCGCATCCGCTCGATGCGCACCGCACATGCCTATATCGGCCGCGACGCCGCCGCACTCACCGATGATGACGGATTTGTCGACAGCGGCGATATTGTCGAGCTGCGCGGCGACCGCTATTATTTCGTCGGCCGCCGCGGCGGCATCATCAATATCGGTGGGCTGAAGGTCCACCCCGAGGAGATCGAGGCTGTCATCAATCGCCATTCCGACGTCCGGATGTCGCGGGCCAAGTCGCGGAAGAGTCCGATCACCGGCGGCATCGTGGTCGCCGACGTGATCCTCGCCGACGGCACCGACCAGGCGCGCGCGAAGGAGATTCGCGACCAGATCCTGGATCAATGCCGCGCGCAGCTCGCTTCCCACAAGGTGCCGGCGGTGATCCGCTTCGTCGAGACGCTCGACGTCACCCCGGCCGGCAAACTGGCGCGCACCGATGCATAATGTCCTCGTCACCGGCGGCAGCCGCGGTATCGGCCTTGCGATCGGCAAGCGTCTGGCTGGCACCGGCTACAACGTGATTGCCGCAGCGCGGCGCGAGAGCGACGAGCTCAGGGCCGCCATTGGCGAGTCCGAGGGCCGTCTGCATTTCCGAGCCTGCGATCTCGCGGTGATCGACGCGATTCCCGCTTTCGCAAAGCTCGTGCGCGACGAATTCGGCCCGATCTACGGCCTCGTCAACAATGCCGGCCTCGGCACCGAAGGCCTGCTCGCGACCATGCACAATTCCGAGATCGAGGCGCTGGTGCAGCTCAACGTGCTGTCGCCGATCATTCTCACCAAATATGTCGCACGGCAGATGATGGCCGATGGTGCCGGCCGCATCATCAACATCTCCTCGATCATCGCGACGACCGGCTATAACGGCCTGTCCGTCTATGGCGCGACCAAGGCGGCCGCCACCGGCTTTACCCGCTCGCTCGCACGTGAAGTCGGCAAGCTCGGCATCACCGTGAACGCGATTGCGCCTGGTTTCATCGACACCGAGCTGACTCACAATCTCTCCGACGAAGGACGCAAACGCATCGCGGGCCGAAGTGCATTGCGCCGGCTGCCGGAGACGGAAGACGTCGCACGGATGGTGGAATATCTGCTCGGCGATGGCGGCCGCAACGTCACGGGCACCGTGTTCACGGTCGACGCCGGGAACACGGCGTAAGGCGGAACTTCACCGCCACAATTGCATTGATTCGGCGCAATGACATTCGACCGGATTTGGTCGTAAGATGCCCCCGCAATCGATTGGGTTACGTCAATCGATCTGCCCCAATCGACAGGGAGCAGTGCATGACCATGCGAAACATGACCGCTTCAAATCAGGGCCGGACGGAGCAATCGCGCGCGAAGCCGGACGACGTCCGTTGTCCGCCGATGACGCACCAGAATTCCGGCGATCACGGTCACGAGATGTACCCGCAGCAATTCGTGCGCTTGGTCGGCTGCCATGACGCGTCTCACGACGCCTTGCGCAACCGTGAGGATGAGAAGCTGCACTAGTCGCTCACGTCCGAGGCTTAGGCAGGTCAATCCGTTCGTGTGAGAATTCCGGCGGCCCTTCGGTGAGGCGGCGGATGCGACGCTCGCGTTCGTCCTCCGGCAATGCGGGATCGAGCAGTCCCTCGATCTCATGCACCGCGAGCTCCTCGAGCCTGGTCGCGTCCGAGACGACCGTGGACCCCGATGCCGGTGTGGGAGGCGCGATCCTCAGGCCGAACTCGACCAGCTTGCAGATCGCATCCGAGCGCGACAGTTGATGGGCCTCCGCCCAGGCATCGACAGTGGCGGTCAGCAGCTCCGGCATTTTCACCGCACTGATCGCGTCCAGCCCCGTGCGTCGGCGTACCGGCGAGGTGGAGTCCTTGCTACCAAAATCAGACACCCCGATCATCCCGCGCAACCATTTCAGATGGCTCAACCGTAAACGTCATTTTCGGCCGGCTGTTTGATGCTGATCAATGACAAGCTGCGGCATTGCGGCGCGGTGCGATCTTGTTGTCCGCCGCCATTTCGGCCAATGATCGGGACTTCGAGGGGGCGCCAGCCGGCGAACCCGGATCGGTCCTGCCACGTACTTCTCCTGGACGCGTCCAACCATTCGGCATCATCCGATGACATCAGGCGAATCCTTCTATGGCGGCATCCCCGTCTTCCGCGGCTTCACCAGCCTGATGGACCCCGCGCTCTATGCGTCGCTGCCGGATGACTGGAGCATCGGTGTCGCCGACATCGTCGATTCCACCAAGGCGATCGCGGCGCAGCGCTACAAGGCGGTCAACATGGCCGGCGCTGCCGTGATCGCGGCGGTGACCAATGCGCTTGAGGGACGGGAATTCCCCTTCGTGTTCGGCGGTGACGGCGCGAGCTTTGCGGTCGCGCCCGGCGATCTCGATCGCGCCCGGGACGCGCTGGCTGCGACCGCGACCTGGGTACGGGAGGATCTCGATCTGACGATGCGTGTTGCGCTGGTGCCGGTGAGTGCGATCCGGGCGCAAGGTCTCGACGTGCGCGTCGCGCGCTTCGGTCCGTCGGCGAACCTGTCCTATGCGATGTTCTCCGGCGGCGGGCTCGCCTGGGCCGACGCCGCGATGAAGCGCGGCGAGTTCGCCGTCGCTGAGGCGCCGGCCGGCACGCAGCCGGATCTGTCCGGCCTGTCCTGCCGCTTCGAGGTGATTCCGGCCTCGCGCGGCCTGATCCTGTCGGTTCTGGTGATGCCGGCACGCGGCGCGGACCCGCCGGCGTTCCGCAAGGTGATCGAGGACATCATCCACCTCGTCGAACGCAGCCCGGACGGCGCCCGCCCGGTGCCGCCACAGGGGCCGCCGCTGAAATGGCCGCCGCAGGGGCTGGACTACGAAGCCCGCACCAAGCGCGGCGGCCCGCTGCTCGCGCGCCGCGCCGGCGTGCTGGCCTACACGCTGTTCGCCTATCTGATCATGCGCTTCGACATCAAGGTCGGCGGTTTCGTGCCCAACCTCTACAAACGTCAGGTGGTCGAGAACTCGGACTTCAGGAAATATGACGACGGCCTGCGCATGATCCTCGACTGTACACCCGAGCTCGAACGCACCCTCAGCGATCGTCTCGCGGCTGCCGCGCGCGAGGGCGTCGTGCGCTACGGCCTCTACCCGCAGGACGCCGCGATGATGACCTGCTTCACGCCGTCGGCGCTGCGCAGCGACCACGTGCACTTCATCGACGGCGCGCGGGGCGGCTACGCCTCGGCGGCGACGGCGCTGAAGGCGATGATGGCTTGAAGCGCTAGCGTCCCGCGCGCGTCCAGGTTTCGCCCCCGCAAAGCGCGCCGACGCAGCCTTCGACCCGCAGCGAGTCTGCACCCGTGACCGAGACGCTGCTCGCATAGGTGCTGCCGTCGTCGGCATTGTAGATCTGGCCCGACCATTTGTTCGGGCCGGACGGCTGCATGCCGCTGAACAACGGCAGGCCGATCATCGGCCGTCTCGCCAGCGCGGGATTGGGATTCTTGCTGTCGGTGGCGGGCTGGCCGGTCGCGGTGTCCATGGGTTCGCGCAGCCAGATGATAACGCCGCAGAGGCCGCCGCCGCACTTGCTGATCTTGACGCGGGCGTCACCGGCCTGTGTGAGCCAGGTCCCGTCGGCGCTCTGCGCCTGGGCGGCAGTCGCGCCAAGCAGCGCAGCCAGAAGGACGATGAGAGTAGCGAATCTGGAAATCATGGAGGGGCCCCGAAGTGGAGCGCCTCCATAGCAGCCCAGCAGGATAGTGCAACGCTGGATGGAATCACATTCCCGCGCTTATTTGCCTGCGCTCATTTGCCCCAGCGCGCGAAAGCGACGGAGGCCGCGGTAGACAGTCCGAACACCACCATCGCGCCGCCGACCAGCGCGAACAAGGTCCAGGCCGGCGCTTGCGCCATTATGAGGACGCCGCCGCCGATCGCGACGATCAGAAGCCGCGCGGTGGAGGCCAGCACCGGTCCGCCGACGCGCGCGGCGCCCTGCGAGGAGAAGTACAGCGACACGCCCATGCCGAAGAACGCGAAGGCCGGGCCGGCCCAGTGGAAATAGCTGTGCGCGGCGGCGGTGACGCCGGGGTCGGCCGTGAAGAGCGAGGCACACAACGCGGGATCGAGCGCAATGACGAGTCCGATCAGGCCGACGGTGAGGGCGGACGCCGCGGCTGCGGTCCAGGCCACGCGCCGTGCGCGCTTCACATGCCCGGCGCCGATCGCCATGCCGACCATCGGCACCGAGGCGATGCCGAAGGCGAAGGTGATCGGGATCAGCAGAAATTCCAGCCGCGAGCCGATGCCGTAACCGGCCAGCATCTCGGTGCCGAACGTCGCCAGGATCCTGGTGAAGATCAGAATGGTGAGCACGGTCTGCAGCGGCGAGAGGCAGGCGACCGCGCCCACCTTGAGGATGTCCAGGAACATCGCGCGCTCAAAATGAAACGCGCGGAAATCCAGCGGCAGCCGGCTGCGGCCTGACAAGAGATACCAGAGGAAGAAGACCGCGGCGCAGGTGAATGCGATCAACTGGCCGGCGGCGACGCCCGGCATGCCGAATTGCTTCACGCCGAACAGGCCGAGCCCCAGCGTGCCGCCGAGCGCGATCTGGAGCACGCTTGCCCCGATCAGTGTCATCGAGGGCAGGCGCATGTCGCCGGTGCCGCGGATCACCGAGGCCAGCGTGTTGACGAGCCAGATCGCGACCGCGCCGGAGAACAGCACCTGCGAATAACCGCTGGCTTCCTCGAGCACGCGCTCGCGGCCGCCGAGCAGCGTGAAGAACGAGCGGCCGAAGACCAGCATCGTTACCGTGAAGAACAGCCCGCCGCAGAGGCCGATGATGGCGGCATGCAGCGCCAGCGTCGCGGCGCGGTCGCGATCCCCGGCGCCGAGCGCGCGGCTGATCGCGGATGAGACGCCGCCGCCCATCGCGCCCGCGCTCATCATCTGCGTCAGCATCGCGAACGGGAACACCAGCGCGATCGCCGCGAGCGGGATGGTGCCGAGCCGGCCGATATAGGAGGTCTCGGCGATCGCGACCAGCGTGCTGCCGACCATCGCGATCATGTTGGGGATCGCGAGCCGCAGCAGCGTCGGCAGGATCGGCGCCGTCAGCAGGCTGGCGATGGTGGAGGCGACCGGTGCACGCGGCGGGGCGGCGTCTATGGGGGCGTCGATCGTCATGTCCACGGTGCGGAATATTGGATGATGACCGACATATTACAGGGCGTGGCTCTCTGGCACCAGCCCTCCGGTCACGCAGGGCTCACCAGGGCAAGCCGCATAGGTCGATGGTGCCCAGCGTCGGCGCGCGGACGATGTTGAAGACGTACGGCGCCATGTAGTCGAAGCGGATCCGCCCCTCCGGCTGCTCGCAATAGACCTCGCCCTTGAAGGGCAGCCAGCTGCGGGATTCGTAGAACGCAAAATTGTGCGGCTCGCAGAACAGCAGCGCGAAGCGGACCGCCTCGTTGGCGCGCATGGTGTGCACCGCCGCGTCGATAGCCATGGTGGCGTAGCCGCGACCGCGCCGGTCCTCGCGCGTGCAGACGCCGCCGATGCCGCCGGCGTGAACCTTCTGCCCGTTCCAGGTGACGGTGCGAAAGTAGACGCCGACGTGGCAGACGAGGCCGTCCTCGGGCGTCTCGAGCAGCACGCGAAGATGGGCGTTGTCCCATTTGACGTGAGCCCAGGGCTTGTCCGCGACCACATGCGGTCCCCAGACCGCCTGATGCAGCGGCTCGGCGATCGGCCACGAGGCGTCGCCGTTCAAGATGTCGATCTCGATGGTCATGGCTTCGTCCTTCGCAGCTCCGCTTCGTGGCGCATTCGTTCTGTCATAAGCGCTTCAAAGGCAACGATATTTTATGGCGAACCGCACGGCTGATGACCAGCGCGTGCTGCGACGATTTTATGCAATCCAGCCAAGCGGCACCCATCACGCGTTTTCGCAAATTCTGAGGTATTTAACGGCCGCGGAACCTTCTATAAGGGATGACCGTTAGAACACGTTCCCCACCCAGTTGCGGACAAGAACCCATGACCTTTACGCTGCCCCCTCTCCCTTACGCCTATGACGCCCTCGGCCAGTTCATGTCGAAGGAGACGCTCGAATTCCACCACGACAAGCATCATCAGGCCTACGTCACCAACGGCAACAACGCGCTCAAGGGCACCGAATGGGAAGGCAAGTCCCTTGAGGAGATCGTCAAGGGCTCGTTCGGCAAGAACCCCGCGGTGTTCAACAATGCCGGCCAGCACTACAACCACATCCACTTCTGGAGCTGGATGAAGCCCAATGGCGGCGGCACCAAGCTGCCCGGCAAGCTCGAGAAGAAGATCAACGAGGACCTCGGCGGCTTCGAGAAGTTCAAGACCGACTTCCAGGCGGCCGGCGTCGGCCAGTTCGGCTCCGGCTGGTGCTGGCTCCAGGTCAAGAACGGCAAGCTCGAGATCTCCAAGACCCCGAACGGCGAGAATCCGCTGGTGCACGGCGCCACCCCGATCCTCGGCTGCGACGTCTGGGAGCACTCCTACTACATCGACTATCGCAACCGCCGTCCGGACTATCTCAAGGCGTTCGTCGAGAACCTCGTGAACTGGGAATACGTCGAGTCCCTGTTCGACAAGGCGTAAGGCTTTACTCCGTCATTCCGGGGCGATGCGTAGCATCGAACCCGGAATCTCGAGATTCCGGGTTCGGCTTCGCCGCCCCGGAATGACAGACAAGGCGGTCGCATGCGCGGCCGCCTTTTTGCTGTGCGGAATTGATTGAACCAGTCCTGCGTCATGCGCGCATCGGTCTGTGATCGTACCGTTTGCATCGCATGGACGGCGCCCTTAATCAGGACGGGCATCACCATCGAGCCGCCCCACACCCGTTGTCAGACCCTTCCCCGAAAGACCCGGCGCCTGCCGAGGACGCGGAGTCCGAGCCGCGGCCGGGCCGTGTGCGCAAGCCGATCGGCTGGTCGACGATCATCATCGCGGCCCTGGTGGCGGTCAGCGCGGCGCTGGTGTGGCGGCGTGACGGCACCGACGGCGTTCTCGACATTCTCACCCACGACCTCTCGCTGTTCGGCGGCATCCTGCCGCGCGTGCTGGCCGGCTGCCTGCTCGGCGCCTTCATCTCCGAGATCCTGCCGCACGAAAAAGTCTCGCGCTCGCTCGGGCCGCAATCCGGCCTGAAGGGCCTTCTGATCGGCACCGCCTTTGGCGCGATCCTGCCGGGCGGTCCTTTCACCGCCTATCCCGTGGCGAGCGCGCTGCTGGCGGTCGGCGCCGATTTCGGCGCCACCATCGCCATGGTCGTGAGCTGGACCCTGATCGGCTACGGCCGGGCGGTCGCCTGGGAAATCCCGATCATGGGCACCGATTTCACGCTGTGGCGGATCGTCATCTCGCTGCCGCTGCCGGTGCTCGCAGGCGGCCTCGGCCGCTTCGTCTATGTCCGGCTCTATCCGAAGCGTGACAGCGATGAGGAGGCGAGTTGAGCGCGGCGCTCCTCATCGACATCCTGCTATGGGGCTCGGTCTTCGGCGTCGGCCTGATCGCTTTCCGTCGCGGCCCGCCGGTGTTCAAGGCCTCGCTGCGCGAAGGCTCGATGGACTTCATCAACATCGTGCCGCGGATCGCGTTGGGGGTGATCGGCTCAGGCTACATCGCCGCCATCATCCCCCAGGAAGTGATCACCGGCTGGCTTGGCCCCGACAGCGGCTGGCTTGGGGTCGCGACCGCCGTGGTCGCCGGCGCCGCCACGCCCGGCGGCCCCGTGATCGGCTTCTCCATCGGGACCGTGGCGCTGAAGTCGGGCGGCGGGGTGCCGCAAGTGGTCGCCTATGTCGTCGCCTGGGCGCTGTTTGCCTTCCAGCGGGTGATTTTGTGGGAAATCCCGTTCATGCCGGCCCGTTTCGTCTGGTTCCGCTGCGCCGTTTCGGTGCCGTTCCCGTTCGTGGCGGCCGCCATCGCGATGGTGATCGGCAAGCCCTGAGCCCGGCGTGGACAGGCATAATGTTATAATATAACGTCCAGACATGGTTCCCGCCGCGTCCCACGCCCACCATCACGACCATGCCCACGGCCATTCTCATGGCGACGCGCATTCGCACGGGCACGACCACACCCATGCCCACGTCCATGACGCGACCTCGCCGCATCCGGCCCAGGCGGCGCCCTGGTCGATCCTGCGCATGACCATGGCGGGCCGCCTCTCGGCCGCCGTTGCCGTCTGCGCCGTGCTCTGGGGCATCGTCTTTCTGGCAATGAGGTGACGATGGCGGCGCTGCATTTCCACAACGTCACGCTGGGCTACGACCGGCATCCGGCCGTGCACCATCTCAACGGCGAGGTTGCGCCGGGTGCGCTGGTCGCCGTGATCGGCCCGAACGGCGCCGGCAAGTCGACCCTGCTGCGCGGCATCGTCGGCATCCTCAGGCCGCTCGACGGCAGCATCCATCTCGGCGGGCTCGACTCCCGCGATATCGCCTATCTGCCGCAGAGCGCGGAGATCGACCGCAGCTTCCCCATCTCGGTGTTCGACTTCGTCGGCACCGGCCTGTGGCGCGGCACCGGCCTGTTCGGCGGAATCGGCAAAGCCGCGCGCGAAAAAATCCTCCGCGCGATCGGCGCCGTTGGGCTGAATGGCTTCGAGAACCGCCCGATCGGCACGCTCTCCGGCGGTCAGATGCAGCGCGTGCTGTTCGCGCGCGTGTTGCTCCAGGACGCGCGGTTGATCGTGCTCGACGAGCCCTTCAACGCCATCGACAGCAAGACCACGACTGACCTGCTCGCGCTGGTGAAGCGCTGGCACGGCGAGGGCCGCACGGTGCTCGCCGCGCTGCATGACATGGAGATGGTGCGCAGCCATTTCACCGAGACCCTGGTGCTGGCGCGCGGCCCTGTGGCATGGGGCCCGACGGCGGAGGTGCTGACGCCGGAGAACCTCATGGTCGCGATGCGGATGTGCGAGGCGTTCGACGACAGCGCCGCGGCCTGCGCGGCCGACGATGCCCGCTCGCGGGCGGCGTGACCGCAAATGCTCCATGACGCGCTGATCGGTCCGTTCACCGAATTCGAGTTCATGCGGCGCGCGCTTGCCGCCGTGATCGCGCTGTCGCTCGCGGGCGCGCCGATCGGCGTATTCCTGATGCTGCGGCGGATGAGCCTCGTCGGCGATGCCATGGCGCATGCGATCCTGCCGGGCGCGGCGGTCGGCTTCCTGCTCTCCGGTCTCAATCTGTTTGCAATGACGGCCGGCGGCCTGTTCGCGGGCTTTGCGGTCGCGATCCTCGCCGGTGTGGTCGCGCGCTCGACCGGGCTGAAGGAGGACGCGTCGCTCGCGACCTTCTACCTGGCCTCGCTGGCGCTGGGGGTGACCATCGTCTCGATCAAGGGCACCAATATCGACCTGCTGCACGTGCTGTTCGGCAACATCCTCGCGATGGACGACCAGACGCTGCTGGTGGTCGCCTTCAACGCCACGGTGACGCTGCTGGTGCTCGCCGTGATCTACCGCCCGCTGGTGATCGAGAGTGTCGATCCGCTGTTCCTGCGCACTGTCAGCCGGGCCGGGGGGCCTGCGCATCTCGCTTTCCTCGCGCTCGTCGTGATCAACCTCGTCAACGGCTTTCAGGCGCTCGGCACGCTGCTCGCGGTGGGGCTGATGATCCTGCCGGCCGGCATCGCGCGGTTCTGGTCGCGCGATCTCACGGCGATGATCTGCATCGCGGTCGTCGCTGCCGCGGTCTCGGGCTATGCCGGCCTCGTGCTGTCGTTCCAGACCCGCGTGCCGTCGGGCCCCGCGATCATTCTGGTCGCGACCGTGCTCTACATCGTCTCGGTGCTGTTCGGCCGGGTCGGCGGCATCGTCCGGCAGTTGTTTCCCGGCCGGCATCTGGAAGCGTGACGGCGATGCGCTTCCTTCTGCTCCTTGCATTGCTGCTGACCGCCTCGCCGCTGCATGCCGCGGAACGGCTCAACGTCGTCACGAGCTTCTCGATCCTCGGCGACTTCGTCCGCAACGTCGGCGGCGACCGGGTCAGCGTCACCACGCTGGTCGGCCCCGACAGCGACGTCCATGTCTACACTCCGGCGCCAAGCGATGCGAAGCGGATCGCGGACGCAAAGTTCGTTGTCGTCAATGGGCTCGGCCTCGAGGGCTGGCTGCCGCGCCTCGTGCAATCCTCCGGCAGCAAGGCAACGGTCGTCACCGCCAGCGCCGGCATCGCGCCCCTGAAGCTTGGCTCGGCTGCCGATCCGCATGCCTGGCAGTCCGTCCCCAACGCCAAGGTTTACGTGACGGATATCGCCAACGCGCTGGCCGCGGCCGATCCCGAGGACGCGGAGTTCTTCCGCGCCCAGGCCAAGGCCTATCTGGAAAAGCTCGAAACGCTCGACCGCGAGGTGCGCGAGGCCGTTGCGAAAATTCCGCCCGAGCGGCGCAAGGTGATCTCCACCCATGACGCCTTCGGCTATTTCGCCGCCGAATACGGTATCCAGTTCATCGCGCCGCTCGGCGTCTCCACCGAAACCGAGCCGAGCGCGCGGGACATCGCCGCCATCATCGGCCAGATCAAAGGCCAGAAGATCCCGGCGGTATTCTTGGAGAATATCAGCGACGACCGCCTGATCCGGCGGATCGCGGCCGAGACCGGGGCAAAGGTCGGCGGGACCTTGATTTCGGACGGTTTGACGGGTGAAAAGGGGTCCGCACCCACTTACATTGACATGGTCAGGCACAATATAAAGGCCCTGACCAGCGCGCTTGACCACTAGGGCAGGGGCCACCCCGCCTCGCGTCGCGCGAAAGAGCCCGACCCCGGAGTAGTTATGTCTGAAGCGACCTCCCAGAAAATTCCCGTGACCGTCCTGACCGGCTATCTCGGCGCCGGCAAGACAACGCTTTTGAACCGCATCCTTTCGGAAAACCACGGCAAGAAATACGCCGTCATCGTCAACGAGTTCGGCGAGATAGGCATCGACAACGACCTCATCATCGGTGCCGATGAGGAAGTGTTCGAGATGAACAATGGCTGCATCTGCTGCACCGTGCGCGGCGACCTCGTGCGCATCATGGACGGGCTGATGAAGCGCAAGGGCAAGTTCGACGCCATCATCGTCGAGACCACCGGCCTTGCCGATCCGGCGCCGGTGGCCCAGACCTTCTTTGTCGACGAGGACGTGCAGAAGAACGCGCGCCTCGACGCGGTGGTGACGGTTGCCGACGCCAAATGGCTGTCCGACCGTCTGAAGGACGCGCCCGAGGCCAAGAACCAGATCGCCTTTGCCGACGTCATCGTGCTGAACAAGACCGACCTCGTCACCAAGGGTGAGCTCGCCGAGGTCGAGGCCCGCATCCGCGCCATCAACCCCTATGCGAAACTCCACCGCACCGAGCGCTGCTCGGTGGCGCTGGCCGACGTGCTCGACCGCGGCGCGTTCGACCTCGACCGCATCCTCGACATCGAGCCGGACTTTTTGGAGGCCGACGATCATGACCACGACCATGATCATCACCACCACGGCCACGACCATCATCACCACGATCACGGCCACGGCCTGAAGCACTATCACGACGAGGACATGCAATCGCTGTCGCTCAAGACCGACAAGCCGCTCGATCCGAACATGTTCATGCCCTGGCTCCAGAACCTGGTGCAGGTCGAGGGCGGCAAGATCCTGCGCTCCAAGGGCATACTCGCCTTCCACGACGACGATGACCGCTACGTCTTCCAGGGCGTCCATATGATGCTGGAGGGTAACCACCAGCGGAAATGGAAGGACGGCGAGCCGCGCGAGAGCCGCCTCGTCTTCATCGGCCGCGAATTGCCGGAAGAGGCCATCCGCAAGGGTTTTGAGAGCTGCATCGTCTCGTGATGAAAGAGTTTACGCCCGCCCCCGATTCCGCTTCGATCGTCTCCGTCACCGACCGCGTCAAGCCGGTCGCGCTCGGCATGGGCGTGACGTCGGTGCATTTCCTCGGTGACCGCGCCGCCTTCGTCGGCGGCGAGGAGAACGTCGCGTTCGTCGATAGCCAGGGCGAGATCACCACCGTCGCCGTCCACGGCGGCGGCATTCTCTCGACCGCGTCCGACGGCAAGCGCCTCGTCATGGGCGGCGACGACGGCAAGGTCGTGTCGCTCGATGCCAAGGGCGAGGTGACGTTGCTCGCCACCGACCCCAAGCGCCGCTGGATCGACGCGGTGGCGCTGCACGCGGACGGGGCCTTCGCCTGGTCCGCCGGCAAGACGGCGACCGTCAAGAGCGGCAAGAACGAGGAAAAGTCGCTCGAGGTGCCCTCGACCGTCGGCGGCCTTGCGTTCGCGCCGAAGGGCCTGCGGCTCGCGATTGCGCATTACAACGGCGCGACGCTGTGGTTTCCGAACATGGCGGCATCGGCCGAATTCCTGCCCTGGGCCGGCTCGCATCACGCGGTGACCTTCAGCCCGGACAACAAATTCCTGGTCACCGCGATGCACGAACCGGCGCTGCACGGCTGGCGGCTCGCCGACAACCGCCACATGCGCATGACCGGCTATCCCGGCCGCGTTCGCTCGATGTCCTGGAGCGCGGGCGGCAAGGCGCTTGCGACCTCGGGCGCCGATACCGTCATCCTGTGGCCGTTCGGCAGCAAGGATGGCCCGATGGGCAAGGAGCCCGCGATGCTCGCGCCGCTTCAGGCGCGCGTCTCGGTCGTCGCCTGCCATCCCAAGAACGACATCCTCGCCGCGGGTTACAGCGACGGCACCGTGCTGATGGTGCGGCTGGAGGACGGCGCCGAGATCCTGGTCCGCCGCAATGGCACACCGCCGGTGGCGGCGCTCGCCTGGAACGTCAAGGGCACGCTGCTGGCGTTTGCGGATGAAAATGGGGACGGCGGCCTGCTGGAGCTTTGATCTGTCATCGTTCCGGCCGTATAGGGGGCCATGCGGTTTCTGACGACGTTCCAGATTGCTGATTTCGCCGACACGCTGGTCAGCCTGTTCACGGCCTTCGTGCTGGGCACGCTGATCGGCGCCGAGCGGCAGTATCGCCAGCGCACCGCGGGCCTGCGCACCAACGTGCTGGTCGCGGTGGGTGCGGCCGCCTTCGTCGATCTCGCCATGCACCTGACCGGGGCCGACGGCGCGGTGCGCGTGATCTCCTACGTCGTCTCCGGCATCGGCTTCCTCGGCGCCGGCGTTATCATGAAGCAGGGCATGGACGTGCGCGGGCTCAACACCGCGGCGACGCTGTGGGCCTCGGCCGCGGTCGGCTCCTGCGCCGGCGCCGACATGGTCGCGCAGGCGGCCGCGCTGACCGTGTTCGTCATCGCCGGCAACACCATGCTGCGCCCGCTGGTCAACGCCATCAACCGCATTCCGCTGAATGAGAAGACTTCGGAGGCGACCTACTATTTCAAGCTCGCGGTGGCGGCGGATGCCTTGCCCGACATGCGCGACCGGCTGGTCGAGAAGCTCGAGGGCGCAAAATATCCGGTGGCCGATATCGACGTGGTCGAGACCGGGGACGATCTGATCGAGATCGTCGCAAAGCTGGTCGCGACCGCGGTCGATCCGAACGAGCTGAACGCGGTGGCGACCGATCTTCAGCACCTGCCGGGCGTGCGCCACGCCACCTGGGAAGTCAGCACAACGGACTGAGGGCATGGCCGAACAGGCTCGCGGACTGTTTATGCGATTGTGCCGCCTAGCAATCCTGCGGATTGCGCTCTCGTCAGTTGTGCCGTTCATCGCTCCGGCGCATGCCGACAGAATCGGCTATGAGGGCGTCGTCGATATCTCGGCTGAGGCGGGGACGCTTCGCGCCGAACATCATCACGATTGGGGCTATAGTAGCGAAAAATCACGCTGGAAGATGATCTCTTCGACAAGAAACCCCTTCACCGCGGACAATGACTATTCCTATCTGCGCTTGCACGACACCACGACCGGTACAGAGTTATTTCGCCGCCCCGTTCCGGCACTGACATACATCTGGATTTCGCCCAATCTGAAATACGTTGTCGGGCTTTCGCACATCATGCTTTGGAATCCGTGCCAACTCGTTGTTTTTTCCAAGTCGGGCGATCGCTTGCTTGAACGGGACATGGTCAGCGCGGATTGGCCGGGAGTAAGATGGAGCGCGTCAAATTGGATTTACTGGTACAAAGAGCCCGCGCCGAAGATCGCCATCGCTGACGACGGGACTAACGCCACGCTCACAATCGAAGATCCGCTTGGGGTTCCCCGTCAGTTTCAGTTCCCGGCGGCTCGCTAGCCGCGGCGGAACCGGTGCGCTCCAATTTCGTTGATCCCGCGGACAAAGGCGGTGATCGACATGCCCGGCCAATATGACAAGCGCAGACTGAAAATCGACCTGATGATCGCCTGTTCGCTGTTTGCAGCCGGCGTCGTGGTGTCAGGCCTGTCGCTGGCGCAAATCCGCGCCGAGAGCCGGATGCAGACGGCGCAGGCGACAGGGCCGCTCCAGGGCACGCCGTCCGACGATCAGAGCAAGACTCCGGCTGAATCAAAGCCCGGCGGAGACCGGCCGACCACACCGGCGCCCGAGCCCGCGCGCCCCGATCCGCAGACGCAAGGCGCAGCCACCAAGCCGGCACTGCCGGCGGCGCCCGCGGAGAAGATCGCGCCGCCGATCAGGGAGAAGTAGCCCGACGGCCGGCATATTGTGACGCGCATTTGACGACCGATGCTAATTATACGATCTCGCATCGGCAGGCGGCCCGATCCATAATCCGTCACGCCAACGACAGATGGGGCCTCCCATGAAGATCGAAGACGTCCGCCGCACCGCTTATTCGATGCCGCTCACCAATCCGGCATTTCCGCCGGGGCCATATCGCTTCTTCGACCGCGAATATTTCATCATCACCTACAGGACCGATCCCGAAGCCCTCGCCACCATCGTGCCCGAGCCGCTTGAGGTGGCGGAGCCGTTGGTGAAATACGAATTCATTCGCATGCCAGACTCGACCGGATTCGGCGACTACACCGAAACCGGGCAGGTGATCCCGGTCCGCTTCAAGGGCGAGGAGGGCGGCTACACCCACGCGATGTATCTGGACGACGAGGCCCCGATCGCCGGCGGCCGCGAGTTGTGGGGCTTTCCGAAGAAGCTCGCGAGGCCCAAGATCGAGGTCGAGAGCGACGTCCTGGTCGGCTCGCTGCATTACGGCTCGGTACTCTGCGCTTCGGCCACGATGGGTTACAAGCACCGCAAGGTCGACCACGACACGGTGCTGAAGTCGATGGCGTCGCCGAACTTCATCCTGAAGATCATCCCGCATGTCGACGGCAGCCCGCGGATCTGCGAGCTGGTGCGCTTTCATCTCGATGACGTCGTGCTGAAGGAAGCGTGGACTGGCCCTGCCGCACTCGGCCTGTTTCCCCACGCACTCTGCGACGTCGCCCGCCTGCCGGTGCGCGAGGTGATCTCGGCGCTGCATTTCAAAGCGGACCTGACGCTTGGGCTCGGCAGCGTGGCGTTCGATTACATGGCCAAGTAACGAACGTCATTCCGGGGCATCGCGCCAGCGATGAACTATGGTGCGCACTCGCGCACCTGAGAATCTCTTGCTAGGAACTTCGAGATCCCGGGTCTGCGCGCCTGGCGCGCATCCCGGGATGACCCCTTCGGGGTCAACGCACCAGAATATTCCGGAACTGCCAGGGATCGCTGGTATCGATATCTTCCGGAAACAGTCCTGGACGGTCCGTCAGCGGCGTCCAGTCGGTGTAGAAACCCTTCACCGGGCCGAGATAGGGCAGCTGGATTTCCAGCAGGCGATCGAAATCCATCTCGTCGGCTTCGACGATGCCCTCGTTCGGGTTTTCCAGTGCCCACACCATGCCGCCGAGCACGGCGGAGGTCACTTGCAGGCCGGTGGCGTTCTGATAGGGCGCCAGTTTGCGGGTCTCCTCGATGGAGAGCTGCGAGCCGTACCAGTAGGCATTGTTGTCATGGCCGAACAGCAGCACGCCGAGCTCGTCGATGCCGTCGACGATTTCGTTCTCATCGAGGATGTGGTGCTTTTCCTGCATCTTCGCGGCGCGGCCGAACATCTCATGCAGCGACAGCACGGCATCGTCAGCCGGATGATAGGCGTAGTGGCAGGTCGGCCGATAGACCGCCTTGCCCGAGGCGTCACGCACCGTGAAGTAATCGGCGATCGAGATCGACTCGTTGTGGGTGACGAGGAAGCCGTACTGCGCGCCGCGGGTCGGGCACCAGGTGCGCACGCGCGTGTTGGCGCCGGGCTGCATCAGATAGATGGCGGCGCCGCAGCCGGCTTCGTGGGTCCGCGCATTCTCGGGCATCCATTTTTCATGGGTGCCCCAGCCGAGCTCGGACGGCTGCACGCCTTCCGACAGGAAACCTTCCACCGACCAGGTGTTGACGAAGACATCAGGCTCTTTCGGCTTCTTGGAGCGCTGGGTGTCGCGTTCGGCGATGTGGATGCCCTTGATGCCGGCCTGCCGCATCAGGTCCGCCCATTCGGCCTTGGTCTTCGGCTTGGGGGCATTGAGCTTCAGGTCGGCGGCGACATTGAGCAGCGCCTGCTTGACGAAGAAGGACACCATGCCGGGATTGGCGCCGCAGCAGGAGACGGCCGTGGTCGAGCCCGCCGGGCGCGCCTTCTTGGCGGCCAGCGTCACTTCGCGCAGGGCGTAGTTGGAGCGCGCTTCCGGGCCCTTCGACGAATCGAAATAGAAGCCGAGCCAGGGCTCGTTGACGGTATCGATATAAAGAGCGCCGAGCTCGTTGCAGAGCTCCATGATGTCGGTCGAGCCGGTATCGACCGAGAGATTGACGCAAAAGCCCTGGCCGCCGCCTTCGGTGAGCAGCGGGGTCAGCAACTCGCGATAATTGTCCTTGGTCACGCCCTTCTGGATGAAGCGGACATTGTGCTTCTCGCAATGTGCCTTGCGGCCCTCGTCCTTGGGATCGATCACAGTGACGCGCGACTTGTCGTAATCGAGATGCCGCTCGATCAGCGGCAGCGTGCCTTTGCCGATGGAGCCGAAGCCGACCATGACGATGGGACCAGTGATCTTCGCGTAGATCTGCGAGGCGGGGCTCATGGGATGGTTTCTCCGGAACGTGCTGGCGGACAAAGGGTGAGGGTGGATCAGGCGCTGCGGCGCTTGGCGGTGACTTCGATCTCGACCTTCATCTCAGGCTTGTAGAGCGCCGAGACAACGAGGAGCGTTGCCGCCGGGCGGATGTCGCCGAGGACTTCGCCGCAAACGGCAAAGTGCGCGTCTGCATCCTTGATGTCGGTGAGGTAGTAGGTCACGCGGACGATGTCGGCCATCTCGAAACCACCCTCCTTCAGGGCAGCTTCGATGGTCTTGAAGCAGTTGCGTGACTGGCTCGTGACATCGGCCGGCATCGTCATCGTGGTGTAGTCATAGCCGGTGGTTCCCGCGACGAAGGCGAAGTCGCCGTCGACCACGGCGCGGCTGTAGCCGGCGGTCTTCTCGAACGGGGAGCCGGTGGAGATCAGGCGACGGGACATGGGTTCGGCCTCGACTGAAAGAGGTGTTTCGCGGGGTTAAAGGGTGTTTCCGGGGCCTGCGCAACCCCAAAGGAAATGAGCTTGGCGCGGGCGCGACCGGGCGTTGCTGCTCACTGCAGCTTCGGTCGTCGCCATCATGACAATCCCTTAGGCCGCGTGCGCCTGGAGGGGGCGAACCACCCTCCGTTTGGCCAGGGCCGCGCCGGTCGGGACGATCATCCCCTCGGCGCCATCCAGCGCACCGGCCTGGAATTCGATCGCCAGCAGGCGGTCTCGCTCGAACGGGCCGGGCAGCATCAGTGCGCCGGTCCTCTCGGCCGAGAAGCCGAAACGCGCATAGTAGGGGGCATCGCCAAGCAGGATCACGGCGGCATGCCCGCGCGCCCGGGCGGCGGCCAGCGCTTGTTGCATCAGCGCGGCGCCGATCCCGAGCTCGCGGCAGGCAGGGTCCACCGCCAGCGGTCCGAGGACCAGAGCGGGCCTGCCTCCGGCGCTGACGTGCCACAGCCGCACGGTTCCCACGAGTGTCCCCTCGCGCACAGCCGACAGGGCAAGGCCTGAGGCAGGTGCACGTCCGTCGCGCAGGCGCTGGCAGGTGCGGCCATGGCGGTTCTCGCCAAAGCTGGCATCGAGCAGCGCTTCACGGGCGGCGACGTCGGCAGCACGCTCCGCACGGATCGCGAACGGAGCGGCTTTCGAAGTGAGGGCGACTTGTGGCTTCCGAAAAGCAGTCATGGCGCGTCAGTCCCCGCTTGAACCGACATGCGATCAGCACGCCGGCTCAAGACGTCGTCAGAAATCAGAAATGTGAGGGAGGAGCCGGCAAGCCGGCTCCCGGGTTCGTCAGGCCTCGAGAGCGAGGCGGGTCAGATGTGGCAAATCAGATATGGTAGGTCTTCAGCGGCGGGATACCGTTGAACGCCACCGACGAGTAGGTGGACGTATAGGCCCCGGTGCCTTCGATCAGCACCTTGTCGCCGATCTCGAGCGTCACCGGGAGCGGATACGGGTTCTTCTCGTACAGCACGTCGGCGCTGTCGCAGGTGGGTCCCGCGAGCACGCACGGCGTCATGTCCGCGCCGTCATGGGCGGTGCGGATGGCGTAGCGGATCGACTCGTCCATGGTCTCGGCCAGGCCGCCGAACTTGCCGATGTCGAGATAGACCCAGCGCACCTCGTCCTCGTCGCTCTTCTTCGAGATGAGCACGACCTCGGACTCGATGATGCCGGCGTTGCCCACCATGCCGCGGCCCGGCTCGATGATGGTCTCCGGGATCTGGTTGCCGAAGTGCTTGCGCAGCGCGCGGAAGATCGAGCGGCCGTAGGTCACCACCGGCGGCACGTCCTTCAGGTACTTGGTCGGGAAGCCGCCGCCCATGTTGACCATGGAGAGGTTGATGCCGCGCTCGGCACAGTCGCGGAACACCTGCGAGGCCATCGCCAGCGCACGGTCCCACGCCTTCACCTTGCGCTGCTGCGAGCCGACATGGAAGGAGATGCCGCACGGCTCCAGGCCCAGGCGCTTGGCGACGTCCAGCACGTCGACGGCCATCTCCGGGTCGCAACCGAACTTGCGCGACAGCGGCCACTCGGCGCCGGCGCAGTCATAGAGGATGCGGCAGAACACCTTCGCGCCGGGAGCGGCACGGGCGATCTTCTCGACCTCGGCGGCGCAATCGACCGCGAACAGCCGAATGCCGAGCGCGAAGGCGCGCGCGATGTCGCGCTCCTTCTTGATCGTGTTGCCGAAGGAGATGCGGTCGGGCGTAGCGCCGGCGGCCAGCGCCATCTCGATCTCGGCGACGGTCGCGGTGTCGAAGCAGGAGCCCATGGAGGCGAGCAGGGCCAGCACTTCCGGCGCCGGGTTCGCCTTGACGGCATAGAACACGCGGCTGTCGGGCAGCGCCTTGGAAAAGGTCTGGTAATTGTCGCGCACGACCTCGAGGTCGACGACGAGGCACGGCTCGGTGTCCCGGCCCTCGCTGCGGCGATTGCGCAGGAATTCCTGAATACGTTCGGTCATAGCACTCTCCCAAACGGCCCAGCGACGGGGATCCGTTCAAAAAATGACGTCGGATAAGAGCGCTCTGGCCGGATTGCGCGATGGAGGCGCAACGAAGCCAAAAGACTCAAACCAGACTGTGCTGCCGTGGATTGGTTGGGAATTTCCCGCCCGCACACCTGGCAATGAAGGACAAGCCTTTTCAGTAGCCCGCGCCGGCGTTGGACTGCCGGTAGAGACCAAAAAAGCCCGATCCGTCGTTGCTTTAAGTCGCGTCCCCCGTTGAGAGCGGGGTGCGCCGGTTCGCCTCCGGCTGCCAGTCACGGTTGCAAAGAGTGAAGTCACCTTCGACATGGCATCTCTTGAGAGAGATGCTGGACGCTCCGGGTTTGCTTCGTCGTCCGACCTTTCGGTCTTTTGACTTCCGCACTTCCGAAGAGCCCCTCGGCTTCTTCACCCCTTGGCGGCTGTCCGGCCTCTTGTCCGGATACCTACCGACTGACACACGACCACAGGCACGTGCGAAATTGGGCAAGAGCGCACATAAGCGTTTTGACTCTGCTTCGCAACAATTTTTTTAGGCTGAGAACAGATTTGCCTAACATCTGCTTGCGCAGTGTTGCGCGAGCGACGCGGAAGATGAACGCGCGTTAAGTTTTCAAGCCTGCGCGCGTGTCTCTCTCGCGCGAGCGAGCGTCAGCCGCGCTTCGTGAAGGGCTCGACGCGCTGCGCGGCGCGGACGAACGCGGTCATCACCAGCACGCCGAGTGCGAACAGCACGGCCTGGAGGATGTGCGCGCCCTGATCGCCTAAACCGAACAGGATCGCGAGCGCCCAGCCGCCGGCAAAGGCCGCGCCGAACACCTCCGCGCCGATCAGGATGGCGGCGCTGATGACGGTGATGACGCTGGGCCAGACGATCTGGCGGGAAGAGGAAGGCGCGTTCATGGGGCTCAGGGATCCCTAGTCTTCGAGGGCCGCAATCTCTCCGAAAAGGCAGGCGGGAGCAAGGCCAAATGGCCCAAAAAAGCCCGATCGCATGCTATAGCTGGCCGCAACAAACCAGCTCGAAAACCGGGACTTGCGATGTCAGAAACCCGCCAAACTACGGACCCCGAGACCAACCCGCTGCTGAAGGCCTGGGTGACGCCGTTCGCGACCCCGCCCTTCGACGAGATCACGCCGGAGCACTTCCTGCCGGCCTTCGAGCAGGCCTTCGCCGACCATTCCGCCGAGATCGCGGCGATCACCAACGACCCGGCCGCGCCCGACTTCGCCAACACCATCACGGCGCTGGAGCGCTCGGGCAAGCTGCTGAGCAAGGTGGCGGCGGTGTTCTATGACCTCGTCTCGGCGCATTCCAACCCGGCCATCCTGGAGATCGACAAGGAGGTTTCCTTGCGGATGGCGCGGCACTGGAATCCGATCATGATGAACGCCGTGCTGTTTGGTCGCATCGCCCAGCTGCACGAGAACCGCGCCAATCTGGGGCTTTCGCCCGAACAGCTCCGCCTGCTGGAGCGCACCTATACCCGCTTCCACCGCGCCGGCGCCGGCCTCTCCGAGGAGGCCAAGACGCGGATGGCCGAGATCAACGAGAGGCTCGCCCAGCTCGGCACCGGCTTCAGCCATCATCTGCTCGGCGACGAGCAGGAATGGTTCATGGAGCTAGGGGAGGCCGACCGCCAGGGCCTGCCGGAGAGCTTCGTCGCCAGCGCCAAGGCTGCGGCGGAAGAGCGCGGCATGGCCGGCAAGGCCATCGTCACGCTGTCGCGCTCCTCGGTCGAATCGTTCCTGAAGAGTTCGGCCCGGCGCGACCTGCGCGAGAAGGTCTACAAGGCCTTCACCGCGCGCGGCGACAACGGCAACGCCAACGACAACAATACGACCATCGTCGAGATCCTGAAGCTGCGCGAGGAGAGCGCGAACCTGCTGGGCTATCCGACCTACGCCGCCTACCGGCTCGAGGACTCCATGGCCAAGACGCCGGAAGCGGTGCGGGGGCTGCTCGAGCGGGTCTGGAAGCCGGCGCGCGCCCGGGCGCTCGCCGATCGCGACGAGATGCAGACGCTGATCACGGAAGAGGGCGGCAATTTCAAGCTCGCGCCGTGGGACTGGCGCTTCTACGCCGAAAAGCTCCGTCTTCAGCGGGCCAATTTCGACGACGCTGCGATCAAGCCGTATCTCGCGCTCGACCACATGATCGCCGCCGCCTTCGACTGCGCCACGCGCCTGTTCGGCATCACCTTCGAGGAGCGCAAGGACGTGCCGGTCTGGCACCCGGACGTCCGGGTCTGGGAGGTGAATGGGCGGGACGGCAAGCACAAGGCGCTGTTCTATGGCGACTACTTCGCCCGGCCGTCGAAGCGCTCCGGCGCCTGGATGACCTCGCTGCGCGACCAGCAGAAGCTCGACGGCGACGTCGCGCCGCTCGTTCTCAATATCTGCAATTTTGCCAAGGGGGCCGGCGGCGAGCCCTCGCTGCTGTCGCCTGACGACGCCCGCACCCTGTTCCACGAGTTCGGCCACGGCCTGCACGGCATGCTGTCCAACGTGACCTATCCGTCGCTGTCGGGCACCTCCGTGTTCACCGACTTCGTCGAGCTGCCGTCGCAGCTCTACGAGCACTGGCAGGAACGGCCCGAGGTGCTCCAGCAATTCGCCCGCCACTACCAGACCGGCGAGCCGCTGCCGGACGACCTGCTCCAGCGCTTCCTCGCCGCGCGAAAATTCAACCAGGGCTTTGCCACGGTCGAGTTCGTCTCCTCGGCGCTGGTGGACCTCGAATTCCACACCCAGCCGGCCGCGGCGGCCAGCGACGTACGGGCCTTCGAGAAGAAGGAGCTGGAGAAGATCGGCATGCCCGAGGAGATCGCGCTGCGTCATCGGCCGACGCAATTCGGTCACATCTTCACCGGCGACCATTATGCCGCCGGCTATTACAGCTACATGTGGTCGGAGGTGATGGACGCCGACGCCTTCGGCGCGTTCGAGGAGGCCGGCGACATCTTCGATCCGGCCGTCGCAAAACGTCTGCATGACGACATCTACTCCTCGGGCGGATCGGTCGATCCGGAGGCCGCCTATGAGGCCTTCCGCGGCCGCCCGCCGGAGCCCGACGCACTGCTCCGCCGCCGCGGCCTGCTCGACGACGCCAGGGCGGCCTGATGGGTATGCGCGCCCTGCTCGGTCTGTTGCTCGCCGCCGTCCTCACGCTCGCGGCGGGTGCGGCGCGCGCGCATCCGCATGTCTGGATCACCGCGACCAGCGAGCTCCTTTACGCCGCGGACGGCAGCATCACCGGCGTCCGCCACGCCTGGACCTTCGACGACATGTTCTCGGCCTATGCCGTGCAGGGGCTCGAGAGCAAGACCAAGGGCGCCTATACGCGCGAGGAGCTCGGGCCGCTGGCGCAGACCAATGTCGAGTCGCTGAAGGAATATGCCTACTTCACCTTCGCGCGAGCGGACGGCAAGAAGGAGCGATTCCAGGAGCCGGTCGACTACTTCCTCGACTACAAGGATACGGTGCTGACCCTGCACTTCACGCTGCCGCTGAAGAACCCGGTCAAGCCCAAGCAACTGGTGCTCGAAGTGTTCGACCGTTCCTTCTTCATCGACTTCCAGATGGCCAAGGACAATCCGGTCAAGCTGGTCGGCGCGCCCGCCGGCTGCCAGATGAAGCTGGACCGGCCGAACGACGGCTCGGCCACCGCCCAGAAGCTCAACGAGCAGACCTTCCTGAACGGCGAGAACAGCAATTTCGGCATGATGTTCGCCAACAAGATCACGGTGGATTGCCCTTGACCGGTAGCCTGCATTCGCCGCTTGCCCGCGGGCTGCTCGCCTGTGCTGCGGTTGTCGTCGTGCTCGGCGTGGCTGATGCCGCGCTTCACGATCTCCTCGCGCAAAATCCGTTCGGCGCACCGAGACCCGCGCCGGCGGCCGAGCCCGAGGCCAGCGGCCTCATCGGCTGGCTATTGGCAAAACAGTCGGAATTCTATCGCCAGATGTCGGCGACCATCCGCGCCGCCAAGTCCGACGGTTCGGCGGTGTGGACGCTGCTCTTCATCTCATTTGCCTATGGCATCTTCCATGCCGCCGGCCCCGGCCACGGCAAGGCGGTGATCGCCTCCTATCTCGTCGCCAACCGCGAGACCGCGCGGCGCGGCATCGCGCTCTCGTTTGCCTCGGCCCTGATGCAGTCGGTGGTCGCGATCCTGATCGTCGGCATCTCGGCCTGGATCCTGAATGCGACGGCCAAGACCATGTGCAAGGCCGAAGGCGTGATCGAGATCGCGAGCTATGGCCTGATCGCGCTGTTCGGCCTGCGGCTGGTCTGGGTCAAGGGCGGCGCCTTCATCCGCGCGCTTCAGGCGACCCAGCCGGTGCCGGCGATCGCAGGCGTGCCGCAGCACCATGATCACGGCCATCACCACCATCGTGAGGCGCATGATCATCATGATCACGATCACCATGATCATGGTCACGCCCATCACGATCACGGGCACGACCACGTCCACGACGAGCATTGCGGCCATTCCCACGGTCCCGCGCCGAGCGAGCTGGCCGGGCCCGGCGGCTGGCGGCGCGGGTTCGCCGCGATCCTGACCGTCGGCATCCGCCCTTGCTCGGGTGCGATCCTGGTGCTGGTGTTCGCGCTGGCCCAGGGCCTGTTCTGGGCCGGCATCGCCGCGACCTTCCTGATGGGGCTCGGCACCGCGATCACGGTCGCGGCCATTGCCGTCGTCGCCGTCTCCGCCAAGGACATCGCCGCCCGCCTGAGCGCAGGGCGCGACGGCGGCGGCGCGCTGTTCATGCGCGGCATCGAATTCGGCGCCGCAGGTCTCGTGCTGCTGTTCGGCGTCGGCCTGTTGTTCGGCTACATCGCCGCCGAACGGACGACGTGTTTTTGAGCGGAGCACTTCGCTCCATCCGGGCTACGATCAACTATCACCGTCGGCCTTCGAGGCTCACCCCACGGTGCTTTGCACCGCGGGGCTCGCACCTCAGGATGACGGGTTGAAGGGCGCGCGCCGCCTCACACCGGCAAGAACCGCTTCAGCATCGGCATGAAGAAGATCACGAGATTGATCGCAAAGCCGATGCTCCAGAGGATCGAGCGCAGCGTCGGGCGGTTGCCGAGATAGGTCAGCACGTAGGCGATCCGCACGATCAGGAACAGCACCGCGAGCTCGTCGATCAGCCGCTGCGGCGAGTCCCTGAATTCGGCGAGCAGCACCGCGAAGGCGAAGAACGGAAAGGTCTCGATGCCGTTCTGGTGGGCGCCGAGCGCGCGCTGCGCGATGGCGTCCTCATAGAAGGCGGGATCGCGTGGCCGGGAATTGTCGAACCCGCGAAACCGGATCCATTTGATCGAGGCGATCGTCGCAAGGTAGAGCAGCAGCGCTCCGAATACGCACCATTCCGCGAGTGTCATCTTCCCTCCCCCGCTTGGGTGCGACCCTAGCGAAACCGAGCTCATCTTGACAAGTTCGGTGCAACGCGCGACGCAACTGATCATGTCGACCGCCGCTCCCAACGAGACCACACAGCCAACCGTCCAGTCCGGCCAGAAGCGGGTCGGCGTGCTCCTGGTCAATCTCGGCACGCCCGATACGGCCGATGCGCCGGGGGTGCGGGTCTATCTCAAGGAATTCCTCTCGGACGCCCGGGTCATCGAGGACCAGGGCCTGGTCTGGAAGGTGGTGCTGAACGGGATCATCCTGCGCAGCCGTCCCCGCACCAAGGCGCTCGACTACCAGAAGATCTGGAACAACGAGAAGAACGAGTCGCCACTGAAGACCATCACGCGGTCGCAAAGCGACAAGCTCGCCGCCGCGCTGTCGGATCGCGATCACGTCGTGGTGGACTGGGCGATGCGCTACGGCAATCCCTCGATCAAGTCGGGCATCGACGCGCTGATCGCGGAGGGATGCGACCGCATCCTCGCGGTCCCGCTTTATCCGCAATATTCCGCCTCGACCTCGGCGACCGTCTGCGACGAGGTGTTCCGCGTGCTCGCCCGCCTGCGTGCGCAGCCGACGCTGCGGGTGACGCCGCCGTACTACGAGGACGAGGCCTATATCGAGGCGCTCGCCGTCTCGATCGAGACGCATCTGGCAACCCTGCCGTTCAAGCCGGAGCTGATCGTCGCCTCCTTCCACGGCATGCCGAAATCCTATGTCGACAAGGGCGATCCCTATCAGGAGCATTGCATCGCCACGACCGAGGCGCTGCGCCGCCGGCTCGGCGTGGACGCATCAAAATTGCTGCTGACCTTCCAGTCGCGCTTCGGCAATGACGAGTGGCTCCAGCCCTACACCGACAAGACGATGGAGCGGCTCGCGAAAGAGGGCGTGCGCCGCATCGCGGTGGTGACGCCGGGTTTTGCCGCCGACTGCCTGGAGACGCTGGAGGAGATCGCGCAGGAGAATGCCGAGATCTTCAAGCACAATGGCGGCGAGCAGTTTTCCGCGATCCCCTGCCTCAACGACAGCGAACCCGGCATGGACGTGATCCGCACCCTGGTGCTGCGCGAGCTCCAGGGCTGGATATAGTGAGCCTGGATCTGATGATTCGCCCGGTGAACCGCCGCGCGTGTCTGGCGCTTCTTGGGACGATCGTCGTGCTGCCGGCTTCGGCACAGGCGCAGCAGGCGAATGCGACGCGGCGGCTCGGCGTGCTCTCGGTCACGGCTGCCGACGATGCGATCGGGCAGACGCGCAGCGCCATCCTGGTCGAGGCGCTCGCCGCCCATGGCTGGAAGGAGCACGGCAATCTCAGGATCGACTGGCGCAGCGGCGCCGGCGACCGGGCGCGGATCGCCGGGCTCGCCGACGAGCTGATCGCGCTCAAGCCCGACATCCTGCTCGCGGTCGGCACGCCCTCGGTCGAAGAGCTGCGCCGGCGCACCGCGACGATCCCGATCGTGTTCGCCGTGGTGACCGATCCCGTCAGCCAGGGCTTCGTCCAGAACCTCGCCCATCCCGGCGGCAACATCACCGGCTTCACCGATTACGACGGCCCGCTGGCCGGCAAATGGCTGGAGATGCTGACGCAAGTGACGCCGAAAGTGTCCCGCGTCTTCGTCGTCTACAATCCCGCCACCGCGCCGTTCGCGCCGCTGATGCTGCGCACGATCGAGGACGCCGCACGGACGCTTCACGTGACGGTCGAGCCCGCGCCGGTCCATGACGCAGCCTCGATCGCGGCGCTGGCCTTCCGCAAAGACGGCGGCCTGCTGATCCTGCCTGATTTCTTCACCCTGGCCAACCGCGCGCATCTGCTCGCGGCCGTCAGAGAGGCGCGCGTGCCTGCGGTGTTCTGGAGCCGCACCTTCGTCGACGAGGGCGGGCTGATGTCCTACAGCACCGACAGCGCCGAGCAGCTCCGCCGTGCCGCGGGCTACATCGATCGCATCCTGAAGGGCGCGCAGGCAGCCGACCTGCCGGTGCAGAACCCCACCAAGTTCGAGCTCGCGGTCAACCTCAAGGCCGCCAAGGCGCTTGGCGTCACCATTCCCCCAGGCTTGCTCGCAACCGCGAACGACGTCATCGAATAAAGTCGTCCGTGACGGACGACATGTCCGGATTCGTTAACTTTCGCCGCTAGGTCTGCGCCCGGACGCTTTCAAGAGCCTTTCGGAAATACATATCGTGACCGTTTCCCCCCGAGTTCGTCTTGTGCAGAATCGTCCGAATGCCGACGTGAATCGTAACCGCTGAACCAGTAAGGTCGCGTTCCCGACCAATGACAGCGCGGGAAAGGGCTTTTTCCCGCCTTGGAGGAAATATGAGCGGTTTCGACATTTTCGCGATTGTTCTGGTTTTGCTCGTCATCGTCACGCTGATTGCCGGCGTGAAGACCGTCCCGCAGGGCTATGACTGGACCATCGAGCGGTTCGGCAAGTACACCCAGACGCTGAGCCCCGGGCTCAACCTGATCGTGCCCTATTTCGATCGCGTCGGGCGCAAGATCAACATGATGGAGCAGGTGATCGACATTCCCGAGCAGGAGGTGATCACCAAGGACAACGCCACCGTGACGGTGGACGGCGTCGCCTTCTACCAGGTGTTCGACGCCGCCAAGGCGAGCTACGAGGTCTCCAACCTGACCCAGGCCATCACGGTCCTGACCATGACCAACATCCGCTCGGTGATGGGCGCGATGGATCTCGACCAGGTGCTGTCGCATCGCGACGAGATCAACGAGCGCCTGTTGCGCGTCGTCGATGCGGCGGTCTCGCCCTGGGGCCTGAAGGTCAACCGCATCGAGATCAAGGACATCGTGCCGCCCGCCGATCTCGTCGAGGCGATGGGCCGCCAGATGAAGGCGGAGCGCGTCAAGCGCGCCGACATTCTGGCCGCCGAAGGCCAGCGACAGTCGGAGATCCTGCGCGCGGAAGGCGCCAAGCAGGGCCAGATCCTCCAGGCCGAGGGCCGCAAGGAAGCCGCGTTCCGCGACGCCGAGGCCCGCGAGCGGTCCGCGGAGGCCGAGGCCAAGGCGACGCAGATGGTCAGTGAAGCCATCGCCAAGGGCGACGTCGCGGCGTTGAACTATTTTATCGCCGACAAATATATCAAGGCGTTCGGCCAGTTCGCGGACTCGCCGAACCAGAAGATCATCATGCTGCCGATCGAAGCCACCAGCATGCTCGGCTCGCTCGCCGGCATCGGCGAGATCGCGAAAGCAACGTTCGGCGAAAGCGCGGCGTCTGCGGCTGCCGCTGCTCGCCGCCCGGGCTCTGTGCCTCCGACCGGCAGTACGCCGCCGGCGGTGCCGCCGCGGCAGGGATAGTCACCGGCGCATGACGCGGTTCTTTTGAAAACGGCATGCGTCAATATTCAGAGGTCGTATCATGACCGACACGTTCGTATCGCTCGGCACCTGGAACTGGCTGATCTTTGCCTTCATCCTGATGGCGCTGGAGACGATCGCACCGGGCGTATTCCTGTTCTGGCTCGGGCTCGCCGCTTTGCTGGTGGGCCTGATCTCGTTCGCCGTTCATCTGTCCTGGCAGACTCAGCTCGTGATGTTCGCGATCTTCGCTGCCGCCGCCGTGCCGGTGTGGCGGCGGCTCGCCCGGCCGAGGCCCGATGCAAGCGCAAGCCCCTTCCTCAACAAGCGCACCGAGGCGCTGCTCGGCCGTGAGTTCACGCTGGAGAAGCCGATCGTCGACGGCAACGGCACCATGCGCATCGGCGACACGGTCTGGCGCGTCGCAGGTCCCGATACGCCGGCCGGGACGCGCGTGAAGGTGGTGCAGGTGGACGGCGTGAATCTGACGGTGGCGGTGGCGTAAAGACTCTTTCCCTCTCCCCCTGTGGGAGAGGGTGGCTCGCCGCGTCGCGGCGAGACGGGTGAGGGGTATGTCTCCGCAGACGGCGAGCTGAGCTTGAGGAGGCATACCCCTCATCCGGCGCTTCGCGCCACCTTCTCCCACAAGGGGAGAAGGAATTTCGGAGTGCGCGGCGGCCTTTTGAGCCCTACCTCCTCCACCTCTCCGCGAACCTGTGCAGCGGCATGAACGTCTCGCACAAGTCCCGCCCGAGCGGCGTCAGCCCATAGCCTCCGCCTTCGCCGAGCTCCACGAACCCCGCCTCGCGCAAATCGTCCAGCCGCGCTTGCAGCACCGTGGGCGAAGCCTCGTCGCACGCCGTGCGCAATGCGCGGGAGGTGAGGGGCTCCTCGCGCAACTCCCACAGGATACGCAAGGTCCAGCGCCGGCCGAGCAGGTCGAGCAGCGCCATGATCGGCCGTCCGGTGCGCGAGCCGCGGACGTTGCGTGTTGTCGAACCGGCCTGTTTCGCCATCGTCGTCCTCTTGCGTCGCGCTACAGATAGTGTAGCGTATCGCTACGATAATTGTAGCAACGGAGACGGCCGATGTCCCGGGCCACACCGCGCATTGCGCCGCTCGCGCCGCCTTATCCCCCGGAGATCCAGGCGCAGTTCGACCGCATCATGCGCGGCGCGCCGCCGCTGGTGCTGTTCCGGGTGATGGCGGGCCACGGCCGCGCCTGGGACAAGTTTCGCGCCGGCGGGCTGCTCGATCCCGGGCCGCTGTCCCTGCGCCAGCGCGAGATCGTGATCGACCGCACCTGCGCGCTGAACAGGTGCGAATACGAATGGGGCGTGCATGTCGCGGTCTTTGCCGGGCCGGCGCGCCTCACCGAGGACGAGGTCCGCGCCACCGCAGAGGGCGATGCGACGTCGCCGTGCTGGTCCCCGGCCGAGCAGGCGCTGATTGCCGCCGTCGATGCGCTGCATCACCGCGCGACGTTCACCGACGCGGAATTCGCCGCGCTCGCGGCGCATTACGACGAGGCGCAGATTTTGGAGATCATGCTGCTGTGCGGCTTCTATCGCACGGTGTCGTATCTGGCGAACGGCTTGCGGCTGCCGCTGGAGGAGAAGGCTGCGCAGTTTCCGGCGTAGCCCTCGCTGTCATTCCGGGGCACGCGAAGCGTGAACCCGGAATCTCGAGATTCCGGGTTCGATGCTTCGCATCGCCCCGGAATGACTGTGCTTGAAGCTACGCCACGCCCGCGCGCAGCAGATCGTGCAAATGCACGATGCCCACGACCTTGCCCGCCTCGGTCACCAGCAGCGTCGTGATCTTGCGGGTGTTCAGCACCTCGATCATCTCGGTGGCGAGCATCGAGGGCGGCACGGACTTGGGCTGCCTGGTCATGATGTCGTCGACCGACACTGTCAGCAGGTCTGGACGCATGTGGCGGCGCAGATCGCCGTCGGTGATGATGCCGACGGCCTCATTCGCGTCGTTGACGATGCAGACGCAGCCCAGTCCCTTGGCCGACATCTCGACCACGGCCTCCGACATCTTGGTGCCTTCAGGCTTGACCGGGATCTCCGCGCCGGTGCGCATGTAGTCGCGGACGAATTTCAGCATCGCGCCGAGCTTGCCGCCGGGGTGGAAATGCGCGAACTCGAGCGCGGTGAAGCCGCGGCCTTCGAGCAGCGCGATCGCGAGCGCATCGCCGATCGCGGCCTGCATCAGGGTCGAGGTGGTCGGCGCCAGATTGTGCGGGCAGGCCTCGCGCGCCTTCGGCAGCTCGATCACGAGGTCGGCGGCCTGTCCCAGCGAGGACGCCGCGTTCGACGTCACGGCGATCATCGGGATCGCAAAGCGCGCCGAATAGTTCACGAGGGTCTTCATCTCCGGCTGCTCGCCGGACCAGGACAGCGCCATGATGACGTCGTCCGCGGTGATCATGCCGAGGTCGCCATGGGCGGCTTCAGCGGTGTGAACGAAGAAGGCGGGCGTGCCGGTCGAGGCCAGCGTCGCTGCGATCTTGCGCCCCATATGGCCTGACTTGCCGAGCCCGGTGACGATGACGCGACCCTTGGCCTGCCGGATCATGTCGACCGCCTTGGCGAAGGTCGCACCCAGCGGGCCGCGCAGGGCGGCGGCGAGCGCGTTGATGCCGCCGCTCTCCGTCTCCAGGGTGCGGAGTGCGGATTCGACGCTTGTGGGAATGGGGCCGGATGATTGGGTCATCAGCGGTTTCGAACTCGGCATGTTCAGGTCCAGGGAGGAGGGGCGATGGCCCGTTGGTGCCTGCTTAGCACGCCTCGGCGTATGAGGCGACGCGGCCGCCCCGACCCTCAACGGGTCATTAACCATAATTGTTTTAACTCCATTAACGATGGTTTCTGCCAGCCAGCGGGAACCATCGCGAAAGTATTTGATTTCGTTGGGGTAATTCCATCGTGGGGTCGTCTCCAGGCATGGGCCGGAGCAAACGCGCGCATTTCCTGCGCGCGGCTTTGCCGTGTCTTGCGCTGACGGCCCTGCAAAGCGGTCCAGTCGCCGCCCAGAGCCTCACGCCCGACCTGTTCAATCCCAACCGCGGCGGCTTCGCCGCGCCTGAGACATTGCCGACGCGCCGCACGGCAGGCGTGCCGCAGGCGCCCTCGGACGCGCTGCCGGCGCTGCCCGATCCCAATGCCGACCCGCGCAAGCGCCAGCAGACGCCGGCGACCTCGCGCGTCGGCCAGGTGCCGACCTACGGCCTGCCGGCCGCCAACGGCGCCAGCGGCTCGGGTTACGACTCGCTCAACCGCAAGCGGCAGCAGCCCAAGCTCTATCCCGGGCAGCCGAAGCCGAAGCGCCCGGTCGGACCCGGCTCGCCGGTGCCGCCGGCAACGCCGGACAGGACGCTCGGCCCGCCGCGCATCGCGCCGCCGCCGTCGGAGACCGCGCACAAGGTGCCGGTGCCGCCGGCGATGGCCGGCAACGTGCCCGGCCAGCCGCTGCGCCGTCGCCTCAAGGCCGATGACGACGCGTTCGGCGCGGTCGGCGATTATGCCGGCAGCTTCCTGATCAAGGGCGGGCTCGAGCTCTCCGCCGGCTATGACACCAACCCGGCGCGTCTGAACAAGCCGGTCGGCTCGCCGGTCTACGTCGTCGCGCCCGACCTCCTCGTGGCGTCCGACTGGGAGCGCCACGCGCTGGTCGCCGATTTGCGCGGCTCGTTCTCGGGCTACACCAACAACATGCCGGCGACGATCGACGGCTTCGCCTCGCCCTCGCCGGTCGAGATCGACCGGCCCGATTTCACCGGTCATGTCGACGGCCGCATCGACGTCGACCGCGATCTCAAGCTGACCTCGCAGCTGCGCCTGCGGCTCGCCACCGACAATCCCGGCAGCCCGAACGTGCAGGCCGGCCTTCAGAAATATCCTGTCTATGCGACCTATGGCACGACCATCGGTTTCGACCAGACCTTCAACCGCTTCCAGGTCGCCGCCGGCGCCACCGTGGATCGCACCGCCTACACGGATTCAAAACTCACCGACGGCTCGACCTTCAGCAACAACGATCGCGACTTTAATCAGTACGGCGGGGTCGGCCGCTTCTCCTACGAGCTGAAGCCTGGGCTAAAACCGTTCGTCGAGATCCAGGGTGACACCCGCGTCCACGACCAGGCCGCCGACCGCAACGGCTATTTCCGCGATTCAAACGGCGGTTATGCCAAGGTCGGCTCGTCCTTTGAGTTCTCGCGCATCCTCACGGGCGAGGTCTCGGTCGGCTATTCTGCGCGCAACTATGTCGACCCGCGCCTCAGTCAGCTCTCGGGCTTCCTCACCTCGGGCTCGCTGATCTGGAACGCGAGCGGCCTGACCACGGTGAAATTCGCCACCGACACGCAGATCGCGGAGACCACGGTCCCCGGCTCCTCCGGCGTGCTGGTGCACACCTACGGGGTCGAAGTCGATCACGACTTCCGCCGCTGGCTCACGGCCGTCGGCAAGTTCACCTACGGCACCTACGACTACCAGAACCAGGGTCGTAACGACAAAACCTACTCGCTCGAAGGCAACCTGATCTACAAGCTCAACCGCAACATCTGGATCAAGGGCACCCTGCGCCACGACATCCTGGACTCGAACCAGCCGACCTCGAGCTCGCAGGGCACGGTGGTGATGCTGGGGGTGAGGCTGCAGAATTGACGCCTGTCGGCACGAGTCTGGAGTGAGATGAGGCGCGAGAGCGCGGCTCTCTCCGCTCGTCATTCCGGGGCGCGCCATTTGGCGCGAACCCGGAATCCATCGGGCGTCAGGGGGCGTGGATAAATGGATTCCGGGCTCGCGCTTCGCGCGCCCCGGAATGACCGGCGAGCGGCGAACCTACCGCGGCAGATCCGTCTTCCCCATCAAGAACGTATCAATCGACCGGGCGCACAGCCGGCCCTCGCGGATGGCCCAGACCACCAGCGATTGCCCACGCCGCATGTCGCCGGCGGTGAACACGTTCGGGCGCGAGGTCTGGTAGTCGAGCGTGTTGGCCTTGACGTTGCCGCGCGGGTCGAGCTCGACCGAGAGCAGCTTGAGCAGGCCCTCATGCACGGGGTGGACGAAGCCCATGGCGAGCAGGACGAGCTCGGCATCCAGCTCGAACTCGGTGCCGGCAATCGGCTTGAACTTGTCGTCGACGCGGACGCAGTGCAGCTTCTTGACCTGGCCGTTCTCGCCGGAAAACTTCTGGGTCAGCACGGCGAATTCGCGGATCGCGCCTTCGGCCTGGCTGGAGGAGGTGCGCATCTTCAGCGGCCAGTTCGGCCAGGTCAGGCCCTTGTTCTCGCGCTCGGGCGGGGCGGGCATGATCTCGAGCTGGGTCACGGACAGCGCGCCCTGGCGCAGCGAGGTGCCGATGCAGTCCGAGCCGGTGTCGCCGCCGCCGATGACGACGACATGCTTGCCGCTGGCCAAAATCTCGGTGACGCCGTTCAGCGGCTCCTCGGAGACGCGGCGATTCTGCTGCGGCAGGAAGTCCATGGCGTAGTGGATGCCTTGGAGATCGCGGCCGGGGATCGGCAGGTCGCGCGGGGCTTCCGCGCCGCCGGTCAGCGCCACGGCGTCATACTCGTTGAGCATCTCGCGCGGATCGACATTGCCGTCAGCGCCGACATGGCTGTTGTAGTGGAAGGTGACGCCTTCGCCTTCCATCTGCTTGACGCGGCGGTCGATGATGCCCTTCTCCATCTTGAAGTCGGGGATGCCGTAACGGAGCAAGCCGCCGGCCTTGGCGAACTTCTCGAACAGGTGCACGTCGTGGCCGGCGCGCGCGAGCTGCTGCGCGCAGGCCATGCCGGCGGGTCCAGAGCCGATCACTGCGACCTTCTTGGCGGTCTTGACGGAGGCGACTTCCGGCTTCAGCCACCCATTGTCCCAGGCGCGGTCGACGATCGCGCATTCGATCGTCTTGATGGTGACCGGGTTGTCGTCGATGTTGAGCGTGCAGGACGCTTCGCACGGCGCGGGGCAGATGCGCCCGGTGAACTCCGGGAAATTGTTGGTCGAGTGCAGGTTGCGCGAGGCCTCTTCCCAGTTGCCCTGATAGACGAGGTCGTTGAAATCGGGGATCTGGTTGTTGACCGGGCAGCCCGGCGTGCCGGGCGCGACCGAGCCTGTGCCGTGGCAATAGGGAATGCCGCAGTTCATGCAGCGCGCGGCCTGGTCGCGCGTTTCCCTCTCGGTCAAGGGAACGACGAACTCGTGAAAATGCTTCACCCGCTCGGCGACCGGGGTGTACTTGCGATCGTGCCGTTCGATTTCCAGAAAACCCGTGATCTTGCCCATTAAACCCGAAGTCCCTGCCGCTTAGGTTTGTTTGCCGTCGTTCCGGGATGCGCGCGCCGCGCGCAGACCCGGAACCTGGAGGTTGGTTTGCGAGATTCCGGGTTCGCGCTTTGCGCGCCCCGGAATGACGCGAGTTGAGAATTACGCCCCGATCGCGATCTTCGGCTCGGCGTCCGCGTTGGCCGCCATTTCGCGCAGCGCACGCCGGTACTCGACCGGCATCACCTTGCGGAATTTTGGCAGCCAGTCCTTCCAATTGGCAAGGATGTCGGCGGCGCGCTTGGAGCCGGTCGCTTTCGCATGGCGCGTGATCAGGACGTGCAGCCGCTCGACGTCGGAGTCGAGTAGGCCCTTGAACACGTCGACCCGGCCATGCGCCTCGAGGTCACCGGTGTGATTGTAGGTGCCGGCGTTGATCAGCTCCTCCGACAGGACCGGTTCGAGTTCGACCATGCTGAGGTTGCACAGCTTGTCGAAGTCGCCGGTCTCGTCGAGCACGTAGGCGATGCCGCCCGACATGCCGGCCGCGAAGTTGCGCCCGGTCTTGCCGAGCACGACCACGATGCCGCCGGTCATGTATTCGCAGCAATGATCGCCCGCGCCCTCGACCACGGCGATCGCGCCCGAGTTGCGCACGGCGAAGCGCTCGCCGGCGATGCCGCGGAAGTAGCACTCGCCCTGGATCGCGCCGTACATCACGGTGTTGCCGACGATGATGCTTTCTTCCGGCACGATCGCGGAGTTCTTCGGCGGCTTGACTATGATCTTGCCGCCCGAGAGGCCCTTGCCGACATAGTCGTTGCCTTCACCCTCGAGCTCGAAGGTGACGCCATGGGCGAGCCACGCGCCGAAGGCCTGGCCGGCGGTGCCCTTGAGGCTGACATGGATGGTGTCATGCGGCAGGCCGGCATGGCCGTAGATCTTGGCGACCGCGCCCGACAGCATGGCGCCGGCGGAACGGTTGGTGCTGTTGATCGTAGCGTCGATCTTCACCGGCGCGCCGCGATCGAGCGCGGGCGTCGCCTGCTCGATCAGCGTGCGGTCGAGCACCGCTTCCAGATGATGATTCTGGCGCTCGGAGTGATAGATCTTCTGGCCCTTCTCTTCCTTCTGCTTGACGAACAGCTTGGAGAAGTCGAGCCCCTTGGCCTTCCAGTGCGCGACCAGCTTGGTCTGGTCGAGCAGCTGAACCTGGCCGATCATCTCGTTGAAGGTGCGGAAGCCGAGCGAGGCCATGATCTCGCGGACCTCTTCCGCAACGAAGAAGAAGTAGTTGATCACGTGCTCGGGCTGGCCGGTGAAGCGCTTGCGCAGGACCGGGTCCTGGGTCGCGACGCCGACCGGGCAGGTGTTGAGATGGCACTTGCGCATCATGATGCAGCCGGCAGCGATCAGCGGCGCGGTAGCGAAGCCGAACTCGTCGGCGCCGAGCAGCGCGCCGATCACGACGTCACGGCCGGTGCGGAAGCCGCCATCGACCTGGACCACGATGCGGCTGCGCAGCCGCTCGCGCACCAGCGTCTGGTGGGTTTCGGCAAGGCCGATCTCCCACGGCGAGCCGGCGTGCTTGATCGAGGTCAGGGGCGAAGCGCCGGTGCCGCCCTCGAAGCCCGCGATGGTGACATGGTCGGCGCGCGCCTTGGCGACGCCCGCGGCGACCGTGCCGACGCCGATCTCGGAGACGAGCTTGACCGAGACGTCGCCCGTCGGGTTGACGTTCTTGAGGTCGTAGATGAGCTGCGCCAGATCCTCGATCGAGTAGATGTCGTGATGCGGCGGCGGCGAGATCAGGCCGACGCCCGGCGTCGAGTGCCGGACCTTGGCGATGGTCGCGTCGACCTTGTGGCCGGGCAGCTGGCCGCCTTCGCCGGGCTTGGCACCCTGCGCCATCTTGATCTGCATCATGTCGGAGTTGACGAGATACTCCGTGGTGACGCCGAAGCGGCCCGAGGCGACCTGCTTGATCGCCGAGCGCATGGAATCGCCGTTCGGCAGCGGCTTGAAGCGGTCGGCTTCCTCGCCGCCTTCACCGGTGTTCGACTTGCCGCCGATCCGGTTCATGGCGATCGCGAGCGTGGTGTGCGCCTCGCGCGAGATCGAGCCGAAGCTCATCGCACCCGTGGCAAAACGCTTGACGATGTCCTTGGCCGGCTCGACCTGGTCGAGCGGCACCGGCTTGCGCTTCTCTTCCTCCGCGCTCTTGATCCGGAACAGGCCGCGCAGCGTCAGCAGGCGCTCGGACTGTTCATTGAGGATCTTGGCGAAGGCGCGATAGCGCTCCAGCGAATTGCCGCGCGCGGCGTGCTGAAGCAGCCCGACCGACTCGGCGGTCCAGGCATGGTCCTCGCCGCGGCTGCGATAGGCATATTCGCCGCCGACGTCGAGCGAGGTCTTGTAGACCAGCGCCTCGCCGAACGCGTCGGCATGGCGGCGCACGGCTTCTTCCGCGATTTCGGCCAGACCCACGCCTTCGACGCGGGTATGCGTGCCGGCGAAGAACTTTCCGACAAAGTCCGCCTTGAGGCCGACCGCGTCGAAGATCTGCGCGCCGCAATAGGACTGGTAGGTCGAGATGCCCATCTTGGACATCACCTTCAAAAGACCCTTGCCGATCGACTTGATGTAGCGCTTGACGATCTCGTAGTCGTCGAGCGAGCCGGGCAGGCGGTCCTTCATCGCGATGATGGTCTCGAACGCGAGGTAAGGATTGATCGCTTCGGCGCCGTAGCCGGCAAGGCAAGCGAAGTGATGCACTTCGCGCGGCTCACCGGATTCGACGACAAGGCCGACCGAGGTGCGCAGTCCGACGCGGATCAGATGATGATGCACGGCAGCGCAGGCCAGCAGTGCCGGGATCGGGACCCGGTCGGTGCCGACCATGCGGTCGGACAGGATGATGATGTTGACGCCCTCGCGCACCGCGCTTTCGGCGCGCGCGCAGAGCTCGTCCAGCACCTGGTCCATGCCGGCTGCGCCGAGCCCGGCGTGGAAGGTGGTGTCCAGCGTGCGCGACTTGAAGTGGGTGTCGGCCACGTCGGTGATCGAGCGGATCTTCTCGAGATCCGCGTCGGTCAGGATCGGCTGGCGCACTTCGAGGCGCTTGGTGGTGGCCATGCCCTGCAGGTCGAACAGGTTCGGCCGCGGTCCGATGATCGAGACGAGGCTCATCACCAGCTCTTCGCGGATCGGGTCGATCGGCGGGTTGGTGACCTGCGCGAAGTTCTGCTTGAAGTAGGTGAACAGCGGCTTGGCCTTGTCCGACAGCGCCGAGATCGGCGTGTCGTTGCCCATCGAGCCCGCGGCTTCCTCGCCCGTCGCCGCCATCGGCGTCATCAGGATGGTGATGTCTTCCTGGCTGTAGCCGAACGCCTGCTGGCGATCGAGCAGCGACAGGTTGGAGCGCACGCCGGTGGTCGGAACCTTCGGCAGCTCTTCCAGCACGATCTGGGTCCGCTCCAGCCACTCCTTGTAGGGATGGCTCTTGGCGAGCTCGGCCTTGATCTCGTCGTCGGGGATCAGGCGGCCCTGCTCGAGGTCGACCAGCAGCATCTTGCCGGGCTGGAGCCGCCACTTGGTGATGATCTGGTCCTCGGGGATCGTCAGCACGCCCATCTCGGACGCCATCACGATGCGGTCGTCCTTGGTCACGAGATAGCGCGCCGGCCGCAACCCGTTGCGGTCCAGCGTGGCGCCGATCTGGCGGCCGTCGGTGAAGGCGATCGCGGCGGGGCCGTCCCACGGCTCCATCAGCGCGGCGTGATATTCGTAGAAGGCGCGGCGCTTCTCATCCATCAGCGGATTGCCGGCCCACGCCTCCGGGATCATCATCATGACGGCGTGCGGCAGCGAGTAGCCGCCCTGCACCAGGAATTCGAGCGCGTTGTCGAAGCAGGCGGTGTCGGACTGGCCTTCATAGGAGATCGGCCAGAGCCGGTTGATGTCCTTGCCGTAGAGCTCCGAGCTCACCGAAGCCTGGCGCGCCGCCATCCAGTTGGTGTTGCCGCGCAGCGTGTTGATCTCGCCGTTATGCGCGATCATGCGGTAGGGATGCGCCAGCGACCAGGCCGGGAAGGTGTTGGTCGAGAAGCGCTGATGCACCAGCGCCAGCGCACTCTCGAAGTCCGCCTCGTGCAGGTCGGGATAGTACTTGCCGAGCTGGTCGGCGAGGAACATGCCCTTGTAGATCACCGTGCGGCAGGACATCGAGCAGGGATAGTAGCCCGCAAGGCCGCGGTCGCGGCGCTGGTAGATCGCCTGCGAGATCGACTTGCGCAGGATGTAGAGCCGGCGCTCGAAATCGTCCTCGGTCTTGGCGGTGCCGTTGCGGCCGATGAACACCTGCATGCAGGCGGGCTCGGTCGGCTTCACGGTGACGCCGAGCGAGGAGTTGTCGGTCGGCACGTCGCGCCAGCCGAGCAGGGTCAGGCCCTCTTCCTTGATCTGGTCGGCGATGATGCTCTTGATGACGTTGCGCCAGGCGGTGTCGCGCGGCATGAACAGCGCGCCGATGGCGTATTCGCCGGGCTGCGGCAGCGTGAAGCCGAGCTCCTTGGCCTTGCGGCTGAAGAAGGCGTGCGGGATCTGCACCAGGATGCCGGCACCGTCACCGGCGCGCGGATCGGCGCCGACAGCGCCGCGATGCTCGAGGTTGCAGAGGATGCTCAGCGCGTCCGAGACGATCTTGTGCGACTTCTTGCCCTTGATGTTGGCGATGAAGCCGACGCCGCAGGAATCCTTTTCCAGGCTCGGATCGTAGAGGCCTTCGGCGGGCGGGCGCGAATTGTGTTCCTGAATCGGATCGGTCGTTTTCGAGGCGACCGTCGCCGACAGTTCTTCTGCCACGATGTTTGCGCGCTCGAATTGCGACCCGTTCATGTCCTCGTCCTCTCCATGCGGCAAGCTGTCTCACCGCCATCTTCGGCGCACCTTGGGCGTTCCGCGGCACCCGCCTCTGGGTCACCGCTCGTCCGCTGCGAGCCGCATTTTCTTAAATTCAGGCCAAGGCGTTCTACGTCCCCGTGAACGGCTTTGCCTGTTGCCTTCTTGGTGCTCGGAAGCACCGACTTTCGTTGCAATCCCTATGCCGGAACCGCAAGCAAAATTGAGACAGCTTTCCTGTCCTAACCATCACCTTGCCAAATTTTTGTCTATCACACAAGCACGCGAAAGTCCCGATTCCCGATCTGTCAATCAATCGCTTTCCGAAAGTTGCGCAGCCCCGGTTTTGAAGCAAACGCGCCCTGATCCGGCCCTGTGGACGCCGAAATCCCAAATGAAGCTTCGGATCGACCCTTCGGAAGGCGCGCCACGCCGCAAGAAGCGAAAGAGCGCGATCCATCCGGGGGCTGACAGGAGCGTGTCGACCATGAAGTTTTTCACAGGATGTGTGGCCGCCGCCGCGCTGGCGCTGGCTGTGACCGCGGCAGAGGCGCAAGTTCCGGCGAACGGTATTGCGGGAGGGGCCACGATCGCCGTGTCGGATTTCGACCGGCCCTATGCGCCACCGGACGCCGCGCCGCCTCCGCCGCCGCGATATGGCTATGGCTATGGCTACGAGGAACGCGGCCCGGCGCTGCTGCCGGCCACCGAGGTCTATGCGGTGCTGCGCGACAACGGCTTCTCGCCGCTCGGCATCCCGCGGCTGCGCGGCAGCGTCTACACCATCTCGGTGATCGACCGCCGCGGCGACGACGGCCGGCTCGTGATCGACGCCCGCGACGGCCGGATCATCCGCTTCATGCCCGCCGCCGATGCCTACGGCATGGCACCGGCCTATGAGCAGCCCACGGTCGCGCCCTACGGCCCGCAAAGCGCGCTGCCGCCGCCGACCGTGGTCCGCAGCGGCCCGCCGCGCCCGCCGGCCTCGATCCCGCATGTCGCAAGGCGCACGGTGCCGCTGCCCAAGGCGGCTCCGCAGCGCGGCGAGACGCCGGTCGCGGCAGCGAAGCCGGCCGAGCCTGCGGAACAGCAGGCCCAGACGCCGCAAGCTCAAGCACCGCAGGCACAGCCCGTGCAGCAGACCGCCGCCGTGCAGGCCAAGCCCGCCGAGGCCGCGCCGCAGGCCGCTGCGCCGACAGTGGGTCAGGCGAAGCCCGCCGCGACGATTCTGCCGACACAGGACATGCCGGCCGCGCAGGGACTGGATTAGCGCGCAGTTCGTTTGGCGCGACGGCGCTCACGACATTTTCGGTGTCGTCCTGGCTTTCGCCAGGACGATGTTGGAGCAAAGATAAAAGGCGCCTGAGATTTCAGGCGCCTTTTTGCATCGTGAGAATCGCCTCTCAGCTCCGCGGATACCCCGCAGCTTCCAGGATCAGGTTCGCCACGTCCTTCGGATGCGACACCAGCGAGAGGTGGCCGGCATCGAGCTCGACCGTCGTTGCGTTCATGCGCTTGGCGAGGAAGCGCTCGAAGTCCGGATTGATGGTGTCGTCGTTCTTCGACACCGCGTACCAGCTCGGCTTGGCGTGCCATGCAGCTTCCGTGGTGCGGCCGGCGAAGATCGAGGCCGCGGTCGGCCATTGCACGGCATAGAGCTCCTTGGCCCGTTCCGGCTTCACGCCATTGGCGAAATATTTCAGGAAGGCGTCTTCCGAGAGCTTGGTGTAGCCGTCGCGCTCGATGATGCCGGCGCGCACCGGGCCGGTCGGGAATTGCTTCGACAGCGCGACGAAATCCTCGTTGGCATCGGGCGCGCGTGCGGCGACATAGACGAGGCCGGTGACCTTCGGGTCGGTGCCGACCTCGCTGATCACGGTGCCGCCCCAGGAATGCGCGACCAGCACGGTCGGCCCGTCCTGCTCGGCCAGCGCGCGCTTGGTCGCCTCGACCGAGTCCGCAAGCGACGACAGCGGATTCTGCACGGCAGTCACGTGAAGGCCGGCGGCCTGGAGGATCGGGATCACCTCGGACCAGCTCGATCCGTCGGCCCAGGCGCCGTGCACCAGCACGACGTTCTTGGCCTTCACGGCTTGCGGGCTCTGTGCGTGAGCGAGGCTGAGGGGAGCCGCCAGCAGGCTCGCGGCGACGAAAAGGCTGCGCCAAAGTGTCATGATCGTTCTCCGTCTTGTTTTGGGTTCGATGCCCAAAGGACGGAGGAAGAGGCCGCGCTGTTACGAGGCTCACCAGTCTGTGATGCGGTGCAAACGAAAAAAACGCCCCGGGGCACCGGGGCGTTTTCGCAACCTGGAAGTGGCGTGCGTGTTTTACGCGGCGACTTGCGCGGCCGAGTTCTCGATCACCTGCGCCTTGGGCGCGCCGGCGTTGATCGCGATCTGGCGCGGCTTCTTGGCTTCGGGAATCTCGCGGACGAGATCGACGTGAAGCAGCCCGTTCTCGAGCGAGGCGTCCTTCACCTGCACGAAATCGGCAAGCTGGAAGGCGCGCTCGAAGGCACGCGCGGCGATGCCGCGGTAAATCACTTCGGACTTCGAGTTCTCGTTTGCGACTTTCTCGCCCTTGATCGTCAGCGTGTTTTCCTTCGCGACGATGGAGAGCTCATCCTTGGCAAAGCCCGAGACCGCAACGGTGATGCGGTAGGCGTTCTCGCCGGTGCGCTCGATGTTGTAGGGGGGATAACCGGGGCTGCCGTCCGAACCGGCCTGGTCGAGCAGGTTGAAGAGACGGTCGAAGCCGACGGTGGAACGATAGAAGGGGGTGAGATCGTAGGTACGCATGGTCAAGTCCTCCATTGAGCGACTGTTTGGTAACCCGCCCGCCAATCGGGCCGGGCTTTAGTCTGTGTGCAGCCTGATGTTCCGGTTCCGAAACACTGGTAGCGGCCTGCACCATGGTGATATGGGTTCAAGGGAACGGCGTTCAAGAGGGCGGCTACTTGCGCCTTTTCGGCGCTCCCGCCCTTGATTTTCAGCATTTCTCGCCCAATGACGCTGATCTCGATTCCGTCCAATCCCGTTCCCGAAGACGTCGTCAGCGGCACCATCAAGACACCCGATGGCGCCGAGCTGCGCTTTGCGCGCTGGGCGCCGCCGGCGAACCGCAAGGGCACGGTCTGCGTCTTCACCGGACGCAGCGAGCAGATCGAGAAATATTTCGAGACCGTGCGCGACCTGCGCGACCGCGGCTTTGCGGTGGCGATGATCGACTGGCGCGGGCAGGGCCACTCCTCGCGCCGCCTGCGCGATCCGCGCAAGGGCTATGTGCGCGACTTCGCCGATTTCGAAATCGACGTCGAGACCTTCGTGCAGCAGGTGGTGCTGCCGGATTGCCCGCCGCCCTTCTTCGCGCTCGCCCACTCCATGGGCGGTACGGTGTTGCTGCGCGTTGCGCATGCGGGCAAGCGCTGGTTCGACCGCATGGTGCTGTCGGCGCCGATGATCGACCTGCCAGGCCGCACCACCTCGTTTCCGTCGCGGGCGCTGCTGAAGACGATGCGCCTGATGGGGATGGGCGGCCGCTATGTTCCCGGCGGCAGCGATCGCATCACCGGGCTCGATCCCTTCATCAACAATCCCCTGACCAGCGATCCCGTGCGTTATGCGCGCAACGCCGCGATCCTGGAGGAGGATCCGACGCTCGGGCTGGCGTCACCGACGGTCGCCTGGGCCGATAGCGCCTTCCGCGCCATGCACACCTTCAAGGGCATGAACTACCCCTCCGAGATCCGCCAGCCGATCCTGATGCTGGCGGCCTCCAGCGACACCGTGGTTTCGACCGCCGCGATCGAGGAGTTCGCCTACCATTTGCGCGCCGGCTCCCATCTCGTGATCGCCGGCTCGAAGCACGAGATCCTCCAGGAGCAGGACCGCTACCGCTCCCAGTTCTGGGCCGCCTTCGACGCCTTCGTGCCGGGCACGCCGCTGTTCAAGTGAGCGGCCGTGACGGTGCGCTCCCTCGCCCCGCTCTCGTCCGCTGAAGCTTCAGCGAAGGCGGATGCGGGGAGAGGTGAAAGGACCGCGCTACAGCGTCTTCAGATACTCGATCAGGTCCTTGCGCTCTTCTTCTTCCAGCAGGCGGCCGACGACGCCGTCCTTGTGCGGCGGCCCCTTGCCCTCGAACGAATGGCCGAGATTGCTGTTGCCGTTGATCTCGGTGCCGTCGGGCCAGGTGGTCGAGAACTGCGTTTCTCCGGTCTTGCAGCGCTCGCCCTCGACGACGGCGAAGCCGACCAGCTTCGGATCGTAGTCGCGCTGGCCCATGCAGAATTTCTTGGGTCGCTCGGCAGCAGGCCGCAGCATCCAGTCCAGCGAGGGCACTGAGCCGTTGTGGAGATAGGGCGCGGTGGCCCACACCCCGTTCAGCGGGCGCGCGCGATACCAGGGACCGGGCTCCTTGGGATCCGGCGGCTGCGGCCCGGGATTGGGACAATTGGCGCGGGCGCCCCACCAGCGCTTCTGCGCGTCGGGCGGGATTTGAGCGTCATTCATCGCCTTTCGGCTGACGATGTCGACGATCGCCATCAGCCCAACCGAATAGGGCATTTCGGTCGAGGTCGTCTCCGGCAGGTTGGTGCATTTCCATTGGTCGCCGAGGATGCGTGTCGGATTCAGATCGAGGAAGCCCGGCACCGAGACCGTCCGCTTCTCCAGGACTCTGGCCTGGGCGGAATCCGTCCCCATGCCCGTGACGCTCTTCTGGATCGGGTTGAGCACCATCTCGTCGCCGATGCGCTCCCAGCGCGACGACGACCACACGCTCTCCTGCGGAAACTCCTTGTCGAACTCGGGATCGTTGACGGGACCGAGGTGGCACTCCACGCAGATCTTTGCGTAGAGCTTGCGGCCGCTCTTGACGCGGTCCGGATTGATCTTCCAGTCGTCGCCGAGAATCTGCGAAGGCCATCTCGGCGAGGTCAGTCCGCCGAGCTTCTTCTGCGCGTAGGGATTGGGGCCCGCCAGCAGACTCTCGATCCAGTGCAGGTTGGTGACATCGGCCGAGGACCGGTAGAGCCTGTCCTTGGGATAGGCGTCGGACAGGTTGAGCAGCGCCGTCACGCCGAGCGCCTCGCCGGCATTGCGGATCAGCGGCTGCTCGATCGAGGCATCGTACTGCGCGAATTTGAGCCACGGCACGGTCCAGATCGGAGGGAAGCTGACCGGCGCGTCCTGGGCATGCAGGTTCTTCTCGAATCCCTTGACCCCGCTCAGCGCGAAATCCTGGGAGAACACCTGGTTGCCGATGCGATTGAGCGCATCGAGACGGCCGAAGCCTTCTTCCGTGTCCTTTTGCTGCTTGCCGTCCCAGGTCTTCTTGCCGGCGATCGTCTTGTCGTAACCCTTTTGCCAGTCGAGCAGGAATGTGAGGGTCGCCTTGAGGCTCTGCTTGAGCGCATTGCGGTCGGCGTCGCTCGCATCGGGGCCGAGTACGCGGTCGGCGAACCGCTTGAAGCGGAACGGCACGTAGAGCGTGTAGGCGATCGAGAGCCCGGTCACGCTCTCGAGTTTCTTCAGGTCGGTCATGGCCGGGCCGCCGTCGAAGCGCACGTCCACGCCCTTGTAGCGCACGTGCCCGGTGTGGCAGGCGGCGCAGGTCAGCCCGATCTTGTCTTCCTCGCGGCGGCCGGTCGCGGGATCGACGACGCCCGTCATCCGCGCGAAGCCGACCGGCAGGCCGTCGACATTCTCGACCTGCGACCAATCGGTCGACAGGCTCTTCGGCTGCGTCGTGTCGTAGACATTGGCGTAGCCGAAGCTCCGCAGCGTGGTTGCGTCGGTCTTGATGGATTGCGGGCTCTGGATGAAGCCGAACCGCTCGAGATAGGCGCTGTCCTTCACCATGCCGGGGCGTGAGATCAGGCGAAGACGCGGCTGCTCCAGCGCCATGAACCAGGTGTAGGGAACCGGAAAGGTCGCGGTGCCCTGGCTGGTGTGGTGGAACCAGTGCCGGTCCTCCAGCGACCAGTTCTGCTCGAGCCAGAAGGCCGCCGTCGTCTCCGGGAGCTTTGGCAAGGGCGGCGGCAGCAGCTGTGCGAGGACTCCCTTCTGCGGCAGCATGGCGCGGACCTGGTCGGGGAATTCGGCGACCGCCACGAGAGCGACAAGAGCGGCCGCGAACAGGAACGCTATGATCCCGAGAGCCCAGCGAAACCTGAGCGCGCAGGATGACAGCAGCGACTGCGATAAAATCCGCTGGTTGATGCGGTCGGGGAATTGGCGCGCGTTCAGCAGCGTGCGCACGTCGGCGACGCTGAGATAGCGATCCTCCTTACCCGTGCCCTTGCCCATGATCTTCAGCAGGACGGGCCATTCGAACTGCATCAGCACGGGGTAGTACCAGCGCACGGCGCTGCCTGCGCGCTTGAGGTTCTCGTGCATGAAGGTCTTGATTTCCGCAGCGTTGAGGCCGGGCTCGCTGCTGCCGGTGTCCGGATCGGTGTAGGTCCGGCCGAAGCTCTGGAGCCGCGCGATCTCGTCCTCGTTGACCTTGCCGTCGACGCCGAGGACGCGCGAGCCGGCGCCGCGCTTGTCCAGAGGGCCACCGCGCAGTTCGTCGAGCTGCGGGCCCGACCGGATGCTTTTCAGGATGTGGCTAAATCCGTTGGCGATGAGCGCAACGCCGCGGACCTGGATCCGGGCCCAGCTCTTCATCAGCCCCGTCTCGCCGCTCGCATTCGCGATGGTCTGCGACAGCGTGTTGAGCGGGACGGTCCCGCCGTCGACGAAGCCTTCGCCGACGAGGCCGCGCAGGAATGGACAGGGATTGTTCGGCGAGACCCCGATCGAGGGGTCGAAGGGGGGCTTCGAGGCGGGGTGATGCATGGCCCAATTCCTGAAAACAGCGAATCGTGAAAATCAGACGCGCCGATCAAGCGCGGAAAGTCCTAACAAACAGCCAGCGCGGCCGCCGCCGACTATACTACTTCAGCGTGTGACAAAGTGTGGCTGAATTCACTGTGCTGTCAACAAGAGCGGACGTGAGATCGTCGCGCGGCCGCAGTCCGCCTGTCAGGACTCGGCGGCGCGTTTGACGTCGCTCTGGACCAGCGTCAGCTTGCCGAGCGGCACGCCCGCCTTCAGAAGCCCCTCGCGGTAATGAGCGAGGTCCTCGGGCCGCTTCCAGTGGAAATTGCGCAAATGGCGGTCGACATTCAGGGTCGGGTAGTTGCCCATGAGCACGCGGGTCGCCTCGACGGCCTCGCCGGTCCGCCCCAATTGCGCCAGCGCTGCGGCTCGGATCGCCAGCGCCTGCATGTGGTTCGGGTTGATGTAGAGCTGCTCGCGGGCCCACGACAGGGTCGCGTCATACTGCCCCAACAGATAATGGCTGAACGCGTTCAGTGCGGCCCATTGGTAGCGCGGGTCGCTGTTGTCGCGCTGCGCGGCCATCGAAAACAGCTCGATCGCCTCGCGGTGCTCGCCGATCACGAAATGGCAGATGCCGAGCACGCCGCGCGCGCCGTTGTCGTAGGGGTTGAGTGCGACCGCGCGCTTGGCGGCGTCCATCGCGGCCTCGTAATGCCCTTCCATCGCATGGGCCCAGGACAGGATCGAGAACGCGAAGGAGGAGCGCGGGTCGAGCCGGACACTGGTTTCGGCGAGGTTCATCGCCTCGGCCCACATCTCCCGCGTACCCTTGACCCAGCCGAACTGGATGCTCTGGATCTGGATCGTGGCAAGGTAGGCGTGCGCGATCGACAGCTTGGGATCGACCGCGATGGCCTCCCGGAACAGGTCGATGGCGGCGGCCAGGTCCTCCTTGGTCTGCCGGTAGTAATGCGACAGCCCCTTGAGGAAACGGTCCCACGCGGTTACGTCGGTCGAGAGCCGCGCGGGCGCCGAGGCCTCCGCGCGGACGATCTCGGTGGCGATGGCGGCGGACAGGTTGGTGGTGATCTCGTCCTGCATCGCGAAGAAGTCGCCGATGTCGCGGTCGTAGCGCCCGGTCCAGAGCTGCTCGCCGGTCTCCGGCGCGATCAGCTCCGCGGTGACGCGGATCTTGGCTCCGGCGCGCCGCACCGAGCCCTGGATCAGATAGGTGGCGTCGATCTCGCGCGCGATCAGCCGAGTGCTCGTGTTCTTGCCCTTGAAGGCGAAGGTCGAGTTGCGGCTCAGCACCCGATAGAAGGATTGCAGCGACAGCGCGTGGATCAGATCCTCGGTCAGGCCATCGGAGAAGTATTCGTCCTGGGCGTCGCTGAGATTGGCGAAGGGCAGCACGCCGACGATCGCGGTGCGGTACTGCTGCGAGAGTGCGGAGGCCTCCCTCAGCTCGGGGGCGATCGCCCGTGCGCCCTCGGGCTTCCAGGTCCAGACCCCGACCGCATCCTTGATGTTCTTGAAGCGATGGTTGCCGCCATCGACCAGCGGCACGGTGAGATGCTTGTTTGCCTCGCTGTAGGCCTTGGCCGAGATGGCGAAGCCGCCGGGGCTCGCCACCGATTCCAGGCGGACGGCAATGTTGACATCGTCACCGAACACCTCGTCCTCGTCGGCGATGACGTCGCCCATGTGGATGCCGAGCCTGAACTGCATGGCGCGGTCAGCCGGCAGATGGTGGTTGCGCTCCGCCATCAGCGTCTGCATCGCGATCGCGGCTTCGGTGGCGCCGACGATCGAGGGGAACTCCAGCAGGAAGCCGTCGCCGGTGTTCTTCACGACGCGGCCGCCGTGATTGAGGATGATGGGGTGAATCGCGCTGCGATGCGCCTTGAAGGCGGCATGGGTGCCAGCCTCGTCGCTGCCCATCATGCGCGAATAGCCGGCGACATCGGCGCAAACAATGGCAGCCAGACGTCTTTCCATATTCTCGGAGCTCCAAAGGATGGAGGACTGGCCACGGCGTGGCAGTCGCCTCGAATCCCGCATTTCAAGAACCCTGCCTTTATAGAGCAGATGAGGCCGCGGGAAAGTATGATCCGCATTGCAAATTCAAGGTAAATCCTACGCAGTCCCGGCGGTGGACGACGGCCGCCGAACCGACTAAGCCCGATCCCTTGAGACGGACGGGGCGGCGGGGCACCTCACATGCTGGGCATTCACGAAATCTGGCTCTTCATCCTGTCGGGCGTGCTGCTCAACATCACGCCGGGACCGGACTCCGTCTACGTCATCGGCCGCAGCATGCAGATGGGCTGGCGGGGCGGGGCTGCCGCCGCCTTGGGCATCAGTTGCGGCTGTTTTTTCCACGTCGCAGGCGCGGCAATCGGCCTTTCGGCCCTGCTGATGGCCTCATCTACCGCTTTTTCGATCCTGAAGCTGGTTGGCGCGGCCTATCTGGTCGTCACGGGACTTCAGATGCTGTGGTCGCGCCCGACGCTGGCATCGGCGATCGACGAGCCGGCGCGGAGCTCGTTGCGGCGGGTGTTCCTCCAGGGCGTCTTCACCAACGCGCTCAATCCCAAGGTCGCGCTGTTCTTCCTGGCCTTCCTGCCGCAATTCGTCGCAGCCGATTCTCCGCACAAGCCGCTCGCCTTCCTGACCCTCGGCCTGATTTTCATCTGCACGGGAACGCTGTGGTGCCTGGTGCTGGCGGCGTTCGCGGCAAAGGCCGCGCACCGCTTGCGGGCCTCCGAGGGCGCGATCGCCTGGGTCAACCGTGCGCTCGGCGGCCTGTTCATTTATCTCGGCATCCGCGTCGCCATGCTGGAGACGCGGTAACTCGTTCGAACGAATGACTGGTGTGGCATGCAATCGGCCCGATAGAGGCCACGCGCGGGAGGTTTCGATGATTCGTGGAAGCTGTCTGTGCGGCGCCGTGCGTTTCGAGATCGACGAGGTTCGCACGCTGACGCATTGTCATTGCGTCAATTGCCGCAAGCTGACCGGCGCGGCATTCGCCACCTATGCCCATGTTGAAGCCGACAAGTTTCGCTTTGTCGCGGGCGAGGACATGACGGTGGCTTACGAGTCCGCGCCGGGCAGTTTTCGCCATCGCTGCAAGACCTGCGGCTGCCTGACGCCGGGCAAGGCGAGTTATTTGCCGACCGTCAGCATTCCCGCCGGCCTGCTCGATGACGATCCTGACGTCAGGCCCCGCCTCCACGTCTTCACCTCGTCGCGCGCGCCGTGGTGGACGATCCAGGACGATCTGCCTCAATACGATAAATGGGTGCCGGGCTACGCGCCGAAGGCGTGAGCCTCTTCTCAGGCGAATTCCTTCAGAAGCGCGCTGCCGGCCAGATAAAGGCCGAGCAGGATCATCGCGATCAGGAACCAGCGGCGAAACGCCTCCGCCGGCATCCGCGCCCGCACCGACTGGCCGATGAGCATGCCGGCAAAGGCCATGGCGAGGCCCACGGCGCCCGGCACCGCATTGGCCGGCGTCAGCAATCCGCCGGCGGTGAGGTTGAAGGCGAGCGCCAGCGTCGCGGTCGTGAAGAACACGCCGAGTGCCTGCACCAGCTCGTCCTTCTCCATGCCGATCGCCTGCATGAACGGCATCGAGGGGATCACCTGCACGCCGGTCGAGGCGGAGATCACGCCGGTGACCACGCCGACCACGCCACCAACCCATTTCTCGTTCTGCGGCGCGACGCGGAACTGGAATTTGTTCAGGCCTATCACCGCGTAGATCACGAGCAGGGCGCCGAGCACGATCGTGCCGTAGCGCGCATGCGGGCCGGTCAGCGCGCCGGCATTGAGCCAGCAGCCGATCACGGTGCCGATCATCAGCGGCCACAGCCGCCTGAGGATGTCGCGCAAGTACGGTCCGACGAAAGTCTGCCAAATGTTGGTGATGATGGCGGGCACGATGACGATGGCGATCGCGCGGCTCGGGGCCATGCTCACCGCGAGCAGGCCCATGGAGACGGTCGGCAGGCCGAGCCCGACCACGCCCTTGACGAATCCGGCGACCAGGAAGACGGCGGCGATGACAATGAGGAAAGGGTCGATCATGACCTGCACATTGACCGAAGCCGCGCCCGGGCACAATCTGGAGGTTACGGAGACAGCCTTCGCTATGGACGAAGGCTTGGTTGGAGGAGACCAAATGCGTTTCGATCTCGTCGATCTCCAGCTGTTCATCGCAGTCGCCGACCAGCGCAGCATCACCCGTGGCGCGGAGCGGTCGCATCTGGCGCTGGCCTCGGCCAGCGCGCGCATCAAGGGGCTGGAGGATGCGCTCGGCGTCGCGCTGCTCAAGCGCGGCCGCCGCGGCGTTGAGTTGACCGCGGCCGGCGAGAGCCTGCTCGATCATGCCCGTCTCGTCATTCACCAGATCGACGCCATGCGCGGCGATCTCGCCGGCTTTGCCAGCGGCGTGCGCGCCAGCGTGCATTTTCTCGCCAACACCTCCGGCCTGTCGGAGCATCTGCCGAAGGCGCTGGCCGGCTTCCTGCGCGAGCATCGCGACGTCGCCATCGACATCGAGGAGCGCGAGAGCACCGACATCGCGGCGGCGATCACCGCCGGTGCCGCCGACCTCGGCTTCGCCGCGGAGCACGCGCTGCCCGACCATATCGAGCGCTTCGTCTTCAGCGAGGATCACCTGACGTTGGTGACGTCACGGCGCGGCCCGTTCGCCGGCCGCCGCCAGATCGATTTTCAGGAGGCGGGCGCGTGCGACTTCGTCGGGCTCACCAGCGCCACCGCGCTCCAGGTTCATATTTCGAAACACGCGGCCCGGCTTGGCATGCGGCCGCATTACCGCGCGCGCCTGCGCGACTTCGATGCGATCTGCCAGATGGTCGCCGCCGATGTCGGCGTCGCCCTGGTGCCCGAAGCCGCTGCCCGCCGCTGCGCCAAGCTGATGCCGCTCGCCATGGTCCGCCTGCGCGATGCCTTCGCCAACCGCAAACTCGTGATCTGCGCGCGAAGCTTCAAGACGCTGCCGCGCCCGGCCAAGATGCTGGTGGAGCATTTGCGGGCCGAGGCGGTGTGAGGGTGGCGGTGATGTGAGCCTGCGCCGCGGCCGCGACCTCAACTGCGCTCCCTCCCCCCTGCGGGCAGGGCTATCGCATATGGTGTGCACGATGCGGCGGCATCGGCACTGGGCTCCCTCTCCCGCTTGCGGGGGAGGGTTGGGGTGGGGGTGTCTCCGCGTCGGGATTGTTGGGGATTGCGGATGACATCCCTGCGTGGCGAGAGCCCTCACCCGCCGCGCTCTGCGAGCGCGTCGGCCTCTCCCGCAAGCGGGAGAGGCGGAGCAAGCCCGCGGAAAATCCTCGTGAAATCCATATGCGATTGCCCTCCCCCGCAAGGGGGGAGGGAACGCACCTACCTCGTGGCGGCGTCACGACTCAAACCGTTGTTCACTTCGCCGTCTCCACCCCGGCGTCCTTGATTACCTTCGTCCACTTCCTGGTCTCGTCCGCGATGAATTGGCGAAAATGCTCCGGCTCGTCGCCGATCAGCGTCGCGCCTTGCGCGGCGAGCTTTTCCTTCACGGCCGGATCCGCCATCGCCTTCGTCGCCAGGCCATGCAGCGCTGCGACGATCTCCTTCGGCGTGCCCTTGGGCGCGACCATGCCGTACCAGTTCTCGATGCGCAGATCAGGAAAGCCCGCTTCCGCCGTCGTCGGCACCTCGGGCGCGGTCGGTGCACGCTCGACTGAACCGACCGCGATCGGCCGTAAGGCGCCGGCCTTGACCTGCGGCAGCAGCACCGGAAGATCGAGGAACGTCATCTGCACCTGCTGGCCCAGCAGGTCGTTCACCGCGGGTGCGGCGCCGCGATAGGGCACGTGCACGATGTCGATCTTCGCGGTCAGCTTGAACAATTCGCCGGCGAGGTGCGGCAGGCTGCCGGGGCCGGAGGAGGCGAAGTTGAGCTTTCCGGGCTGCGCCTTGGCCAGCGCGATCAATTCGCCGATGTCCTTGGCGGGCACGTTGGTGGCGACGACAAGCATTTCCGGCACGGTTGCAACCAGCGTCACCGGCGTGAGGTCGGACAATGCGTCGTAGGCGACCCGCTCCATGCTCGGGCTGATCGCGAGCGCGCCGGCTGAGGAGATCGCGATGGTGTAGCCGTCGGGCGCGGCCTTCGAGACCGCGTCGGTGCCGAGCACGCCGCCTTGGCCGCCGCGATTGTCGATCAGCACCGGCTGGCCCGAGAGCTCGGACATGCGCTGGCCGATCACGCGCGCGATGATGTCGTTGGGGCCGCCGGCCGGGAACGGCACGATCAGCTTGATCGGCTTGGCCGGAAAATTCTGGGCGGAGGCGAGGGCGGGAAACAGAAGCAGGCTTGCGAGGAAGAGCTTACGCCAGTTTTTCATACAAGCCTCTTGGGGCGGCTATCCGTTGAGCAGTTTCATTGCTTCTTCGTGAACCCTGGCATCGCCCGCCGCGATGATGCGGCCGCCGCCCTGGGCCGGCTTGCCTTCCCAGGTGGTGACGACGCCGCCGGCGCCGGTCACGATCGGGATCAGGGCCGCGATGTCGTAGGGCTTCAGCTCGGTCTCGACCACGAGATCGACGTGGCCGGCCGCCAGCATGCAATAGGAGTAGCAGTCGCCGCCATAGCGCGACAGCCGCGCGCCCTTCTCGATACGGCCGAAAATGGCGCGGTCGCGCTCGTTCATGAGCAGCGGGCTCGTGGTGTAGGTCGTCGCCTCCGACAGCGAAGCGCAGCGGCGGACCTGGAGCCGACGCTCGCCGGAGGGGCCTTTATAGTTGGCCGAGCCGTTGTCGCCGGAAAAACGCTCGCCGATGAAGGGCTGGTGCATCATGCCGAACACCGGCGCGCCCTTGTGCAGCAGCGCGATCAGCGTGCCCCAGATCGGGAACCCGCCGATGAAGGACTTCGTGCCGTCGATGGGATCGAGCACCCAGACATAGTCGGCGTCCTCGCGCTCATTGCCGAATTCCTCGCCGACGATGCCGTGCTGGGGGAAATTGGCCTTGATCAGCCGCCGCATCACCGCCTCCGCGGCGCGGTCGGCTTCGGTCACCGGATCGAAATCCTTGGTCTTGCTCTTGTCGTCGATCGACAGCGAGGTGCGGAAGAACGGCAGGATGGTTTCGCCGGAGGCGGTGGCGAGCCCTCCGATGAAGGCTGAGAAGTCGATCACCGTCACGGCGCATCCTCAAAACGAAAGTCGGGTGAAGCTCGCATCTGCCTATCTCAATTCGCCTCTCGCGTGCAGCGCTGTCTTGATTTGCACCCTGGTATTTTGGATGCCGATGCCGGTTGCCTCATCCGAGCCATCTCCTGGCCAAATATCGATCATTGAGTTGAAAACTTAGTTCCGAACATGCCTTGTTCGTATGCAAATGACTATCAACCCATTGAATTTCCTTATCAAAGGAACTGAATCTGGGTTTCTCTGGAAGCAACAGAGCCATGTGTGTTTTGCATGGGAAATGGCTCAAAAGCCCTTGCACTTTGTGCGGCGCGGCCGCATATTGTTGCGGTGCGGTAGCGCTCTGCGTTACCGCTGCCCTCCTTGGGCGTTTCCTCCCTAGACTTGGGCCGCTTGCGTCATTCGCGAGCGGCCCTTTTTTCTTTGGGTCGCCTGTTTCACTTCGGCTGTGCGAAAACGCGAAGTGAAGATCCGGCGCCCGATACGCTCGCAGCTTTGTCTGGTCCCTGATCCGCGACGTGGTCGCGCGTCGCAGGCTTGCCGCCTATTCCGCCGCGGCCTGGAACGGTCCGAGATCGCCGAACGGGATCGTGGCCGCCAGCACGTCGGCGAGCACGCCGAAGTCGGTTGCCACTTGCGCAAAGCGCGGACTGCGCTCGCGCCGACGCTCGTCCATGTAGATCGCGCGGTTGAGCTCGAGCTGCACCGCGTGAAGCCCGCTCGCCGGGTTGCCGTAATGCTCGGTGATGAAGCCGCCGGCATAGGGCTTGTTGCGGCCGATCGAATAGCCGAGCCCGCCCATGGTCTCTTCGACCCGGTCGGGTAACAGCGGGGTGCAACTCGTACCGTAGCGGTCGCCGATCACGATGTCGGGCCGGCGCGGCTCGTCCCTGCTGACGCCGACCGAGGGCATCGAGTGGCAGTCGACCAGCACCACCGTGCCGAACATCTGGTGCACCTTGTTGATCAGCCGGCGCAGCGCGCGGTGATAGGGCTTGTAGAGCGTCTCGATCCGCGCCAACGCATCGTCGACCAGGATACGGTCGCGATAGATCTCCTGGCCATCGCCGACCACGCGCGGGATGGTGCCGAGGCCGCCGGCGACCCGCATCGAGCGGGTATTGGCAAAGCTCGGCAGCCGGCCGGTGAACATGCGGGGGTCGAGCTCGTAGGGCTCGCGGTTGACGTCGACATAGGAGCGGGGAAAATTAACCCGCACGGTCGGAAAGCCGCGGGCGCTGAGATGGCCGATCAGCTCGTCCATGAAGGAATCTTCCGACCGCCGCAGCGTCGGCAGGTCGATCCTGGAGGCGCTGAGGAATTCGTCCGGATAGGTCGAGCCGGAATGGGGCGAGTTGAAGATGACCGGCGCGCGCCATTCGGCGGGCTCGACGATCTCGAATGCTGGCGACATCTCGCCGTCAAACCGGGTCATCTTCTCAGGCTTCGTCCCTTATTCCCAGGCTTCGTCCCTTCACGCCACAAGATCCGGCCCCGCAGGATCCTGTAAGGCCCGGCAAAGGCTTGAACGGATTGATTCGGCCGGTCGAGCGGCTCTCATGTGTCGTCATTGTCCGGAATCGCAACCATTCTGCCAAGCGAAAAGATGTGATCTGCGCTGGAACATGTCTTAACCGTGCAGGCAGCGAGGCGGGGATCGTCCGGTCGGCTTCGATTGATTCGATCCGCATTCCGGTTCACAAGGAGCCGGCAGCGCGATCCGTCCAGGGTAAAGATTTTCACCCCAAATTTACCCTCTGTCGGGCTTAGTGACCTCTGCTGATATCCTCTGGGGATTCGACGTTTCCTGCCATGCCAAAGATCCTGCTCGCCGAAGACGACAACGACATGCGCCGTTTCCTGGTCAAGGCGCTGGAAAACGCCGGTTTTCAGGTCTCGTCCCATGACAACGGCATGGCCGCCTACCAGCGGCTCCGCGAAGAGCCGTTCGAGATGCTGCTGACCGACATCGTGATGCCGGAGATGGACGGGATCGAGCTCGCCCGCCGGGCCTCGGAACTCGACCCCGACATCAAGATCATGTTCATCACCGGCTTCGCCGCGGTCGCCCTGAACTCGGATTCGGACGCCCCCAAGAACGCCAAGGTGCTGTCCAAGCCCGTGCATCTGCGCGAATTGGTCAGCGAAGTGAACAAGATGCTGGCGGCCTAAATCGGCCTCCTTCCGTCCTTGCGCCGGGTCCCCTGAGCCGTTATAGGGACCCCACCGATGAAATGACCTCTAGGGCACGTAGCTCAGCGGGAGAGCACTACCTTGACATGGTAGGGGTCACAGGTTCGATCCCTGTCGTGCCCACCATCCTTCGCTCGCGATAGCGAGAGAAGGATGCCGCGCCGGAGCCAAAAGGGCGAAGGCGGGCTTGCAGCCGCGAGCTTCGGCCAGGCAAGCCCAATCCCCTCTACTTCAGTTCCGTATTCGCCACCGGCATGATCGAGGCGACGTGCCAGCCGGCCGCATCCTGCACGTAGGTCTGGCTGATCAGAAATGTATTCTGCTGCGCCGGCTTGCCCGGAAGTGCGCGCGTGAAGACGATCGGGACGAGGATCTGCATGACCTCGTTCGAAATCACGGCGACGTGGAATTTCGACATGTCGGGCTCGAGGTGCCAGGTGCCCTCGTAATACGTCTTGAACCGGGCGGCGACCGCGTCGCGGCCGCGCGTCTCGATGCCTCTGGCAAACAGCAGCGTGCCGGGCGAATTCAAGAGCATCGCCTTCACCGCATCGGCATCATGCGCATTCTGTGCCGCGATGAATTTCTCGAAGATGGCTCGTGCCTCGGCGTCATTCGCGGCAGCCTGCGCGCCTCCGACTGACCAGTACGTGGTGGCGAGAAACAGTGCCGCGGCCACCGCCGCAACATGACGGCGTCGTGAAGAACGTCGTGGCCTGACGTTGCTTGGAGACATCTCGGGTCGGATCATGTTCACCTCTGGTCATCTGCCGGCGGCATTTGAATGGTACGCATCATACCATTGATGGCTGCGTCGACGTTTTCAGAATTGCACGATCGGCGATAACCCTGACATCACGGAAACGTAGGCTTTGGGATGTCATAGGACGAAACAGGCAAGCTCTCGCCGCCAACAGCAAGTTGAGTTATCGTGCTGTGGCGTGAAGTAACCCGGATGAAGGTTGCCCATGAGCGTGTCCGTCATCGAACAGGCAAAAATCCAGGCCCAGGTGCTGGTGCCCTTGGTCAAGGCGCTCCAGGCCGAGCTCGGCGAGGCGCGCGCCAATGCGCTGGTGCGCAAGACGCTCGGCGATCTCTATCGCGGCTTCGGCGAGGAGTTCTGGAAAGCCAGGAACGAGAGCGATCTCGGCAAGGCCGTCTCGTCGGCGTTCGGGACCTATGCCCGCGACGATGCGCTCGCCTATGACGTGATCGAGCAGAGCCACGACGCCTTCGCGTTCGACGTCAAGCGATGCGCCTATGCCGAGTTCTACAAGGCGCTGGGTGAGCCGGAGCTCGGTTTTCTCCTGGTCTGCACCGCCGACTTCGCGACCGCGGAAGGGTTCGGCCCCGACGTCAGGCTCACGCGCACGCAGACGATCATGCAAGGCGCGCCGCATTGCGACTTCCGCTATCGGCGCGATACGGGCGGAACGTGACGAGAGCGGCGCCTCTCACGCAGTTCCGTCTTTTGCCTCCAGCAGCAGATCCTTCAATCCGGTCGGATAGAGGCTGGGTCCGCCCTCCACGTCGAGATCGGCGAGGTCGAACCAGCGCGCGACGATCTGCTCGCCGTTATCCTCGCGGAAATCGATGCGGTCCTGTCCGCTGAATGCGCCGTCGGGAAGCGCGACCTCGGCGATGAACATCACCTCGTGCCCGGTCTCTCCCTCATGCGAAAAAATGTTCTCCATCACCAGCGGTTCGCCCGTGATGGCAATGTCGATGCCGAGCTCTTCGCAAAATTCCCGCACGAGCGCCGCCCGCCAGCTCTCGCCGAACTCGATCTCGCCGCCGAGCGGACGGACGCCCTTGATCCGGCCCGCATCGTCGCGCACCTCGGCCGCGAGCAGGCGCCCGTCCCGCCAGTGCAGGCCGATCGCGACGACGCGGATGTGAGGATGAGGGCGCCAGGTGGTCATGGAGCATCGATAATGCTTGTCGCACTTGCGCGCAACGATGAACGCCTTCATCGCCTGGCGCCAGAACGGCCTGCCCGAGACGACGGACCTGAACGCCGCCGCGCGCGCTGGCGCTTATCTATCGCCGTGCCATTTCTGCGCGGGCGCCGCAATGTCCGGCAGGTCCAGGAGATTGATCGCGCGGCAGGCGATCTGATCGACGATCTCGGCCAGCGACTGCGGCTTCAGATAGAAGGCCGGCAGCGGCGGCGCGATGATCGCGCCGATCTCGGTGGCCTGGACCATCGCGCGGAGATGGCCGAGATGCAGCGGGCTCTCGCGCACCAGCAGCACCAGGCGTCGTCGCTCCTTGAGCTGCACGTCAGCGGCGCGCACGAGAAGATTGTCGAGCTGTCCGAAGGCAACCGCCGACAGCGTCCGGATCGAGCACGGCGCCACGATCATGCCGCCGACCGGAAACGAGCCGCTGGCAATGCTGGCGCTGATGTCCGAAGCCGCATGGTCGCGGAAGGCGAGGGCGCGCAGCCGCGGCAGCGCCGAAGGGCCGACCTCCTCGGCGAGCGTACGCTCCGCTGCCGGTGAGATCACCAGATGCACCGCGCAGTGTGGATTCTCCGCCAGCCGCTCGACGATGCGCACGCCGATTGCCGCGCCCGAGGCACCGCTGATGCCGACGATCACGCCATGCCGCTCGCTCATGCGGGCTCGCGCAGCTGCAGCCCGCCGATCCCGCCGATCCCGCCGAGACCGAGCGCCGGCCACATCGCATCGACCTTGGCGATCACGGCGGAATCCATCGCCAGCGGCTCGCCCCATTCCCGCTCCGTCTCCGGCGGCATCTTCGTGGTGGCGTCGATCCCGAGCTTGCCGCCGAGGCCGGATTTCGGCGAGGCGAAGTCGAGATAGTCGATCGGCGTGTCGGACAGCGCCACGAGATCACGCGAGCTGTCGCTCCGCGTCGCCACCGCCCACATCACCTCGCGCCAGTCGCGAATGTCGATGTCGTCGTCGACCACGATCAATAGTTTGGTGTAGCTGAACTGCGGCAGCATCGACCACAGGCCCAGCATCAGCCGCCGTGCCTGGCCGGGATAGCGCTTTTTGATCGATGCGATCGCGACCCGGTAGGAGCAGGTCTCGGGCGGCAGCCAGCAGTCGGTCACCTCGGGGAATTGCTGCCGGATCAGCGGCACGAACAGCCGGTTCAGGGCCTCGCCGATCCGGGACGGCTCGTCCGGCGCGCGGCCCGTGAAGGTCGACAGATAGATCGGCTGTTGCCGCGACGTGATGGCGGTGACGCGCAGCACCGGAAACTGCTCGACCGAATTGTAGTAACCGGTGTGATCGCCATAGGGACCTTCGGCCGCCGTCTCGGTCGCCGAGACAAAGCCCTCGATGACGATCTCGGCCGTGGCAGGGACCTCGAGCGGTACGGTGAGGCAGGGCGTCAGCTCGGGCCGCTCACCGCGCAGGATGCCCGCGAAGCGCAGCTCGGAGATCGTCTCGGGCAGTGGCATTACCGCGGCAAGGATGGTCGCGGGGTCGGCGCCGATGACGATTGCGACCGGCATGTCGCGCCCTACGGCCTTCCATTGCTGATGATGCCGGGCGCCGCCGCGATGGGCGAGCCAGCGGACGATGGCGCGGTCGCGGCCCAGGATCTGCATGCGATAGACGCCGACATTCTCCTCCTGGTCGGCGGCCGGCGATGCCGGCGGCGCGGTGATGACCAGTGGCCAGGTGATCAATGGGGCAGGCTCGCCCGGCCAGCAGATCTGCGCCGGCAGTTTCGTCAGATCGATGTCCTCGCCCATGGCGGCGCGATCCTGCACCGGCGCGGCTGCGCGCGAGCGCGGCCGGGTCGCAAGCGCGGCGCGGGCCAGCGGCAGCTTGCGCCAGGCGTCCCGAACGCCGTGCGGGGGGCGCGGTGCGCGCAACTCGGCCATCATCGCGCCGAGCTCTTCGAGCCGGTCAGGCGTGATGCCCATGCCCCACGCGGTCCGCTCCACCGTGCCGAACAGATTGGTCAGGAGCGGCATGCCGGATGGTAGGCCGTCGGCCCTGATCGGCCGTTCGAACAATAGTGCCGGTCCGTGCTCGCCGATGACGCGCCGGTGAATCTCCGTGATCTCATGGACCACGGAGACCGGTTCGCGAATGCGTCGCAATTGTCCCTTGCCTTCGATGAAGCGCAGGAAGTCGGATAATTCGCGGAAGCGCGGAACGTCACGTTGCAAGCGGACAATCTCCTGAAAGGAGCAGAAGCTAGCCGGAGCGATTTCGCTCCTCATTGTTCCCGCTCAAATACATTCGCGCGCAATCGGCTCAGATATGTCCCATGAGTCATTCGTCCCTCGCGTCCGGCCCGTTGCAGACAATCCCGCCGCTTCTCGCGCTCGCGCTGCGTCCCTTGCCCCTGCTGCCGCTGCAACTCCTTCTCGGTGGGTTCCTGGAGCGGATCCTGAGGCGCAATCCCGGCCTGCTCGACAGGCTCGGCGAACATCGCCGTGCACGGTTCGGAATCAAGCCGACCGACCTGCCGTTCGCGTTCATCGTCGAGGCCGCGCCAGCGCGATTGTCGGTGGTGCGCGAATTGCCATCCGGCTTGGACGCCTGCGTCTCCGCCTCGCTCGCGAACCTGCTGGCCCTGGTCGAGGGCAGGGTCGACGGCGATGCGCTGATGTTCTCGCGCCAGCTCGGAATCGAGGGCGACATGGAGGCGGTGCTGGCCTTGCGTAACGCGATCGACGATGCGCGGCTCGATCTGGCCGCGGAGCTGGCGTCCCTGTTCGGTCCGCTGGGCGAGCCGGCCAGGCGTTCGTTCGAGCTCGCGCGGGACAGGTTGACCGGCGCGCCCCGGGAGCAGGGGTGATGGAGCTGATCTGTCCCGCCGGCACGCCGGCCGCGCTGCGGAGCGCCATCGAGGCCGGCGCGGACGCCGTCTATTGCGGCTTCAACGACGAGACCAATGCGCGCAATTTTCCGGGGCTGAACTTCAGCCGCGACGAGCTGCGCAAGGGGATCGCCTTTGCCCATGGACGCGGCGCGCGCATCCTCGTCGCTATCAACACCTTTCCGCGGGCGTCGTCCGTGGCACTCTGGCAACGGGCGGTGGACGATGCCGTCGATGCCGGTGCGGACGCGCTGATCGTCGCCGACATCGGCTTGATGGATTATGTCGCAAGGCGCCATCCGAACCAGCGCCTGCATGTCTCGGTGCAGGCGGCGGCCGCGAACCCCGACGCCATCGCTTTCTATGTCGAGACGTTCGGAGCGCGCCGCGTCGTGCTGCCGCGCGTGCTCAGCGTTTCGGAGATCGCCGAGATCGCCCGCGAGACGACATGCGAGACCGAGGTGTTCGTGTTCGGCGGCCTCTGCGTGATGGCCGAAGGGCGCTGCTCCCTGTCGTCCTATGCCACCGGGAAATCGCCGAACATGCAGGGCGTCTGCTCGCCGGCAAGCCACGTGGCCTATGAGGAGACCGCGAAAGGAACGACATCCCGGCTCGGCGGCTTCACCATCAACCGCTTCGCTCCACAGGAAGCCGCGGGCTATCCGACCCTTTGCAAGGGGCGCTTCTCGACGGCGCTTGGTGACGGCTACATTTTCGAGGATCCGGTCAGCCTCGACGCCACGACGCTGCTCGGCGGATTGCGCAGCGCCGGCGTGGCCGCGCTGAAGATCGAGGGACGCCAGCGCGGACGCGCCTATATCGAGAGCGTGGTCCGTCACTTCCGCCGCGCGCTCGATACGCTGGAGGATGGAAGCGAAGCCGATATCGTGAGCCTGAAGCCGTTCACCGAAGGCCAGGCCTCCACGCTCGGCGCCTATCGCAAGACATGGCGATGATCGTTCGGCGATGACTGGTGAAGCGAGGGCTGGCGGTCCAGCATGAATGAGAGATGCCCCGATGCAGCTTAGTCTCGGCCCGGTCCTGTACAATTGGGCGCCGGAGCGCTGGCGCGATTTCTACTTCCGGATCGCCGACGAGGCGCCGGTCGACGTCGTCTCCGTCGGCGAGATCGTGTGCTCGAAACGGTCTCCGTTCTTCGCCGAGCATCTGCCTGAGGTGATCCAACGCCTCCAGCAGGCCGGCAAGCAGGTCCTGCTGGGCTCGCTGATCCTGGTGTCGCTGCGGCGCGAACGGCGCCAGACCGAAGAGCTCTGCGCCGCCGGGGACGCGCTGGTCGAGGTCAACGACCTCACTTGCCTCAGGTCGATCAAGGGCCGGCCGCACGCCATCGGGCCCTTCGTCAACATCTACAACGAGACCAGCGCGGCCTTTCACGTCCGGCAAGGCGCCGCGCGCATCTGCTTGCCGCCCGAACTGCCGGTCGCATCAGCGGCGGCGATCGCCGCGGCGCTGCCGGAGGCCGTGATCGAGATATTCGCTTTCGGCAGGGTGCCGCTGGCGATCGCGGCCCGCTGCTATCACGCGCGGCTTCACAAGCTCTCCAAGGACAATTGCCGCTTCGTCTGCGAGAAGGACCCCGACGGGCTCGCGCTGAAGACGCTGGACCAGCAGGATTTCCTGACCATCAACGGCGTGCAGACCCTGTCGCATGCCTGCACCAATCTCGTCAGTGACATCGGTGCGCTGCGCGAGGCCGGGATCGGCTCGCTGCGCCTGTCGCCGCAGGATTGCGACATGGTCGAAGTCGCAAAGACCTTTCGCGACGTGCTCGACGGGCGCAGGTCAGCCGAGGAGGCAAATGGCCGCCTGTCCGAGCTTTACCCGGGCGTCGCCTTTGCCAACGGTTTCCTTCGCGGCCAGCCCGGCTTTTCCTTCGCGCGAGCGTAGCCGGATCAGCTGACCAGATATTTCTTCACCGCTCCCTCGTCCCACGCGATGCCGTTGCCCGGCTCCTCGTTCGGCAGCGCAAAGCCGTCCTTGATCTTCAATCGCGTCGAAAGCACCGCGTCGGCCCAGTCGACATATTCCAGCCAGTGCGCGGTCGGCGTCACGCACAAAAGATGCGCGCTGACTTCCGAGAACAGATGGGTGGACATCTCGATGCCGGCGGCATGCGCGAGCGCGGCGGCGCGGAGCCAGCCGGTGACGCCGCCGATGCGCTGCACGTCGGGCATCACGTAGTCGCAGGCTTCCGCCGACAGCGCCGCTTGCATCGAGAAGGCGCTATCGAAATTCTCGCCGATCTGGACCGGCGTGCGCAGCGCGTCCGCGATGCGGGCGCAACCCTCGTAGTCGTCGTGGCGGATCGGCTCCTCGATCCAGCTCAAGCCCTCGTCGTCGAGCATCTCGCCGCGGCGGATGGCTTCGGTGACCGTCAGGGCCTGGTTGTAGTCGCACATCAGCGTGACCTGATCGCCGACGGCTTTTCTCACCGCGCGCACCACCGCGAGATCCTCCCGCGCATCGGGCCGGCCGACGCGGATCTTGGCGGCGTGAAAACCCTCCGCCAGCAACCTGTGCGCCTCCTCCACCGCGGCGCCTGCCGGCATGATGCCGAGCCCCTTCGAATTGTAAGCCTTGACCGGCTTCGGCGCGCCGCCGAGGAGCCTTGCCAGCGGCAGGCCTTTGCTGCGGGCCAGCGCGTCCCAGGCCGCCATGTCGATGCCGGATTGCGCCAGCCGCTGCAGGCCGGCGAGGCCCAGCAGCGTGAAGCGCTGGGTCAGCTTGCGCTCGATCTCGAACGGCAGCAGCTCGTCGCCGGCAAGCAGCTCCGACATTTCCGTGACCATCGCCGTCAGCGGCTTCAGGGCCGACGGCGTGATCGAGAACAGATAGGCGTGCCCGCGGGCGCCCTGGTCGGTCTCGCAGTCGATCAGCACCAGCGGCGCCCTGGCAACCGCCCCGGTCGAGGTCTGGAGCGGCAGGTTCATCGGCACGATCACGGGCCGCGCATTGAAGCGCTTGATGCGGACGGTCTCGGTCATGGGTGCTGGCTCCGGATGATCAATGCAGGTTGATCCCGATCTTAAACCTTCGTGATGAAACGGAAAGACGCTTGGTGCGACCACCATAAAATGGGGTTGCGCGCGCCCGCTTTTGTTGGCTCTGTGCCGCCGCAGGCTTTGCCGCAAATCCCGGGAGGTTTGCGACAAAAGCGCACACAACGGAGCCACAGTGTGAAACAAGAGATCGCCGAAGAACAGCGCAAGAGCGGCGTCCTGACCGGTGCCGCGATCGCGTTCCTGCTGCTCGCTCTGCCGCTCGCGGTGTGGCTGGACCTGACCGAGCTCTCCAAGACGGCGCTGCGCCGGCAGGCCGCCGATCTCAATTCGGTAATCACGAGTGTGCGCAGCTATTACGCGACCAACGTGGTCGGGCGCATCATCGCCAATCCTGATGGTACGACCAGGGTGGTTCACAATTACGAATCCGTTCCTGGTGCGATCCCGATCCCGGCGACGCTGTCGCTGGAGCTCGGACGGGTGATCGGCGCGCAGCAGGAGAACATCACCTACCGCTTCGTCTCGGACTTCCCGTTCCAGAACCGTGCGCCGCACCAGCTCGACAAGTTCGAGAAGGACGCGCTCGACGCGCTGCGCAGGGATCCCGAACAGAAGATCTTGGAGACCGAGACCTCGCTGTTCAACGACAAGGTCCGCCTCGTCGCCCCCGTCACGATGGGCCCGGCCTGCGTGAGCTGTCACAACAGCCACCCCGAAAGCCCGAAGAAGGACTGGAAGGTCGGCGATATCAGGGGCATCCAGGAGGTGATCATCGCCCAGCCGATCGCCGCCAACATCTTCTCGTTCAAGTTCCTGCTGGCCTATTTTCTGATCGCCGCGGGCAGCGGCCTGTCCTTCCTCTCGCTCCAGCGCCGCCAGGCGAGCCGCATCAAGGGCATGAACAAGGAGCTCGAATCCGCCAACGACTTCCTCGCCTCGCTCTCGATGAAGATCTCGCGCTACATCCCGCCGCAAGTCTACAAGAGCATTTTCTCCGGCCAGAAGGACGTCATCATCCACACCGAGCGCAAGAAGCTCACCATCTTCTTCTCCGACATCCAGAATTTTACGGCGACCGCGGAGCGGCTCCAGCCCGAGCAACTGACGCAACTCCTCAATGAATATTTCACCGAGATGTCGGCGATTGCCCACGACCATGGCGGCACCATCGACAAGTTCATCGGCGATGCCATGCTGATCTTCTTCGGCGACCCCGAGACGCGGGGCGACCGCGCCGACGCCGAGGCCTGCCTCCAGATGGCCTGGCGCATGCAGCAGCGGCTCGCCGAGCTCAATGCGAAGTGGCGGGCCTCCGGCATCGAGCAGCCGTTCCGCTCGCGCATGGGCATCAATTCGGGCTATTGCAATGTCGGCAATTTCGGCAGCAGCGACCGCATGGACTACACCATCATCGGTGCCGAGGCGAACCTCGCTGCGCGCCTGCAATCGATCGCCGAGCCCGGCGGCATCGTGCTGAGCTACGAGACCTTCGCGCTGGTCAGCGACATCGTCCGCGCCCATGCGCTGCCGGCGATTACGATGAAGGGCATCAGCCGCGAGGTGATTCCCTATTCGGTCGACGCGCTGAACGATGCCGAGGCTGCGAAGAGCGGCATCATCACCGAACGCGCGCCCGGCCTCGAGCTCTATCTCGACCCCGCCGTGGTGAAGTCAGGCGATGCCGCGCGTGTGCGCTCGCTGCTGGAAAGCGCGCTGGCGTCGCTGAAGCCGGCGTGAGGGTGAACGCTCGCGAGCGTCTTCTTTTCTCATCGGGAGAGTGCGCCGTGTCGTACCCCTCTCCCTAACAAGACGGGACACGAAATGAAGAGATCAATTTGGGGCCGTTTGATCGCCTTGGTCGTGGTTGAATTGGTAATAGGCGGTATGTGGCTGTTCGGTACTGTCAACCCGGCGGTTTTCGCTGTGCTGATGCTTGGCGTGCCCGCACTAGCCCTGACGGTTGCTCTGCCAATAGTGTCTTTGATCAGGTCCAATCGCTTAAATCGGTCTTCAACTCAAAACGAGCCGCCTTCAAACCCTAACTAGGCCAAATGCTCCCGCTGGGATGACGCGTCTCTCTTCAGCTTGTGGCGTTTGCGCCATAATACCGCGCTTTTGCTATCGGCGCCGCTCTGCACTCCGCCGCCAATCGCGCCTTAGGAGACTTGCAGGACTAATGTCGTTGGGTTTGCAATCGCGCATATTCCCCTTGTGGGGGAGGGCGGGGGAGAGGGGTAGCCCAGCAAAAGGTGCGCGTAAGTCAGTTCACCGCGCCGCGCCTTCCGTGAACGCCGTCTCGATCACATCACCAAAAGGCTGCCACGACCGGCCGTCGAACTGGACCAGCCGCATCTGCCTGATCGGCAGATAGCTGTCGGGCGAGGTGCTCATCCTGATGTTGGGCAGCGCGAGGGAAGGCTGGTAACTCTTCAGCGAAGCCGCCTGACGCATGATGTTCTCGCGCGAGACATCGTCGCCGCATTGCTTCAGCACCTTGGTCAGCGCCTCGGCCGCGGCGTAGCCATAGACTGCCGCGCTGTTGTTGGTGCTTTCGACCTGGTGGTATTTATCCATGAAGGCGAACCAGTCCTTCATGGCGGGATCGTTCTTCCATGCGGGATCGCTCGGATCCTTCAGGAAGGCGGCCGAGATCACGCCGGCCGAATTCTCGAGGCCCGCGGGCGCCATCGCATTGGCGATCGAGGCGGAGGCGTCGTTCACGATGAAGACCGGGCGCCATTTGAGCGACGCCGCCAGCTTGATCACCTGGGACGCCGTCGACGGCACGCCGAGAAAGACGAAGATATCGGCGCCCGCGCGCTTGAGGATCGAGACGTGCCCTTCGAGATGCTCGTCGTTGATGTCGAAGGCGATGTCGACGAGGATGTGACGGTTCAGATCGCCGAGGCCTTCCTGGATTCCTTTGTAGACCGTGCGTCCGAACTGGTCGTTCTGCCAGAGCACCACGATTTTCTTCCTGGGATAATAGGCCTGGATGTAGTTGGCGTAGATGCGTCCCTCCGACCGGAACGACGGCTGCCAGCCCATGGTCCAGGGAAACGCCTTGGCCTGGCTCAGCTCCTCGTCGCCGGAGGCGAGGAAAAGCTGCGGGATTTTCTTCTCGTTCAGATACCAGCGCGTGGCGAGATTCCCGGGCGTGCCGAACGAGCCGAACATGAGATGGACCTCGTCCTTCTCGACCAGATTGCGGGTCAGCTCCAGCGCGGCCGCCGGATCGGAATTGTCGTCGCGGGTGATGAAGCGGATCTTGCGGCCGTTGATGCCGCCGCGCGCGTTGATCATGTCGAAATAGGCGGCCTCCGCCGTGCCGATCGCGCCGAATTCCGAGAGCGGCCCCGAATACGGCATGACATTGCCGATGCGGATCTCGTTGTCGCTTGCCGGTTGTTCGGACCGTTGCTGGGACATCGCCCCGAGCGAAGCGAAGGCGACGATCACAATGAATAGCAGCCTGCCGGTGACGCGCATGCTCGACACCTTGTCGTTGGCCCCCAACGAGGTCGGCTCAGTCCGCACCAAGGCGAGTTGATCTACGTCAAGCGTTTGTCAAAGCTGTGGCTTGGTGGCGCACTTCAAAGCAGCGCAGCTGTTAGCGCGAACGAAAGCGGCAGGCGTGCTGACGCGCTGACAAACGAGGGAGTGTGCCGTGTGGCACCCCCCTCCCTAACCCTCCCCCGCAAGGGGGGAGGGAACGCACCTTCGTTGTGGCACGCGTTCGTTCTTATCAATTGCGACAATGCGGTGAGGCACAGCGTAGCGGCGCACTCCGCTGCGCTCCCTCCCCCCTTGCGGGGGAGGGCGGGGGAGAGCGGGGGAGAGGGGTGGCCCAGCAAAAGGCGGGAGCAATTAAAGCGCACCGCCGACAACTCCCCGCTACGGCAGCCCCCGCGCCTCCAACTGATGCACCAGCAGCAGCGTTGGTTCGGCAAGGCTGTCGCCGGAGCCGTCGAGGCCGAAGGCGGCGGCGATGCCGTTGCGGCTGCGCAGGATGGTGCCGCGCGGACAATGGCCGGCGCCGCAGAGCGTCTTCTTCAGGGTCTCGCCCTGTGCCACCAGCCTGGTGGAATCGTCCGCGGCCCAGGCCAGCACGATCGGCACGTCGACATTGAGAATGCCGGGGAAGACCGAGCGCTTGTCGTACTGGGTGGCGTCAGTGCCGAGATAGGCCTTCTCGTTGTCGCTGGCGTCCTTGCCCACGCGATAGATCCCTGACACCAGCACGACGCCCGCGACGTCGGCGCGGTCGGTCTGGAGCTCGGGATGCGCCAGCAGGGTGGCGACGTGAAAGGCGCCGGCGCCATAGCCGACCGCGACGATCTCGCGGGCATCGCCATTGAACAGGTCGATATTGCCGTGGACCCAGGACAGTGCCGCCGCCACGTCCGTCGCCCCGGCGGGCCAGCCTGCCGCCGGCGCGAGGCGATAGTTGACGCGCACCCCGATCATGTCGTTGCGCGCGGCAAAGCACATGATCTGGTCCTGGATCTGGCGCGACAGCTCCGGCGCCGCATGGTCGCCGGTGAAAGTGTCGCCCGCCACGAACAGCAGGACCGGCCGCGGCGTATCCGCCTTGGTCGCGCTGGTGGCGACATCGAGCACATTGGCTTCGCTCTCGCCGTAGCGCAGGCCGCGCGCGAAGGTGACCTGCTCGCAGAGCCGCGCGGTGCCGCCGGCGGTGGTGTCGTTGTCGGTCAGCCCGACGCGGACGAGATCGGATGGCGCAGCCAGCCGCGTCGGAACCGGACCATGCGCGGAAGCTGTCGAGACGGTCAGAACAAGCAAAAATGCGAGATAATTCTTCATGATGGTGCCGGGCCTTGCGCGCTCATATTGGCTCGCTCTTGGGGCCTGTCTTTTCAATTCGCCTTATTAGTTGGCTGGTCTTGAGGCGATTTGACGGCGCCCTCGGCGCTCAATTCCCCGGCTCGAATGTGCAATCCGCGCCGCTGCCGTCCTTCCGCCTGATCGCGTTGGGGTCGATCGTGCAGCTCAGCTTGGCGAGGCTCTCGAAATTCGATCCCGCCGCGCCGTCGGGCGGAACGCCGGCCAGCGCTTCCGTCGCGAAGATCTCGTTGGCAGTGGAGCCGTTCACGGTTTTCACCTTCTTGCCGAAGGTCACCTCGCAATTGCGAACGGTGATGTCGACATTGCCGGTGCGGCAGACGATCCGGTCGGCGGTCACCACAATGGCCTTCTTGTAGGGAATGTCGGCATTGGCGGCGAACAGCATCGCCACCGCCTTCTTCTCGGCGCCGGTGAGGTTCGGCGACAGCGGCGCGATCACGCCCGCGAGCGCCAGCGCCGCCGAGCCCGAGACCTTTGCGGGCGTGGCTGCGGAGGCGCCGGCGACGTGGGACGTGGCGGCAAGAACAAGGGCGCAGGATAGGATCGATCGGCCGGATTTCATCCCTGCCTCCATGGGCCCGAAATCTCAGGCGGCCTTCTTCCGTTTGACCGTTTTCTTCGCCTTCCTGGCCTTTTTTGCCGCCTTCTGGGCCGCGAGATACGCTTCCACCTTCTTGGCGGAATGGCCGGCTGCGGCCACGGCGGCCTTCAGCTTGGCCGGGGTGATCTTGAATTTCTTCGACCAGTAGCGGACCTCATAGGCCTCGCTCAGCGCGATCCGGCTCTTGTCGGAGGCGCGGTGCTTCTGGAGCTTGATGTAGGCCTCGACCTTCTTGGCGGAGTGGCCGACCTTCTTGACGGCGTATTTCAGCTTGGCCGGCGTCACTTTGAACTTCTTCGACCAATAGGCGACTTCGTATTTCTCGGTGAGCGCAATCAGGGCGCGATCGGCTCCGCCCCGCTTTGCCTTGTTGTCGGCCATGCTTCCCTCCTGCCGTGGACAGCGTCCAGTCTAGCATGCAACCGGATTTGGAAGGCAAGGCGCGGGGCACGCGGGAATTGCGCGGCGGGGACGTTTTGCACCGATGTGTCAGAAGGTTGTGCGGCGCGACCGGGCCGCGCGCCGGAGCGGGCTTTCTACTGTGCATGGGGTTGTTTTCGCGTCTTTGTGTCCCTCGCACGTCCGTGATGGAACCTTATCGCGGCTGGCGCGACTTATCCTTAGACACGCGGAGAAACGTGCGAGGCTGTCATGGCAGAGAAGCATACCGCCGATCCGGCAGAGATCATGCGGGCGACCGGTCACCCTGAGCTGGAATATGCCGCCGGCTGGACCATCGCCGGTCTCGTCACCATCGGCACCATCGTCGCCGCCTGGGTGTTCGCGATCTAGGCGACCGGAAACTGCAGCTCGAAAGCCGCGCCCTCGTCGGTCGGCTTCAGCCTGATCGAGCCGCCATGGCTCGCCATCACCGCGCGCACGATTGCCAGCCCCATCCCGGTGCCGCCCTGGTCGCGGCGGGTGGTGAAGAACGCGTCAAAGATCCTGTCACGGTTCGGCGCCGAGATCGGCTCGCCGTCATTGCTCACGGTCAGAAGCAGGGTCGTGCGCTCGTCCACCGCCTCCAGCCTGATTGTCCCAGCCTTGTGCCGCACCGCGTTGTCGGCGAGATGCGACAGCACGATCAATGCCTTCTCGCCGGACATGCCGATCGCCCGGTCGAGGCTGCCGCTGGCCTCGATGGAGCTTTCCGGAAACCTGTTCCTGAGGTCGGCGATGACGGGCGCAAGCTCGGTGCGCTCGTTCTGCGGCAGGCTTTCGGCGCGGGCGAGCTCGCGCAGCCGCTGCGCCATCGCCTCCAGCCGCTGGGTGTCGGACAGGATGTTGGCGATGAACGTTTTCTGCTCGGCCGGCGTCAGGCCCTCGGATTTGCCTTGAACCGAATCCTGCAACAGCTCGGCCGCGCCCTTGATCGAGGTCAGCGGCGATTTCAGCTCGTGGGTGAGGTGCGCCGAGAAGGTCGCGATGTAGTCGGAGCGCCGCGCCAGCTGCTCGGCCATGCCGAGGAAGCTGTGCGAGAGCTGGGCGAACTCGCGCGTGCCGTAGTGCCGCAGCGGCCTGAACGCCTCGCGGTCGCCGCGGCCAATTCTGGCGGCGCGGTCGATCAGCTCGCGCATCGGCAGCGTGATGGTGCGGGAGAACACGAGGCCGATCGCGATCGTGCCGAGGATCACGGCGAGCCCGGCCAGCACGAACTTAGCCCGCTCCTGGTAGAGATGGTCGAAGATGTTGCTCGGCGTCCGCGTGGTGTAGATCACCCCCGCGACGCGGTTGTTGACGATGACGGGCATCGCCGAGAACACGTGCACGCCGAGGCCGCGGCTGAAGGAATAGATCGGCGGCGGCGGCTTGTCCGGCACGCGGTTGCGCAAGGTGGCGCGATACTGCCCGTGCAGCGCGTCCGCGACTTCCTCGATATGGGCGAGCGACTGCCCGACCTCCTGGCGCCCGGCGATCACCACGCCCTGCGGATCGAGGATCCTGAAACCTGCCAGCGTCACCTTCTGGGTCTCGCGGATGATCGGCGTCAGCCTTGCGCCGATCTCGACATAGGCGGGCTGCGCCGGCCGGACTGCTGCTTGTGCGTCGGGCCGCCGGCGGAGCAGATCGTTGGCGGTGAGGTCAAGCGCGGGGCGGATCGGCGTGACCTGGTCGCCCGGATCAGGCAGCACGTTCGGCGGCACCTCGGCTCCGAGCGTCAGGCCACTGTCGAGCCTTGCCGCGACCTCCTGCACATAGATCGTCGCGAGCACGCGGCTCTGCGCGATCAGCTCGGCCTGGGTCTGGCGGATCAGCTGGTTGTCGTAGAGGCGGAAGAAGAACAGGCCGACCAGCGGCAGCACCGCGACGGTCGTCAGCACCGCGAAGATCACGAGCCCCAGCGACGGCCGCCATTTGTCGGGGGCCGCGCTCATGCCTCTTTCTCGCAGCGGCCGAGCTTGAAGCCGACGCCGTGGATGGTCTCGATGACGTTGTCGCAGGAAAGCGCCGCGAGCTTGGCGCGGATGTTGCGGATGTGGCTATCGATGGTGCGGTCGGAGACCTGGATGTTGAGTTGGTAGGCCGCGCGCATCAGCTGCTCGCGGTTGAACACCGAGGTCGGCCGGGTCAGGAACGCGCGCAGAATGCCGAACTCGATCGCGGTCAGCTTCAGCGGCGTGCCGGCGAACGACGCCACATGCTGCTCCGGATCGATCAGCAGGCCACCTTGCGCCAGCGCGCTCGGCCCGGCCTTGGCCTCGCCATTGCGCGGGCTGAGCCGGCGCAGGATGACGTTGACCCGCGCCACCAGCTCGCGCGGGCTGAACGGCTTTGTCACGTAGTCGTCGCCGCCGATCTCGAGGCCGAGCACGCGGTCGATCTCCTCGTCGCGCGCCGACAGGAACAGGATCGGCACGTCGGAGCCTTTGCGTATCTCGCGGCAGACGTCGAGGCCGTCGAACTCGGGCATGCCGACGTCGAGCACGATCAAATCGGGCCTGTCGGCGGCAAAGCGGGCGAGTGCCTCCTTGCCGTCGCGGGCCTCGATCACGTCCATGCCGGCCTTCTTCAGGGCGACCCGGATGACCTCGCGGATGTGGCCCTCGTCGTCGACGATGAGAATGCGATGCGCCAAGTAAACTCTCCGCTCACCGTGCCGGCTGGTTCTTCACCTGCGCCTCCAGCCTGCGCTGGAGCCGCCAGTTTCGAAAGCCCCAGCTCCGCCAGGCCAGATCCTGACGTTGCAGTTCTACAAGGCGGTCGCGGCGCGACACAAGGCAGCTCTCGGGGCTGCCGGGCCGCAGCAAGATCGCCTTGTCGATGGCGGGGAGCGCCTGTGGCCCAAGCGTCAGGAGATAGTTGATGTCGATCTGCACGCCGTTGCCCGATGCTTCCCGACTGTGGGCAACATTATAGTCGGCAATGAACGCATCGAAGTTCACCAGCGAAGCAGTATAGAGCACGATCGTTAACGCGATCAGATTGGCGCCGACAAGCCACCGGTTGGATTGGTCGAGCGCGATGCGGGCCACGATCAGGATCAGCCCGAGTGCCACCAGACCCATCCAGATGAAGGCCGCGATGCGCCAGTAGGTCAACGTGTAGACGTCTACGTAGAGGTCGAGGCGCAGGATGGAGGAGGCGACGAGCAGCACGTTCTGGCCCACCCAGAGATAGACCAGCGGTCGGATCACCTTCGATTTCTCAGCCGGTTCACCCGGGCGCATCGCCACCAGTACGAAGGCAGCAGCGAGCAGGGCGGTCGCGATCAGCGGGTAGGCGCCGCGATGGGCGTAGGCCGCATAAGTCATGTTCGCGGGCAGCGCGACGTGACCCCAGAGATAGATGCCGTCGAGAATGGACTGTGCCGCGAACAGCAGATTGAACAGGATCAGCGAGCGCAAGATCGCCGAGGGGCCCACGAACTCGGCCGGGACCAGGGGCGGGAGCGGCGGCGGCACCGGGCCATCGGCATCCGTCGTGGTAACAACTTTCCTCCGCCGCCAGCGCACATGGATGAACGGCCAGACCAGCGCCAGCATCGTCGTCCAGAACAGCACACGCGGGACGCTGACATATTCGAGGAGGATTTTTGGATTGAGCAGCGACACCCACTGCTCGATCACCGGATTGGCCGCCGCGAACAGCGCGACGAAGACGGTGCCGAGCGCCACCGGCAGCAGCCAGAGCGCGATGCCGCGGGTGAACGCCGACATGTTGAACACCTGGAGCGCGTCGAGGAAGAACCTGAAGGGACCGAGCAGGAAGAAATTGCGTAGCGCACGGGCACGCTCGGTGAACTCGGTCGTTTCCGGATTGGTCGCGACCATGAGCGCAATGGCCAGCGCCGTGATGAGGATCAGGAAGGACAGCGTGTTGAGCTCCTCGACGGCCGGCACGAGGCCGGCGACGAGAATGGCCGCAGCGATCATGGCGCGCCGCAGATCCAGGGCCGCATGATTGAGCAGCGCCGACACGCAAGCCATCGCGGTCGCAAACAGCGTGAGCGACAGTCCGATGCGCTCGCCATAGAACAGCCAGTCGGCGAGCGCAGCCAGCGCCAGCGCGCAGCCAAGCTTGGCTGGAATCGAGGAATGCCTGATCGGCTGGATGTCCGCTGCGATCGTCGAAGCCAGGCTCGTCATGTCCAAAAGACCTCTCGTTATGGGTAACGTCACGAAGTCTGAACAGCGTCTGTGCAGAAGGCGGGATCATCGTCTGCACGGTTTCAGGAGTCTTTTGCAGTTTTCGTGCAGGTGCGCTTTTGCCTCTCGCGCACCGCAAATCGCTTTGTTAGGTGCGAAGCATTCGCCACTCCTAGCGTGTGACGCATCATGCAATTCCTCCGCCGTATCGGTCTCATCCTGCTCTGGCTGGCCGCGCCTGTCGTCGCGTTCGCGGCCGCGAACAAGAACGATCCCTATCTGGTCCCGCTGCGCGGCGCCGGAAACATCGTGCTTGTCGTTGCAAGCATCGCGATCGTCATGCTTCTGCTTCGCAGAGGGCGGTGGCGCACCATGGCCGGCAAGCTTCTCGTCATGCTCTGGTGCCTGCCGCCGCTGCTGATGTCGGCAGCGCATCTGAAGTTCGAGTTGCGCAAGCACGATGTTCTCGGGGCCAGTGCCGCCGAGGCGCGCCAGCTCGGGCCTCACTTCATGGTCGGCTATTCCGCCTTTCCCGAGGTCGCGCGCCTTGCCGAGCAGGGATTGATCGGCGGCGTCTACGTCACCCGGCATAACATCCGGGGCCGGACCATCGAGGCGCTGCGCGCCGAGATCGCGGCGCTCCAGGACAAGCGGCGCGCTGTGGGGCTGCCGCCGCTGGTCGTCGCCGCGGACCAGGAAGGCGGGATCGTCGGGCATCTCGCGCCGCCGTTGACAAAGGTGCCGGCGCTCGCGACCCTCTCCTCGCTTGCCCCCGACGAGCAGCAGACCAAGGCCGAGGAGTTCGGCCGCATCCACGGCCGCGAGCTCGCCGGCCTCGGCGTCAATCTCAATCTGGCGCCGGTGCTCGACCTCAAGCCGCCGCAGAGGCGCAACCGCCTCGATTTCCATACGCTGATCGGCCAGCGCGCGATTGCGACCGATCCCGTCGTGGTCAGCACGATCGCAAACGCCTATGTCCGCGGGCTGGAAGACTCAGGCGTCGGCGCCACGCTCAAGCATTTTCCCGGCATCGGGCGCGTGCGCACCGACACTCATCATTTCAGTGCCAGTCTCAACACGCCGGTGAGGGAGCTGGAGGCAACCGACTGGCTGCCGTTCCGCGAGGTGCTTTCGCATTCGCATAGCGCGCTCATGGTCGGCCATGTCACGCTCACGGCCGTCGATCCCGATCGTGCCGCGTCGCATTCGAAGCGGGTCGTCCAGGGCATCATCCGCGACAAATGGAATTACCAGGGCATGGTGATGACCGACGACCTCGTGATGGGCGCGATCTACCAGAACGACGTCTGCAAGGCTGTGGTCGAGGCGATCAATGCCGGCGTCGATATGCTGCTGGTCGCCTATGACAGCGCGCAGTTCTACCGGATCTTTGCCTGCGCGCTGGACGGATCGCGGCAGGGCAGGCTCGGCGCGGCGATGCTTCACGCGAGCGAAACGCGACTGGTGCGGAGCTTTCCGACCGAGCAGGCGCGAGCCGCCTCAGGCCGCGTCCGCGTCGTCGATCGGCACTAGCCCTTCGCGAACTGGCGGTAGTCCGGCTCGCGGTGAAACCAGAACTCGTAGCCGGTGACGGCCTTCTGCATGGCGACGTCGTGGATCGGCTGGTTGAGCGGGATGACGGGAACGTCGCGCATGCAGAGCGCGATGAAATCCTTCACGCACCTGTCGTATTCCGCCGCATCCGTGGTGAAGCGTGCCTTGTCGATCAGCGCGTCCATCTCCTTGTTCTGGTAGGAGGAGATGTTGAAGATCGAATTGTTGCCGTGAAAATTCCAGTAGAAGTAATATTCGGGATAGTCCAGCCAGCCGCTGAAGCGGTTGAGGGCAATCGGCAGCTCCTTCTTGTTCAGCGTCGTGCGCCAGTTCGCGCCGGGGATTTTCTCGATTCCTGCCTTGATGCCGATCTTGGCGAGGCTCTCCTGGATCAGGATCGCGGTCGGCTCGCCGACGGTCGCCGTACCGGTGTCGAGCGACAGCGTCGTTTCCAGTCCGGACTCGAAGCCTGCCTCTTTCATCAGGGCCTTGGCCTTGTCGAGATCGGTGACATAGGGAAACGGCTGCGGCCAGACCGGCTTTGAGACATCGGCCGCGCCGCCATACATCGGAACGGCGCGTCCGAAGAAGGCGCTGCTCTGGATCTGCTCGTAAGGCATCGCCCAGGCGACGGCCTGGCGCAGCCTGGCATTGTCGAACGGAGGCTTTGCCGTGTTCAGCGCGACGTACCAGAGCGCGTTCGGGATCGGCACTCCTGATACCTTGACCTTGCCCTCCCTGATGATCTGCTCGAAATCGCGCGGCGCAAAGCCGCTGGAGATATCCGCATCGCCCCGCTCCAGCATCGCGCGCCGCGTGCCTGCGGAGGGGACGTCGCGCGCGATCACGCGCTTGACCTTCGGCAGCGGTCCGCTCTTCCAGTCGTCAAAGCGCGCCAGCACGGTCTCGCTGCCGGGCTTCCAGCTCTCGATCCTGTAGGCGCCGCCGCCGGCCTCGTTGGTCTTCAGCCAGGCCAGCGCCCACGGATCCTCGGGCGCTGCGTTCTTCTTGGCGAGCTCGGAATTGATGATGAAGGGCACGACCACCGCGACATTGAACAGCAGCATCTTGTCCTTGCGCACATAATCGATGCGGAAGGTGTGGTCGTCGACCACGACGAACTGCTCGGGCTTTTCCAGCGATCCCGCCGACATCTGGAAGGTCGGAAAGCCGCCGACCTTCACGGCGCGGTCGAACGACCATTTGACGTCCCTGGCCGTGACCGGCGCGCCGTCGTGGAATTTCGCATCCTTTCGCAAGCGAAAGGTGCAGGCCATGCCGTCGGCCGCGACCTCCCAGCTCTCGGCGAGTTCAGGCGCGAGCTTCTCGCGATCATAGGACACGGTCCCATCGGGCAGCGTCTTGGAGGCGTAGGTCAGCAGGCGATCGTAGCAATTCCAGGACAGGCCGTTCACGGTCTGGTTGGAGCCGACGCCCTGCATGTCCAGCGAGTTCGGCCCCAGCTCCTGCACCACCAGCAGCGTCTCGCTGCGTCCCTGCGCCCGGGCGAAGGGAGGCGCGACGGCCGTCATTCCGGCGATACCGAGGCCACCGAGCACGACGCTGCGACGGTTCATGTCGGAAGATGATGCGCTCATCGCGGCCTCCTTGAGAGAAAGTTGCGACATAAAGAGGCAAAGCGCGTGCCATCAACCGCGCTTCATGGCGTCGCATCCCGCGTGGATCGCGTTCTCAAGGCGTCACCGCTCCGCGTGCGACTGCGCGCGGGGCGGTCAGCTCTTTCCAGGTCGAATTCGCCACATGCACGGGCGAGAAGGCGGGGCGTTCGATGTAGCGGCCATCGCCTGCCTCGGCGCGCAGATCGCCATCCGTCCAGACGACGCGGCCGCGCGAGAGCGTCGCCGCCGGTCCGCCGGTGCAGGCAAAGCCTTCGAACACATTGTAATCGATCCGGCTCATCTGCCGCTTCGCGCTGATGCTCTTTGTCGCCTTGGGATCCCACACCACGACATCGGCATCCGAGCCGACCGCGACCGCGCCCTTGCGCGGATAGATGTTGAGGATGCGGGCGATGTTTGCCGAGGTCACCGCGACGAACTCCTCCTTTGTCAGCCGCCCCGTGGCGACGCCCGCGGTCCACAACAACGCGAGGCGGTCTTCGAGGCCGCCGGTGCCGTTCGGGATCTTCCTGAAATCGCCGAGCCCGAACCGCTTCTGCTCCGTGGTGAAGGCGCAATGGTCGGTCGCGACCACCTGGAGCGAGCCGGCTTGCAGGCCGGCCCAAAGACTATCCTGGTGTGACTTGTCGCGGAACGGCGGCGACATCACGCGCTGCGCGGAATGATCCCAGTCCTTGTTCTGATATTCGCCGGCATCGAGCAGCAGATGCTGGATCAGCGGCTCGCCATAGACGCGCTTTCCCGCCGCGCGCGCCCGCGCGATCGCCTCATGCGCCTCGCGGCAGCTGGTGTGCACGATATAGACCGGCGTGCCGGTCATGTCCGCGATCATGATGGCGCGGTTGGTGGCTTCGCCCTCGACCTCCGGCGGCCGCGAATAAGCGTGGCCCTCGGGGCCGGTGACGCCGCGCGCGATCAGCGCCTCCTGCATCAAGGCGACGACGTCGCCGTTCTCCGCATGGACAACAGGCATCGCGCCGAGATGGGCGCAGCGCGCGAACGAGTTGTAGAGCTCGTCATCATTCACCATCAGCGCGCCCTTGTAGGCCATGAAATGCTTGAAGGTGTTGATGCCGTAGGTTTTGACCACGGTCTCCATCTCGTCAAAAATCTGCTTCGACCACGACGTCACCGCCATGTGGAAGCCGTAGTCGCTGGCGGCCTTCTCGGATTTGTGCCGCCACTCCTGATAGGCCGCGAGCATCGACTGGCCGGGATCGGGCAGGCAGAAATCCACCACCATGGTGGTGCCGCCGCTCAGTGCCGCCTTGGTTCCCGATTCGAAATCGTCGGCGGTGACGGTGCCCATGAACGGCATTTCGAGATGGGTATGCGGATCGATCCCGCCCGGAATGACGTAGGCGCCGCCGGCATCGATGACCTCGGTGCCTGTGGGCGCCTCGAGCGACGGGCCCACCGCCACGATGGTCTCGCCGTCGATCAGCACGTCCGCACGACGCGAATGATCGTGATTGACGACGGTGCCGCCGCGGATGAGGAGGGGCATGAGAGACTCCGGATAGAGGTGAGGGGACGGCCCGAAGGCTAAGCGCACCACTCGCGATGCGACAGGCGAAATTTTAGTCAGCCGCCGCCGATCTTTTTACTCCGCCCGCGCGATCAGCCCGTCGATCATCGCGCGCACGAGGTTTGCGATCTCCTTGCGCAGCGCCGGCAGGGGAACGGCGACCAGTTTCTGCTCCAGTCCCAGCGCCACCATGCCATGCACGGCCGAGAACAGGCTGCGCGCGGTGATGCCGAGCTCTTCCTGATTGCGCTTGGGAAGCAGCAGCGCCAGCGGGTGGTAGATGTGGCGGAACAGCTGCAGCTGATCGTCGACGGACCAGTCGGGGAGGATCTTGTCGGCGGCCATGCGGTGCTCGAACAGCGCGCGCCAGAGTTCGAGGTTTTCGGCGGCGAAGTCGCAATAGGCAATGGCGATGCGGACCAGCGTTTCCTGCGGCGAGGGCTCCCCGGCGCGTTCCGCCGCGCTGAGCGCCTCATCGAGGCGATGCAGCGTGCGCGAGCCGACCCGCAGGACGAGCTCGTCCACGTCGGCGACGAGATTGTAGACCGCGCCATTGGCGCAGCCGATCTCGCGGGCCAAATCGCGGGTTTTCAGACCTGCCAACCCCCGCTCAGCGATCATCCGCTCGGCCGCCTGGATCAGGTCGGTCCGAAGTTTCGCTCGACGTTCCAAGGCCTTAGTCATCTGGAGTCAAATTCTTGAGCGTCGCTCAAATATTTATTGAACGATGTTCAATATTCCTGCTACAAAGCATTTGTGAGCAACGCTCATAAACAGGGAGCTGCAGATGTTCAAGACCGTCGTGACACTTTTCCGCGGCAGCGTGGCCGCCGCAGGCGAGGAGCTGGAGGACCGTACAGCCCTGCTGATCCTCGATCAGCAGATGCGCGATGCCGCTGCCGCGGTGGAGCGCAGCAAGCGGACGCTGGCGCTGGCGATCGCGCAGGACCAGCAGGAAGGCCGCAAGCTCGAGGCGACCCTCGCCCGCATCGCCGATCTCGAGACCCGCGCGGTGGCGGCGCTCGATGGCGGCCGCGAGGATCTCGCCAAGGAGGCCGCCGAAGCCATCGCGGGTCTCGAAGCCGACCGCGATGCGGCGATGACGGCACGCGCGCTGTTCGCAACCGAGATCGCGCGGCTGAAGCGCCACGTCGCGACTGCGCAGGCCCGCATCACCGAGCTCGATCGCGGCCGTCGCCTCGCCCGTGCCTCGGAAGCGGTGCGCTCGCTTCGCCGCAGCGGCATCGAGGCCGCACGTCCTTACGAATCCACGCTGCCGGAAGCGGAGAGCACCTTGAGGCGCCTGCGCGAGCGCCAGATGGAAGCCCAGGCCGCCGATGACGCGCTGTTTGAGCTCGATGCGGCCACCGGTCCGCTAACGACCGCCGAACGACTCGCCGAGCAGGGCTTCGGCCCCCGGCTGAAGACGACCGCGGACGACGTGCTGGCGCGGTTGAAGTCCAAGCACCAGCCGACTGCCTGAACTCAGATCCCATCATCATTCGAACCAACAGGAGACGACCATGAACCAGAACGGCCAGCCCCACAGCAGCGCCTGGGTGACCTTCACTTACGTGTCCTTCGCGGCTTCCGCCTTCCTCGTCGCAATCGGCATCTTCTTCCTGCCGATCGACCTCTGGATGAAGGGCTATCTCACCATGGGCGTCGCGATGCTGCTCCAGACCTGCGTCACGCTGACCAAGACCGTGCGCGACAATCACGAGAGCAGCCGGCTGATGAACCGCATCGAGGATGCCAAGGCCGAGCGCCTCTTGATGGAGGTTTCCAAGGCCGCTTGAGGAGAGAAGTGCGCAAAGGTTTGCAATCCGACGCGGTGGGTGCCAGAGCATCCACCGCGCGGCTGATCCACATATCGCGCCCGCGAAATGCAACCGAGCCATGACGGATCGCGCGGGCGCGCGCCCTTGCGTGGCGGCGCCGGCCGGCGCACTCTGCCCGGGCGGCGCGAAGAACGCCGCTAATAAAGACTGCGCGAGGAAACTCCGAGGAACCCCCAATGGCGGCGACGCGGATCGACTGCGACATCCACCCGGCCGTTGGTGGCACGCGCACGACGCTGCTTCCCTATCTCAGCGATCACTGGAAAGAGCAGGTGGTGAGCCGCGCCATCGATGGGCTCGATCTCACCTCCTATCCACCGAGCATGCCCCTTTCGGGCCGCGCCGACTGGCGGCCGGCCAACGGCGCCAAGCCCGGCTCCGATCTCGCCATGGTGCAGAAGGGCGCGTTCGACCAATTGGGTGCGAGCCACGCCATCCTCAACGTGCTCTACGGCGCGCAGGCCGTCTTCGACGCCTACATGGCGGCCGACTTCTGCAAGGCCATCAACGACTGGATCGCCGCCGAATGGCTTGCGCGCGATTCCCGCCTGCGCGCCTCCATCGTGGTGCCGATGCAGGCGCCGGATCTCGCGATCGAGGAGATCGAGCGCCGCGCCGGCGACAATCGCTTCGTCTCCATCCTGGCGCTAGCGCAGGGCGAGACGCTACTGGGACGGCGACATTTCTGGCCCGTCTATCAGCTCGCAGAAAAGTACAAACTGCCGCTCGCGATCCACGCTGGCACGCAATATCGCCAGGCGCCGAGCTCGGCCGGCTGGCCGTCGCATCGTTATGAATATTACTTCGTCGAGGCCCAGGCGTTTCAGGCGCAGATCCTCAGCCTGATCTATGAGGGGGTGTTCGGCAAATACCCAAACTTGAAGGTCGTGCTGATGGAGTCGGGCGTAAGCTGGCTGCCGGCCTTCATGTGGCGGGCCAACAAGACCTGGCGCGGCGTGCGCGTCGAGGTTCCCTGGGTCGAGCGCGAGCCGGCATCGATCATCCGCGACAATTTTCGCGTCACCATGCAGCCGTTCGATGCACCTAGCGACGCGAAAAGCGTCGAGGAGATCATCGACCAGATCGGTTCCGAAAAAATGTTCCTGTTCGCGTCCGACTACCCGCATTGGCAGTTCGACGGCGACGATCCAATCCCGCCGAATCTACCGAAGGGCATCATCGCGAAGATGTGCGTCGACAACCCGCTGGAGACGTTTCCGCGGTTGTCGCTCGCCAACTGATTTTGGAGGACAGCATGAGCGAAGTCATCGACCGTCCGCTGCGCGACGACGAGAAGCCCGCCGCGTCGCGGCTGCGCATCGTCGATTGCGACGTCCATCCGAGTCTTCGCTCGACCGACGATCTGAACGAATTCCTGCCGAAGCGCTGGCAGCAGCACCTGAAGGAATACGGCAGCCATCTGCGCACGCCCTATCTGTTCACCACGCCCTATCCGCGGTCCTCGCCGCTGATCGCGCGGCGCGATGCCTGGCCGCCGACCGGGGGGCCGCCCGGTTCCGATCTTGATTTCATGCGCAAGCAGCATCTCGATCCGCTCGACGTCGAGTTCGGCATTCTCCAGGTGCTCGATCTCTTCATCTTCTCGCAGCAGAACCTGGAGTTCGGCGCCGCGATCCAGCGCGCCATCAATGACTGGCAGCTGGCGTTCTGGTCGCACCGCGATCCGCGCCTGAAGGCCTCGATCCTGGTCGGGCAGGACGGCAACGAGCTAGCCATTGCCGAGATCGAGCGCTGCGCCAAGATCGGTGAATACATCCAGATCAACGTCTCGCCGCGGGCCAACGAGCCGCTCGGCCGCCGCCGCTACTGGCCGATCTACGAGCGCGCGCAGGCACTGGACTTGCCGCTCGGCGTCCATGTCGGCGGCTATGGCGGCCACGCGCCGACCGGCGGCGGCTGGCCGTCTTATTATGTCGAGGAGCACCAGTCGAACGCACACACCATTGCTGCGCAGCTTGCGAGCCTCGTCATCGAGGGCGTGCCGGAGCGCTTTCCAAAGCTGAAGATCGTCTTCATCGAGGGCGGCTTTGGCTGGATCCCGTCAGCGGTGTGGCGCATGGACCAGCATTTCGAGCGGTTCCGCAGCGAGGTGCCACACCTCAAGCGCAGGCCCTCGGAATACGTCCGCGAGCACTTCTGGTTCACGACCCAGCCGATCGACGAGCCGGACGAGGCCCGGCACCTGCGCGCGCTGATCGAATGGGTCGGCATCGACCGTCTGCTGTTCTCGTCGGACTATCCGCATTGGGACTTCGACGATCCGCGCTTCGCCTTCAAGACGCCGCTGACCGAGGCTGAGCGGAAGAAGATCTTCAGCACCAATGCCCGCGCGGTCTACAAGTTCTGAAACCAGCATGGCCCGCCACATCGTCGCCCGCACTTCCGAGATCCCGCCCGGCGGCAACAAGGTCGTCGACGTCGCGGGCCGCGACATCGTTGTGTTCCACGTCAACGGCGAGTTCTTTGCGCTTCTGAACCGCTGCCCGCACGAAGGTGCCCCGCTGGACAAGGCGGCCTGCGTGGCGCGGCTGACCTCGCCCGAGCCGGGCATCTATCAGCGCTCTCGCGTCGGCGAGATGCTGCGCTGTCCCTGGCACGGCTGGGAGTTCGACATGCGCAACGGCCAGTCCTGGTTCGATCCGAAACGCGTCAGGATCAGGTCATATCCGGTCGCGGTGGAGCGGGGCGACGAATTGCAGAAGGGCCCGTATGTTGCCGAAACGTTTCCGGTGCATGTCGAGGACAGCTATGTGATTGTCGAGGTCTGAAGTCATACACCGTCATTCCGGGGCATTTGCACAGCGAATGAACCCGGAATCTCGAGATTCCCCGGTGCGCAAGTGCGCACCTGAGGTCTGGTCCTGCGGACCAACCCGGAATGACATGTTGATAACGCCGCGATCACCATCACGGATTGTGATTCCGACGCAGGTGCGATAAGCCTCGCCCGCATTCATGGCGGAGATGAGCTTTGTCCAAACAATCCCTGCGAGAGGAGGCCGAGCGCCTGATCCGCGAATCGATGGAAAAGAAGACCATCGTCGTCAAGCAGGGCGATACCCGGATCGAGGCGGTCTGCGGCAAGTGCGGCGCCCCGAACCGGGTGCAGGCGCCAAAGGGCCAGAGCCGCGTCAAGTTCGCCTGCAAGAATTGCGGGCATCAGCAAGAGACGCTGTAGGCTTCTTAACCTCTCCCCGCCCTTCCGCGGGGAGAGGTCGGATCGCCCTCGGCGATGCGAAGCATCGTCCGACGCGATCCGGGTGAGGGGCATGGCACTGAGTCGCAGCGACAAAAGTCTCTCCGACTCCACGGCCACCCCTTGCGAAATCCCTTCAATAGCTCAGACCGCAGTTTGCGTAAGCAGCCCCTCGCCCCACCCTCTCCCCGTAAGAACGGGGAGAGGGAGTGAGAGAGCGCGCCTAGCCCCCCTTCACGAACTTCGCGAACGCGTCCGCATAGTCCGGGTGCCAGCGCGACAGCGGGGGCCGGTTCTCGACGATATCGCCGGCGGCCCAGAGCATGCGCTTTTCGTCGAGGGCGCGGGGCACGTCGTTGTCCGGGCACAGGATGTAGAAATCGCCGGCCTCGAGCCGCGCGATCATGAAGTCGACGGTCTGCTCGGGCGTCCAGGCTCCCGCCGGCTTCTCGGTGCGGCCCTTCGCGGTCAGCCCCGTGAAGACGAAGCCGGGAACGAGCAGATGCGCCGTGATGTGGCAGCCTTCCGTGTTGCGCAGCTCATGCTGGAGCGCTTCCGTAAAAGCCTTCACGCCGGCCTTCGAGACATTGTAGGCGGGATCGCCGGGCGGCGTGGTGATGCCCTGCTTCGAGCCGGTGTTGATGATCAGGCCGGCCTTGCCGCGCGCGATCATGTTGGGCGCGAAGATGCGCGAGCCGTTGATGATGCCCCACATGTTGACGGCGATGATGCGCTGCCAGTTATCGGGCTCGCCGAACAGCGTGCTGCCGGGCTGGATGCCCGCATTGTTCATGAGGATATCGGTACCGCCGAAATGCGCGCCGACGGCGTGTTCCAGTTCCTTCACGCTCTCGGCGCGGCTGACATCGACGACGAATGTCATCACATGTGTGGCGGCGGTGACGGATGACAGTCTTGTTGCGGCCTCCTGCAGTCGCGCCTGGTCGACGTCGGCGATGCACACCTTCATTCCCGCGCGTGCGAAGGCGATGGCGGCGGCGAGGCCGATGCCGGATGCGCCCCCGGTGATCACGGCGACATTGCCCTTGGCGATGACAGGATGCGACATGGCTCATTCTCCGGGGAGCGGCGTCAAGTTCGGTCGAGCTATAACATGGCGTTCACGCGACCCTGCACAAGTCGGCATGGGAGGTCTTCGTTCCTCGCCGCCTTTACGCCTTTCCGGCACCGCTGTATCCTTTCTCGCCCAACGATCCCGCCGAGATCGAACCCAATCAATCACCTGACAGGGAGTGCAGCCATGGCTGTGTCGCAGGCTATTCCGATCACGCGCCACCCGTTCGCCAATGGGTCCTACAAGCAGATGCTGATCGACGGGAAATGGGTCGATGCCGCCTCCGGCAAGCGCTTCGAGACCCACAATCCCGCGACCGGCGAACTGCTCGCAACCGTCGCCGAGGGCGACAAGGAAGACATCGACCGCGCCGTTGCCGCCGCCCGCCGCGCCTTCGAAGGACCCTGGAGCAAGGTCAAGCCGTTCGAGCGGCAGAACCTGCTGCTGAAGCTTGCCGATCTCGTCGAGAAGAATTTCGACGAATTGTCGCAGCTCGACACGCTCGATATGGGCGCGCCGCTCAGCCGCACCCGTGCCTATCGCCTCCGCGCCGTCGGCATGCTGCGCTATTACGCCGGTCAGACCACCGCGATCCATGGCGAGACCATCGAGAACTCGCTGCCGGGCGAAATCTTCTCCTACACGCTGAAGGAGCCGATCGGCGTCGTCGGCGCCATCATCCCCTGGAACGGCCCGCTCACCGCGACGATCTGGAAGATCGGCCCCGCGATCGCCACCGGCTGCACCGTGGTGCTCAAGCCCGCCGAAGAGGCGCCGCTGACCTCGTTGCGCATCGCCGAGTTGGCGATGGAGGCAGGCATTCCGCCCGGCGTCGTCAACGTCGTCCCCGGCTATGGCGAGACCGCGGGCGCTGCGCTTGCCTCGCATCATGACGTCGACAAGGTCGCCTTCACCGGCTCGCACGTCACGGGACAGTCGATCATCCGCGCCTCGGCCGGCAACCTCAAGCGCGTCTCGCTCGAGCTTGGCGGCAAGTCGCCGGACATCGTGTTCGCGGACGCCGATCTCGATGCCGCCGTGCCCGGCGCCGCGATGGCGGTGTTTGCCAACTCCGGCCAGATCTGTAGTGCCGGCACGCGCCTGTTCGTCGAGCAGTCGATCTACGAGGAGTTCGTCGGCCGCGTCGCCGAGTTCGGCAAGAAGCTGCAAGTCGGCAATGGTCTCGATCCCAACGTGCAGATCGGCCCGCTGGTCTCCGAGCAGCAGCTCGAGCGCGTCACCGGCTATCTCGACATCGGCCAGAAGGAAGGCGCGCGCGCGCTCGCCGGCGGCGGCCGCGTCACCGAAGGCGCGCTGTCGAAGGGTTTCTTCGTCTCGCCGACCGTGTTCGCGGGCGTCCAGGACAATATGCGCATCGCGCAGGAGGAGATTTTTGGCCCCGTCATCTCCGCCATCGCGTTCAAGGACATGGACGAACTGGTCAAGCGCGCCAACAACACCACGTTCGGCCTCGGCTCGGGCCTGTGGACGCGCGACGTCAGCAAGGCACACGCGGTTGCGAAGAGCCTGCGTGCCGGCTCGGTGTGGGTGAACTGCTACCAGGCGATGGATCCGGCTGTGCCCTTCGGCGGCTACAAGATGAGCGGTTACGGCCGCGAGTCCGGCAAGCAGCACGTCGAGGAGTATCTCAACGTGAAGGCCGTCTGGATCAAGACGGCGTAGCGTGGTTCCCGCGTTCGCGGCGCCACTTTGCCTCTCCCCGCTTGCGGGGAGAGGCCGGAATGCGCGCGTAGCGCGGATTCCGGGTGAGGGGCAGTTTCCGCGAGTCCAGCTCTCACCATTTTCGTGGAGGCGGCCCCTCACCCCAACCCTCTCCCCGTAAGAACGGGGAGAGGGAGACCGGGCAGCATCTTTTCAGGCCGTCTCTTCCTCTTATATGATCCGCATCCTTCCATAGCCACTTTGGGGCCAGCATGAAATTTCCGGCGTTGTTCAATCCGTTGCAGGTCGGTCCGTACAAGCTGGCGCATCGCGTCGCGATGGCGCCGCTGACGCGCATGCGCGCCGAGCGCGACAGCTTTTCGCCGCGGCCGCTCAATGCCGAATATTACGGCCAGCGCGCGACGCCGGGCGGCTTGCTCATCGCCGAAGCCTCGCCGGTGCTCTCGCACGGCCGCGGCAATCCGGCGACGCCCGGCATCTATTCGGAGGCGCAGATCGCCGGCTGGCGCAAGGTGACGGATGCCGTGCATGCCAAGGGCGGCATCATCTTCCTCCAGCTCTGGCATGTCGGCCGCGTCTCGCATTCCTCCTTCCATGGCGGTGAGCTGCCGGTCTCGGCCTCGGCGATTGCGATCAAGGCCGAAGGCATGAAGGCGATGACGGCCGAAGGCAAGATCGCCGATTACGAGACGCCGCGCGCGCTGGAGACGGACGAGGTCAAGGGCATCGTCGAGGCGTTCCGGCAGGGCGCGAAGAACGCGCTCGCCGCCGGCTTTGACGGCGTCGAGATCCACGGCGCCAACGGCTATCTGCTCGAGCAGTTCCTGCAATCGCGCAGCAACCAGCGCACCGATCAATATGGCGGCGGAATCGAGAATCGCGCGCGGCTTCTGCTCGATGTCACGCAGGCCGCGATCGACGTCTGGGGTGCAAACCGCGTCGCCGTGCGGCTGTCGCCGCACGGTATCGCCAACGATTCCGGCGAGCCCGATCCGATGCCGCTCTACACCCATGTCGTGAAGGCGCTCGACAAGCTCGGTCTTGCCTATCTTCACTTCATCGAGCCGCGCTCCAGCGGCGCCGGGCGCGCCGACGTCCACTGGGAGAATGTACCGTCGGCGATGGTGCTGTTCCGTCCGCTCTACAGCGGCGTGCTGATGACGGCCGGCGGGTTTACCGGCGAGACCGCGAATGCGGCGATCGCCGACGGCCATGCCGACATCATCGCCTTCGGCCGTATCTTCATCTCCAACCCCGATTTGCCGCGGCGCCTTCGGCACGATTATCCGATCACGCCTTACAATCGGGCCACGTTCTACGGCGGCGAGGAGAAGGGGTATACGGATTATCCGGCGTATGACGAGCTGACACCGGCGTAGTCTCCCTCAGTCATTCCGGGGCAACGCTCGGGACCGCGCGAAGCGCGGCCCGGGAGCGTCGAGCCCGGAATCCATCCCGCCTCTGAGTACGCAGCCCGATGGATTCCGGGCTCGCGACTTCGTCGCGCCCCGGAATGACGATCGTGTATTGTCGCCTCTGCAACGACGACGGAGAGAGACGATGGCCAAAGCCGCAGCCGCCGCAGGAACCGCCACCGGTCAATGCCTCTGCGGCAAGGTCACCTTCGAGATCGACGTTCCCGCGCGCTGGGCCTGGCACGATCATTCCGCCAGTAGTCGCCGCGCCCATGGCGCGGCTTACGCGACCTATGTCGGGAGCTGGAAGAAGCGCTTTCGCATCACCTCCGGCAAGACCGCGCTCACGCGCTACGAGGACAAGGCCACCAAAACCGCGCGCAGCTTCTGCTCGCATTGCGGCACGCCGATCGCCTACGAGCGGCCGCGCGGGCCCCACATGGTCAACATCCCCCGCGCGCTGTTTAGGGAGCGCACCGGCCGCCAGCCGCTCTATCACATCGCGATCGAAGAGCTCCAGGAATGGGCCTATACCGGCGAGCCGCTGGTGCCGTTGAAGGGCTTTCCCGGTGTGGTCTGGCAGCGCTCGAAAAAGAAGAAGCGCGCTAGCGGCGAAGACCCTTTCGAGCTCGGCCGCGAGGAGGTGCTTTAGCCTTGGCGGCGACCTCGGTCTTCGCCGAAACAGCCTTCCGTGGCGTCGCTTTGCGTCCCGCGGTATTCGCCGCCACGAAGTCGAGCCCGCGCTTGACCCATTTTTTCAGCTCGGCATCGCCCTGATAGCCGTCCGGCGCGACGCGGACAAAGCCGCTCATGATGCGCCCGCGCATTTCCATCGGGCTCGTATGCGGCTCCTGCAGCATGCGTGCATGCGCTTCCGGGCCGACGCGGATCAGCATGCCGCCGCGCCCGCTTACGGTGCAGCACATGGTGTTGTTCACCATGAAGCAGAGGCCGCCCATCATCTTCTTTTCCGCGACGTATCGCTGACCCGCCAGTAATTTGCGCACCCGCGCCGCGGTGTTCTCGTCATAGGCCATCGCGTCTCCCCGTGCAGGTTTACGCCCGAGCATGGTCCCAGCTTGCGCGCGCCGACGCAAGTCTGCCATGACGGCGCTTCCTTGCGTGCCTCGGCCAAGTTCGGCCATCATGCCTCCGTCCTTGCGGCAACGCCCGCTTCTGGAGGAAACATGAAGAACAAGATCACCGGCCGTTCCGCTTTTCTCGCGCTGCTCAAGGACGAGGGCATCACCCATCTGTTCGGCAACCCCGGCACCACCGAGCTGCCGATCATGCATGCGCTGAAGGACCACCCTGATCTCACCTATGTGATGGCAATGCAGGAGAGCCTGGTGGTGGCGATCGCCGACGGCTACAGCCGTGCCTCCGGCAAGCTCGTCGCCTGCAACGTCCATGTCGCGCCCGGCCTCGGCAACGCCATGGGCTCGCTCTACAACGCCCAGTTCACGGGCACGCCGATGATTTTGACCGCGGGCCAGCAGGAGCAGGGCCACGGCCTGATGGAGCCGGTGCTCTACGGCCCGCTGGTGCGCATGGCCGAGCCGCTGGTGAAATGGGCGGTCGAGGTGACGCGGCTGGAGGATCTGCCGCGCATCGTGCGCCGCGCCGCCAAGGTCGCGATGACGCCGCCGACCGGGCCGGTGTTCATCTCGCTGCCCGGTGACATCCTCAACAGCGAAGCCGGCATCGATCTTGGCCGCTCCACCCGCATCGACACGCGCACCAAACCGTCGGACGAGGCGCTGAAGGCCTTTGCCGCGCGGCTGCTCAAGGCCGAACGTCCTGTCATCGTCACCATGGACGAGGTGGTCAAGAGCGACGCGCTGAAGGAGGCGGCCGAGCTCGCCGAGCTGCTCGGCGCTGCCGCCTATCAGTCCTCGACGCCCTATGGCTCGCACTTCCTCTCGGAGAGCCCGAGCTTCGTCGGCACGTTGGCGCGGGTGCAGAAGGTCGCGCGCGACACGCTCGCGCCCTACGACCTCCTGATCGCGCTCGGCGGCGATCCGCTGCGGATGTCGGTCTATAGCGAGGTCGATCCGCTGCCGGATGGATTGCCAATTCTCCAGGTCGGCCTCGTCGACTGGGAGATCGCCAAGAATTTTGGCGCGGAGATTGCGCTGAAGGCGGACGTCAAGGAAACGCTGCGCGCGCTGATCCCGGTGCTGAAGGAGATGGGCGGCGCGGCACTGGCGCAACGCGCCAGGCAGCGTCTCGCCGAGCTTGCGCCGAAGAACTGGAGCGCGCGCCGCGCCGCGCTGGTGGAGCAGATCGGCAAGAGTGCGGGCCGCAACCCCATCGATCCGGACTATCTGGTGCTGCAAATGACAGAGGCCATGCCCGGCAACGCCATCCTCGTCGACGAAGGCCTCACCTCCAGCCGCCAGATCACGAACCTGCATCCGCACCGCGATCGCTTCGGCTATCACGGCCTTGCATCCGGCGGCATCGGCTGGGGCCTGCCGGCCTCGGTCGGTGTCAGCATCGCCAATCCGGATCGTCCCGTGGTGTGCTTCTCCGGCGACGGCAGCGCGATGTATTCGATCCATTCGCTCTGGACGGCGGCACATCACAAGCTGCCGCTCAACGTCGTCATCGCCAACAATGGCGGCTATCGCATCATCAAGCAGCGCCTGCTCGCCTTCCATGGCGACGACAATTATGTCGGCATGGATTTCATCGATCCGCCGGTGGATTTCGCTGGGGTCGCGAAGGCATTGGGGTGCGAGGCGATCAAGATCAGTGACCCAAGCGAGCTGAAGGCGACGCTGTCGTCGGCGTTTGGCCGGCCGGGGACGAAGCTGATCGAGGTAATGGTGGACGGGAAGGTGTAGGGGAGATGTCACCTGAGGTGCTAGTGCTCGCCACATTCTCAGTCGTCATCACCCGCGAAGGCGGGTGATCCAGTATTCCAGAGGCGGCGGTGATGGAGTCGAGACGCCGCGGCGTACTGGATGCCCCGGTCAAGCCGGGGCATGACAGCGCATGTAGTGGCGCCTACACCGTCTTCCCCACCCGATACCCCGCCGCCGGATGCGGCGTGTCGAGCCTTGCGCGCCCCGCACCGAACAGCTTCTCCCGCAACGTGCCTTTCGCATACTCCGGCTTGTACCGTCCGCGCCGCGTCAGCTCCGGTACCAGCATGTCGGCGATGTCCTCGAAATCACCGGGCGAGATCGCGAACGCCACGTTGAGGCCGTCGACGTCGGTCTTCTCGAACCAATCCTCGATCTTGTCTGCGACGCTCTCCGGCGTGCCCACCACGACCGGACCGGCACCGCCGATGCCGACATGCTCGATGACGTCGCGCACGGTCCAGACGCGGTCGGGATCACCGCGGGTGACGTTGTCGAGCGCGCTGCGGCCGGCATCGTTCTGGACGTGCCGGACCTGCTGGTCGAGCTCGTAGCCGGAGAAGTCGATGCCGGTCCATCCCGACATCAGGGCCAGGGCGCCTTCCGGGCTGATATGCGAGCGGTAGTCGGCATATTTCGCCGCAGCTTCAGCCTCCGTGTTGCCGAGGATGATCGTCATCATGTTGAACATGAGGATCTCCGCCGGATTGCGGCCGAGTGCGGCAGCCTCCTGGCGGATCGCGGAGACGCGCGGCGCGATGATCTTGGCCGACGGTCCCGACATGAACACACATTCGGCGTGACGCGCCGCGAACTGGCGGCCGCGCGGCGAGGTGCCGGCCTGGTACAGCACGGGCGTGCGCTGCGGTGACGGCTCGCTGAGGTGAATGGTGTTGTTGATGCGATAGTTCGCGCCCTCGTGATTGACGCGATGAACCTTCGCGGGATCGGTGAAGATGCCGCGCGCCCGGTCGCGCAGCACGGCATCGTCCTCCCAGCTTCCTTCCCAGAGCTTGTAGACGACCTCCATATATTCGTCGGCGATGTCGTAGCGGTCGTCATGTCCGGTCTGCTTGTCCTTGCCGGCGCCGCGGGCGGCGCTGTCGAGATAGCCGGTGACGACGTTCCAGCCGATCCGGCCCTCGGTGAGATGGTCGAGTGTCGACATCCGCCGCGCGAACGGGTAGGGCGGTTCGAAGGACAAATTGCTGGTGACGCCGAAACCGAGATTTTGCGTCACCGCCGCCATCGCCGAGAGCAGGAGCAACGGCTCGTTCGACGGCGTCTGTGCTGCATTGCGCAAGGCTGCGTCAGGGCTGTTGCCATAGACGTCGTAGACGCCAAGCACGTCGGCCAGGAACAATCCGTCGAAACGGCCGCGCTCCAGCGTCCTGGCGAGATCGAGCCAGTAAGGCAGGCGATTATATTCGGCGGTGCGGTCGCGCGGATGGGTCCACAGGCCCGGCGACTGGTGGGCGACGCAATTCATCGCAAAGGCGTTGAGCCTGATCTGCTTGGCCATATTGGTCCCCCGGCGCTCTGTACCGAGCGCTCTTCGAATGATAGACGTGCGCCCCAACTTGGCGAAGTTCTTGCATATAACTTGCACTTGGCAAGGCCAAAATCAGCAGCACTGCTGCCCTTGGCAAGCCAATCTCAAGCGAGCAAGAACGAAATCCCAAGAGAACAAGAGAACTACAAGAGAACTACAAGAACAATCCAAGTCCCCGCCACTATCGAAGGCCGTCCTGTCTCGGGTAGGGTCCTTCCTCGAAGTCCGAAAAGCAAATCATGACCAGAGCCGCCGCCATCGCCCGTGCCCGTGAGGATTTCAATTCGGGCGCGTTCCTCGCCGAACTCGACCGCCGCGTCGCCTTCAAGACCGAGAGCCAGAATCCGTCGCGCGGCCCCGAGCTGCGCGCCTATCTGGAACAGGAGATGCAGCCGGCGTTCGCGGAGCTCGATTTTCAAAGCCGCATGGTAGAATCCCCCAGCGGCAAGGCTCCGTTCCTGTTCGCCGAGCATCACGAGAGCGCGTCCGCCCCGACCGTGCTGATTTACGGCCATGGCGACGTCGTCGACGGCATGGAAGGCGAATGGCGCGATGGCCGCGATCCCTGGCGCACGACGGTTGCGGGCACGCGCCTCTACGGCCGCGGCACCGCCGACAACAAGGGCCAGCACAGCATCAACATGGCGGCGCTCCGCGCGGTGCGCGAGGCCCGCGGCGGCAAGCTCGGCTTCAACGCCAAATTCATCGTCGAGATGGGCGAGGAGATCGGCTCGCCCGATCTCGGCAAGGTCTGCGACCTCAATCGCGATGCGCTCAAGGCCGATCTGTTCATGGCCTCCGACGGACCGCGGCTGTCGGCAGATCGCCCGACACTCTTCCTCGGCTGCCGTGGCGGCATCCGCATCCATCTCGACGTCAATTTGCGCGATGGCGGCCATCATTCCGGCAATTGGGGCGGCGTGCTCGCCAACCCCGCGACCATTCTGGTCAACGCGATCTCGACGCTGGTCGACGGCCATGGCCGTCTTCAGCTCGATGCCCTGAAGCCGCCGCGGCTCACCAACCAGATCCGCAGCTATCTTGCGGACGTGGAGGTGGTGCCGACCGCGGACGAGCCGGCGCTGGCGGAGAACTGGGGCGAGGAAGGCCTGTCGGCGGCCGAACGCCTCTATGCCTGGAACACGCTGGAAGTGCTGGCGATGTCGTCCGGCAATATCGAGAAGCCGGCCAACGCTATTCCCGGCCACGCCAATGCCGTGCTGCAACTGCGTTTTGTCGTCGGCACCAAGGTCGACGGCCTGATCGAGGCCGTCCGCGCGCATCTGGTGCAAAAGGGTTTCCCGATGGTCGAGGTGCGGGCCGCGCAGAGCTTTGCCGCCTCGCGTACCGATTTCGACAGCCCCTGGATCAAATGGGCGGCGGATTCGGTGCGGGAAACCACCGGCAAGGCGCCGGCGGTGCTGCCGAACTTCGGCGGCTCGCTGCCGAACGACGTGTTTTCCGAGATCCTGGGCCTGCCGACGATCTGGGTCCCGCACTCCTATCCCGGCTGCTCCCAGCATGCGCCCAATGAGCACATCCTGCTGCCGTTGACCGAAGAGGCCTTGACGGTGATGGCCGGCCTGTTCTGGGATCTCGGCGAATTGCCCAAGCCACTCACCTGAGCCGTTAACCTGAGCGGCGATCCAGTCGAAAGTCACATTCTAATCCGGCCTGATTTGTGCTTGCATCCGGCCGCATCATCCTGAAAGGGGACCAAAAAAGTGAAGCATTTCCGTCACATCGGGCTCGCGCTGGCCGCGACCTTCGTCGTCAGCCAGGCCGGGGCCCAGGAGCTGACCGGCACGCTGAAGAACATCAAGGACACCGGTGCCATCACGCTGGGCTTCCGCGACTCCTCCATCCCGTTCTCCTATCTGGACGACAACCAGAAGCCGATCGGGTTCGCGATGGACATCTGCTACAAGATCGTCGACGCCGTGAAGAAGGAACTCAAGCTCGACAAGCTCGAGGTCAAGCTCAATCCGGTGACCTCGGCGACCCGCATCCCGCTGATGGCCAACGGCACCATCGACCTCGAATGCGGCTCGACCACCAACAATGCCGACCGCCAGAAGCAGGTCGCCTTCACCAACACCCACTTCCTGACCGCCAGCCGCTACGTGTTCAAGAAGTCGAGCGGCCTGAAGTCGATCGATGATCTCAAGGGCAAGACGGTGGTCTCGACTGCCGGCACCACCAACATCAAGCAGCTCACCGAGGCCAATGTTGCGAAAGGCCTCGGCGCCAACATCATCCCGGCCAAGGACCACGCCGAATCCTTCCTGATGGTCGAGACCGATCGCGCGGTCGCCTTCGTGATGGACGATATCCTGCTCGCGAGCCTCGTTGCCGGCTCGAAGTCGCCCGACGACTACGTCATCTCCAAGGACGCCTTCTCCAAGCCCGAGCCCTACGGCATCATGCTGCGCAAGGACGACGCGCCGTTCAAGAAGGTGGTCGATGCGGCGACCGCTGCGCTCTACACCTCGGGCGAAGGCCAGAAGATCTACGAGAAGTGGTTCACGGCCAAGATCCCGCCGAAGGGGCTCAACCTCAACACTCCGATCTCGGCCGAGCTGAAGAACGAGTTCGCCAAGCCGACGGACTCGCCGAACCCGGACGACTACAAGTAAGCTGAGTTGTTCGCCTCTCCCCGCTTGCGGGGAGAGGAAGCAAATTCCGGCCATTCTGGAGGGAGTGGCCGGACATTTGCATAGACGTTTACGACATCTGTGATTGGCGCGTTCGCGCGAGGGACACGTGAACTACCACTGGAACTGGGGAATTTTCTTCGAGCCGAACCCGATGGGGACCGGCACCTATCTCGACATGCTGTTGTCGGGCCTGGTGCTGACCCTGAAGACGGCGGTGCTCGCCTGGATCATCGCGCTGGTGTTTGGCTCGCTCGTCGGCGTCATGCGCACGCTGCCGTCCAAGGCGGCCTACCGGTTCGGCTTCTGCTGGGTCGAGTTCTTCCGCAACATGCCGCTGCTGGTGCAGCTCTTCCTGTGGTTCTTCGTGCTGCCGGAACTGCTGCCGAAGTCCGCCGGCCTGTGGCTGAAGCAACTGCCGAATGCGCCGTTCTGGACGGCCGCGATCGGCATCGGCTTCTTCATGTCGGCGCGCGTCGCGGTGCAATTGCAGGCGGGCATCGGTTCGTTGCCGCGCGGGCAGAAGATGGCGGCGACCGCGCTCGGGCTCACCACCGTGCAGGGCTATCGCTACGTGCTGCTGCCGATGGCGTTCCGCATCATCCTGCCGCCGCTGACTTCCGAGTTCCTCAACACCATCAAGAACACGGCGGTGGCCATCACCATTGGCCTGATCGAGCTGACCGGACAGGCGCGCTCGATGCAGGAATTCTCGTTCCAGGTGTTCGAGGCCTTCACCGCCGCGACCATCCTTTATCTCCTCGTCAACGCCGTCGTCGTGACCGCGATGCGCTTCCTCGAGCGCTATGTCGCGATCCCCGGCTACATCACGGGGAAATAGCGCAATGTTCGGTAATCTCGATTTCGACGTCATCCGCCGCGCGCTGCCCTACCTGTTCTACGAGGGCATGACGTTCACGGTGACCCTGACGGCGCTGGCGGGCCTCGGCGGCCTGATCTTCGGCACCGCGATCGCGTTGATGCGACTGTCGGGCTTCAAGGTGCTCGGCCGCATCGCCGGCGTCTATGTCGACTTCATGCGCTCGCTGCCGTTGGTGCTGGTCATCTTCTGGTTCTACTTCCTGGTGCCCTATATCGGGCAGTGGGTGACCGGCGCGTCGCGGCCGATCAGCGTCGGCGCGTTCGCCTCCTCGCTCATCACCTTCATCATGTTCGAGGCGGCGTACTTCTCCGAGATCATGCGCGCCGGCATCCAGTCGATCTCGCGCGGCCAGCCCGCCGCCGCCAACGCGCTCGGCCTGACCTACGCCCAGACCATGCGCTACGTCGTGCTGCCGCAGGCGTTCCGCAACATGCTGCCGGTGCTGCTGACGCAGACCATCGTGCTGTTCCAGGACACCTCGCTGGTCTACGTGCTCTCGATCCCGGACTTTCTGGGCGCGGCGAGCAAGGTCGCGCAGCGCGACGGCCGCCTGGTCGAGATGTACCTGTTCGCCGCCGTCGTCTACTTCACCATTTCCTGTGTCGCGTCCTTCGGCGTGCGTCGCCTCCAGGCGCGCATCGCCATCATTCGATAGAGCGTGTCGGTCATGATCGAAATCAGCCACGTCAACAAATGGTACACCCCGACCTTCCAGGTGCTGACCGACTGCACCACCAGCGTCACCAAGGGCGAGGTCGTCGTGGTCTGCGGTCCCTCGGGTTCGGGCAAGTCGACGCTGATCAAATGCGTCAACGCGCTCGAGCCGTTCCAGGAGGGCGACATCAGCGTCGACGGCACCAAGGTCAACGATCCCAGGACCGACCTGCCGAAGCTTCGCTCGCGCGTCGGCATGGTGTTCCAGCACTTCGAGCTGTTCCCGCATCTCAAGATCATCGAGAACCTCTGCCTTGCCCAGCAGAAGGTGCTGGGACGGCCGTACGACAAGGCGGTGGCGAAAGGCATGCAGCTCCTGGAGCGCGTCGGCCTGAAGGAGCAGGCGCAGAAATTCCCGGCGCAGCTCTCCGGCGGCCAGCAGCAGCGCGTTGCGATCGCGCGCGCGCTCGCGATGGATCCGATCGTCATGCTGTTCGACGAGCCGACCTCGGCGCTCGATCCTGAAATGGTCAGCGAGGTGCTCGACGTCATGGTCGATCTCGCCCGCGAAGGCATGACCATGATGGTCGTCACGCACGAGATGGGCTTTGCCCGCAAGGTCGCCAACCGCGTGATCTTCATGGATCGCGGCGAGATCGTCGAGGACGCGGCGAAGGAGGATTTCTTCGGCAAGCCGCGCAGCGACCGCGCGCAGAAGTTCCTGTCGAAGATTCTGTCGCATTAACCGGCTCCGTCATTCCGGGGCGATGCGAAGCATCGAACCCGGAATCTCGAGATTCCGGGCTCATTCGCTTTGCGAATGCCCCGGAATGACGGATCGAGGGTTTATCGGGCTCGCTAAATCTCCTATACCCGTGGCCAAATCCCCTTTTCCCGCCAGGAGACCTGCCTTGGACTCGATCGCCTACGTCAACGGCTCATTCGTCCCGCTCTCGGACGCCAAAATCTCGGTTCTCGACCGCGGCTTCCTGTTCGCCGACGGCATCTACGAGGTCTCGGCCGTGCTGGACGGCAAGCTGGTCGACAACGCCTCGCACCTGGCGCGGCTGGAGCGTTCTGTCGGCGAGATCAGCTTGAGGCTGCCGGAGACGCTCGATCGCATCACCGAGCTGCAGAAGGAGCTGATCGCGCGCAACAAGCTCGGGAGCGGCCTCGTCTATCTCCAGGTTACGCGCGGCGCCGACAAGGGCCGCGACTTCCCGTTCCCCAAGGCTGATGTCAGGTCGAGCCTGGTGATGTTCACCTCGGAAAAGGACATCATCAATGCCGCCTCGGCCAAGACCGGCATCAACGTGATCACCGTGCCCGACATCCGCTGGGAGCGGCGTGACATCAAGAGCGTGGCGCTGCTGGCGCAGGTGCTGGCGAAGCAGGCCGCGGCGGAAGTCGGCGCAGGCGAAGCCTGGATGCTGCAGGATGGATACGTCACCGAGGGCGGTTCGTCGTCGGCGTTCATCCTGACGAAGGACGATGTCATCGTCACGCGCAAGAACTCCAACGCGATCCTGCCGGGCTGCACGCGCAAGGCCGTGATCGCGCTCGCGGAAGAACGTCAGCTCCGCGTCGAGGAGCGGTCCTTCACGGTCGCCGAGGCGCTCGCTGCCAAGGAAGCTTTCATCACCTCGGCCTCGTCGTTCGTGCAGCCGGTGGTCGCGATTGATGGCAAGACAATCGGCGACGGCAAGCCCGGCCCGATGGCGACACGTCTGCGCGAGATCTACGTGGAATTCGCCAAGGCGACGGCGGTTTAGGACGCACCTCAGGTGTCATCGCCCGCGAAGGCGGGCGATCCAGTACTCCGTGACGCCCGTGAATGAATCGAGAGGCTGCGGCGTACTGGATGCCCCGCCTTCGCGGGGCATGACAGTTGAGCGTGTGGTAGCGGCGTTGCGTCCAGCACGCCGCCACTGACACCACCCCTCACGCCACCGACGCCTTCACCTTCACCGGATGGACCGCGCGGAACGAGATCGCGATCCTGTTCCACGCGTTGATGGTGCCGATCAGCATGGTGAGGTTGACCGTCTCCTGCTCCGAGAACTGCGCGCGGACCTGCTCGTAGACGTCGTCAGGGGCGTGCGTCTCGGAGATCAGCGTCACCGCTTCGGTCCAGGCCAAGGCAGCGCGCTCGCGATCGGTGTAGAGCGGAGATTCGCGCCAGGCATTGAGAAGATAGAGCCGCTGTTCGGTCTCGCCGCGCTTGCGGGCGTCCTCGGTGTGCATGTTGATGCAGAAGGCGCAACCGTTGATCTGCGACGCCCGTGTCTTGACCAGTTCGATCAGGGATTGCTCCAGGCCGCTGGCCTTGATCTGATCGTCCACCGCGATCAGGGCTTTGAGCGTGTCGGGCGCGGCCTGATAGTAGTTCATGCGGGGCTTCATGGTCGTTCTCCTTTTGCTGGGGTGACGTCAGTGGGCTCCACCGGCCGAGGTCTGGCCGGGCTTCTTCAGGAAGAGGACGGCGATCAGGGCCACGATCAGCGCCATGCCGAGCAGGTAGAAGGTGTCGCTGAAGGCCAGGATATAGGCCTGCTTCTGCACGATATGGCCGATTGCGACATAGGCACGATGCGACGCATCCGCACGATCGAGGATGCCGTGATTGACGAAATATTGAGTGAGCTGTTCCAGCCGCGTGCGGGTGGCCTGCTCGAACATCGAGACCGACTGCATCAGAACGTTGGAGTGATACTGCTCGCGCTTGGTCAGCACGGTCTGGAGCAGCGCAATGCCGATGGCGCCGCCGAGGTTGCGCATCATGTTGAATAGGCCCGATGCGGAGCCGGCATTCTCCGGCTCGATTCCGGCCGTGGCGACGGCCGAGAGCGGCGCGAACACGAACGCCTGTCCGACGGCGCGAACGACGTTGGGCCAGAACAGCTGATCGGTGGCGTAGTCATTCGTCATATAGATGTTCATGAAATTGGAGGCCGCGAACAGCGCAAAGCCGACGCTGATGATGATCCGGGCGTCGAAGCGTTGCATCAGCCGCGGCACCAGAGGGATCAGCAACAGCTGCGGCAAGCCGGTCCAAGCCAGAACCATGCCGATCTGTTCGGCATTGTAGCCCTGGATGCGCGACAGATAGACCGGCATGATGAACACCGAACCGTACAGCGCGATACCGAGCAGGAAGTTGGCGAGGATGCCGAAGCCGAAATTGCGGCGAACCAGCAGACGCAGGTTCAACAGCGGCTTCTTCGCAGTCAGCTCGATCACGAGGAAAGCGGTCAACGCAATGACGGCGATAATGGACAGTTTGACGATGAAGGGCGAGCCGAACCAGTCGTCCTTGTTGCCTTCTTCCAGCACGGTCTGCAGCGCGGAGAGGCCGATCGCCATGGTGACGATACCCGGCCAGTCGCCCTCGCGCAGCAGCGACAGCTTCATCGGCTTCGCTTCCAGCGAGAACCACAGCATCGCGATCATCAGCGTGCCGGGAACCAGGTTGACGTAGAAGATGTACTCCCAGCCCCAATTCTCGGTGAGATAGCCGCCGATGGTCGGGCCGATCGCGGGTGCGAATGTCGCAGAGATCGCAAACAGCGCAAGTCCGATCGGCTGTTTCGCCTTCGGCAACAGCGTGATGATCAGTGTGAACGCCATCGGGATCAGCACGCCGCCGCTAAAGCCCTGCACGGCGCGAAGGACGATCATTTGCGGCAGGTCCTGCGCCAGCGCGCAGGCCGCCGAGAACACCAGAAATAAGATCGCGTTGGTGAGGAGGTAGATGCGGATCGAGAACACCTGGGCGAGCCAGCCCGACAGCGGGATCACCACGATCTCCGCGATCAGATAGGAGGTCGAGATCCAGCCGCCGTCGTCGATGCCGGCGCCGATCGCGCCCTGGATGTCGGCGAGCGAGGCGTTGACGATCTGGATGTTCAGCACCGCCATGAAGGCGCCGAGCGTCGCGCCGATCACCGCGATCCAGGTCTTGGCCGACACGGCCGGAATCGTGGGAGCCGCGGCCGGCGCGGGGAAGTTGGCGGCGGAGGCGGCGTTGACGGTCGGTTGGAGCGTGCTCATGGAAGCCTCGTCTCGGTTACGGAGACAGGATGCGCTGGGCGGATGGTTTCGATAATCGCGGAAGTCCTGGAAGGATCGTCCGGCGGGACTTGATAATCCCGCCGGTTTTGCAGCCTCACCCGCCGCTCGGATGGACCGTGTTGTCAGCGAGGCGCTTTGCCGTCTCGCGCTCAGCCAGCACAGCGGCCTTGGTGTCGACGGTCGGCACCGCCGACATGCCGGGCCGCAGCAGGCCGGTGAGGCTGTGATCGTCGAGCACGATCTTCACCGGGACGCGCTGCACGATCTTGGTGAAATTGCCGGTGGCGTTATCGGGCGGCAGCAGCGCGAATTCGAGCCCGCTGGCCGGCGACAGGCTGTCGACATGACCGCGCAGGGTCTGGCTGCGGAAGCTGTCGACGCGCAGCTCGACCGGCTGGCCGGCGCGGACATGGGTGAGCTGCGTCTCCTTGAAGTTCGCGACCACATAGACCGCATCGAGCGGCACCACCGCCATCAACTGCGTGCCGGCCTGCACGTACTGGCCGACGCGCAAGCTACGGGCGCCGACCGTGCCGTCTACCGGTGCGGTGATCTCGGTATAGGACAGGTTCAACGCCGCCTGCTGCGCGACCGCGCGGGCGCGTTCGAGCTGGGCCGTGGCCTGGGCGCGCTGGGTGGTGAGCACGTCGACCTTGCGCTGTGCGGCCAGAAGGCCCGATTTGGCGTGCTGCAATTGCGCGTTGCTGGCGCGCAGCGCGGCATCGGTCTGCTGTGCGCGCTGGATCGTGCCGGAGCCCGACTTCATCAGGTCGTCGTAGCGGGCGCGCTCCTCCTGGGCGAATTTCAGATTGGCGTCCGCAGCCGTGACATCGGCCGTGCTCTGCTCGATGATCGGCTGTTGCAGTTCGAGCTGGGCATCGAGGTTGCGCACGGAAGCCTCCGCAGCGGCGACATCGGCGCGGGCCTGATCGAGCGCCGCCCTGAAGTCGCGGTCGTCGATCCTGGCCAGTATCTGGCCGGCCTTGACCTTTTCATTGTCGCCGACCAGGACCTTCGCGATGTAGCCGGAAACCTTCGGCGCGACGATCGTGGAGTCCGCCTTGACATAGGCGTCGTCGGTCGTCTCGAGATAGCGGCCGTTGATCCAGTAGTCGTGTCCGTAATAGACAACCGCTGTCGTGCCCGCGAGGAGTGCGAGTATCAGGGCCGCGCGCCGGAGCTTGTTACGGACCGGCACAAGCTGCGGTGCCTTGGAATAATCTTGAGTGATTTCAGTTGCTTGCTGGAAGTTTTCGGTGCGGGGCATCTCGGACATGACGGTCTCCTATCGGCTGGAAGGGACTATCGGTCTTTCCAGTTCGAGCGATAATCGGCGAAATGCTGAAAGGATTATCCACTCAGGGTGGATAGTCCGGGGTTCGCCCTGGTGTGTGGTCTACCGAACCAGACGTGCGACTGCCCCAGAGCGATTGCCGCGCCTGTCGAGCGATTGCTGCTAACCCATGCGCCATGTCACACGCGGGATGATCTGGTAGATAATCAGGGCGAAAACCTTGAGATTATCGACCAAGAGCGGATAATCAGGCGGCATGGACCGATTGACCAGCCTCGAAGTCTTCAGCCGGGTGGTCGAGACCGGCGGCTTCTCCGCAGCAGCCCGCAAGCTCAACATGTCGACCACCATGGTGAGCAATCACGTCCAGGCGCTGGAAGACCGGCTCGGCGTGAGGCTGCTTCAGCGCACCACGCGCAGGGTCAACCTCACCGAGATCGGCAAGGCCTATTACGACCGCTGCGTCCAGATCCTCGCCGATATCGAACAGGCCGACGATATCGCGAGCGAATTGCAGTCGGTGCCCCGCGGCACGTTGCGCGTCCACGTCGCCACGCACATGGTCCCGTTCGTCGCGCCGGTTGTGGCGAAACTCCTGTCGGCCTATCCGGAGCTCAAGATCGATCTGCGCATGGGCGAGGCCGATGTCGATCTCATCGAGGAAGGCTACGACGTTGCCCTGCGCATGACGCCGCCGCCGGATTCGAGCCTGATCGTGCGGAGCCTCGCCACCTGGCGTCACGTGCTGTGCTGTTCCCACGAATATATCGAGAAGCACGGCCGGGTGCAGAAGCTCGACGAGCTCACTGCGCATAATTGCGGCCGTCACCTGAACTATCCGTTTGGCGATGAATGGCGCTTCCTCGATCGCAAGGGCACGCCGGCATCGGTACGGATATCCGGCAGCTTCGTCACCAACAGCGGAGAAGCGCTGCGGAAGGTCGCGCTGGGGGGCGCTGCCGTCTGCCTGATGGCGGGGTTTCTCATTCAGGACGACCTCGAAGCCGGTCACCTCGTGCGCCTGTTGCCGGAATATCGGACGGTCGAGCTGTCCATGAACGCGGTCTATCCGCATCGCCATCATCTGTCGGCGAAGGTGAGGACCTTCATCGACATGCTGGTGGCGCACAGCGCCGAGCAGCAGAAGCTGATCAATCCGTATTCATGACCGGTGCGGCGGCGGCCGCCGCCCGAACACGCCGTCAAGCGCGATGCCGATCGCGAGCAAGCGACGATCGCTGCCTGCCGGGCCGTCGAGCTCAAGGCCAATCGGCAATTTGCTCGTCGCGCCGAGCGCGATTGGAATCTGGACACCGGGATTGCCGGCATTGCTGCCGGGATCGGTGTTTCACGTCAACCGTGGGCGCGCATTTCTGCCGGCGATGCGGCGATCACATCGGCGAGACGCCGTTCGACCTCCGGCTTCACCTTCGCGACCGCGATGTCCTTGACCGGGCCGTAGCCACGGATCTCCATCGGAGCCTTGGCGATCGCAATGAAATCGGGCAGGCGCGCCGCGTCGAGTTCGTGCAGCATCCGTTCGATCACGCCCTCATACCAGGAGATCAGCTCCCGCTCGGTGCGCCGCTCGGCGGTGTAACCGAACGGATCGAGCGGCGTCCCGCGCAACCCCTTCAACCGCGCGAGCAGGGCAAGTGGCGTGTGGATCCACTGGCCGAAGGCGCGCTTGCGCGGACGGCCACGGGCGTCGCGTTCGGATGGCAGGAACGGCGGCGCAAGGTGATACTGGACGCTAAAACCGTCCTCGAACTCGCGCTTCAGTTCGTCGAGGAAGCCGGTCTGCATGTGCAGGCGCGCCACCTCGTACTCGTCCTTGTAGGCCATCAGCTTGAACAGCGCGCGTGCGACGGCCTCGGTCATCGCCTCGCTGCTCAGCGCAGCTTCGGCGTTGCGAACCTTATCGACGATCGTCCGGTAGCGTGCCGCATAAGCTGCGTTCTGATAGGCGGTGAGGAAATCGGCGCGGCGGGCGATGAGCTGGTCGAGCGTCTCGGTTTTGGGCGTATCGTCCGCCATCGGCAGAGAGTCCGGATCGGCGGCGGCGATCCGGCCCCAGGCAAAGGCCTGCTTGTTGCGCTCGACCGCGATGCCGTTGAGCTCGATCGCGCGCAACAGCGCTTGCAGCGAGACGGGGATCAGTCCGCGCTGCCAGGCAAAGCCCAGCATGATGATGTTGGCATAGACGGCATCGCCCAGCAGCCGTTCGGCCAGCGCGTTGGCGTTGATGGTGTCGAGATTGTCGTTGCCGACGACCTGCCGGATCGCGCGCAGGCGGGCGGGCGAGGCGAGATCGGCATCGCGGAAGCGAACGACGTCGCCGGTCGGCATCTCCGCCGTGTTGACAGCGGCGCGCGTACCGCGGCGATAGGTGCCGGACGCCTTCGGCGCGGAGCTCACGACGAGATCGCAGCCGATCAGCGCATCGGCCGCGCCCTGGTCGATGCGGACCTGATGCAACGCTTCGGGCGAGGCGGCGAGGCGGATAAAGCTCAGCACCGGGCCAAACTTCTGCGCAAAGCCGGTGAAGTCGAGCACCGAGACGCCGCTTCGTTCGAGATGCGCGGCCATGCCGATCAGCGCGCCGACGGTGATCACGCCGGTGCCGCCCACGCCTGTTACCAGCAGGTCGTAGGGACGGTCGAGCGTGACGGGAGCGGGCAGAGGAAGCGTCGCCGCGCGGCCGACCGCATCGATCTCGCTCGCGCTCTTCTTCCGGCGCGTCGCGCCTTCGACAGTCACGAAACTGGGACAGAAGCCGTTGAGGCAGGAAAAATCCTTATTGCAGGTCGACAGGTTGATTTGCCGCTTGCGGCCGAACGGCGTCTCCTTCGGCTCGACGCTGAGGCAGTTGGATTCGACCGAGCAGTCGCCGCAGCCCTCGCAGACGAGGTCGTTGATATAGGCAAAACGCTTGGGGTCGGCCATCTGCCCGCGCTTGCGGCGGCGCCGCTTCTCGGTGGCGCAAGTCTGCTGGTAGATCAGGACGGAGACGCCGGAGACCTCGCGCAGCTCGCGCTGCACGGGGTCCATTTCCTCGCGCGGATGGATGGTGACGCCGATAGGCAGGTCCGCCGGCGAAAACTGCGCGGGATCGTCCGACACCAGCGCGATGCGCGCCACACCTTCAGCACGGACGCTATGCGCGATGGCATGGACACTGATGGGGCCGTCGACCGGCTGGCCGCCGGTCATGGCGACGGCGTCGTTGAACAGGATCTTGTAGGTGATGTTGGCCTTGGCGGCGATCGCCTGCCGGATCGCCATCGAGCCGGAGTGATAGTAGGTGCCTTCGCCGAGATTCTGGAAGATGTGCCTCTTGCCGGTGAATCTCGACGACGCTGCCCAGTTCACGCCCTCGCCGCCCATCTGGATCAGCGACGACGTCTCGCGGTCCATCCAGCTCGCCATGAAGTGGCAACCGATGCCGGCCAGCGCCTTCGAGCCCTCAGGCACCTTTGTCGACGTGTTGTGTGGGCAGCCCGAGCAGAAATAAGGCGTACGTGTCGCACCGCTGACGTTGATCGTGCGGGCGGCTTCAGGCATCAAGGCGGCCGCGCGTGCGGCGAGATTGAGGCCCGGAAACATCGGATCGAGCCGGCGGGCGAGCACGCCAGCCAGCGCACGCGGCGACAATTCGCCGATCCAGGAGATCAGCCGCGCCCCTCGCTCGTCATGCTTGCCGACCATGCGCTCGGGCTTGGTGCCGGGATAGTCGTAGAAATACTCCTTGAACTGGCTCTCGATGATGCCGCGCTTTTCCTCGACAACGAGGATCTCGCGCTTGCCCTTCACGAAGTCCATCGCGTCATGTAGCGCCAACGGCCAGACCATGCCGACCTTGTAGACGTCGATGCCGATGCTGCGGCAGGCCGCCTCATCGAGGCCCATCAGCCGCAGCGCTTCCATCAGGTCGAGATGCGCCTTGCCTGTGGTCACGATGCCGTAGGTGGCGTTCGGAATATCGTAGATGTGGCGGTCGATCGGATTGGCCTTTGCGAAGGCATAGACGGCGTGTTTCTTCGCCTCCAGCCGCTCCTCGATCTGCGGTCCCGGCAGGTCCGGCCAGCGATAGTGCAGGCCGCCCGGCGGCGGCGTGAAGTCGGGCGTGCGGAAGGCGCGCGGCGGGCGCAGCGCGACGGATGCGCCTGACTCCACGATCTCCGAGATCGCCTTGAAGCCGACCCACATGCCGGAGAAGCGGCTCAGCGCGTAGCCATATTCGCCGAACGCCAGATATTCGCCGACATCGGCTGGATGCAACGTCGGCATGAACCAGCTCATGAAGGCGACGTCGGACTGGTGCGGCATCGAGGAGGAGACGCAGCCATGGTCGTCGCCGGCGACCACCAGCACGCCGCCATGCGGCGAGGAGCCATAGGCATTGCCGTGCTTGAGCGCATCGCCGGAGCGGTCGACGCCGGGGCCCTTGCCGTACCAGAGCCCGAACACGCCATCGACCTCGCGCTCCGCTTGCGTCTCGACTTGTTGCGAGCCGAGCACGGCGGTTGCCGCGAGGTCCTCGTTCACGGCCGGAAGGAATTCGATGCGGTCCCGCTTGAGGCGCTCCTGGATGCGCCACAGCTCGAGATCGATGCCGCCGAGCGGCGAGCCGCGATAGCCGGAGATGAAGCCGGCGGTGTTGAGACCGCGGATACGGTCGCGCTTTGCCTGGTCGAGCGCGATGCGGACGATGGCTTGCGTACCCGTGAGGAAGACGCGGCCCTCCTCGCGATCGTAGCGGTCGGAGAGCTCGTAAGCGTCGAGTGACGGAATGGCGTCCATGGTGGACCTCGCGCGGCATCCTGCCTGATGATGGAAGGTTATGCCTGGGAGCCTGGTAGGTCTTACCTATTTGTCCCGCGTAGATCAAAATTTCGGTAGAATTTTGCACAAGACGATCAAATTTGGTAGATGTTCTCGGCCTGGGGAGGCCTCCATGATCGAAGAACAGGACACGCGAATACTCGCCCATCTTCAGAAGGATGGTCGCGCCACCAATCAGCAGCTCGCCGACGAGGTCGGCATGTCCACCTCCGCCTGCTGGCGCAGGGTGCGCGCGCTGGAGGAGAGCGGCGTCATCCAAGGCTATGCCGCGCTGGTCGCGCGCGAGCAGGCGGGATTTACGATGTCGGCCATCCTCCACGTCTCGCTGGAGCGGCACGATGCGAAGTTCGTCGACGAATTCGTGGCCAGGGTCACGACGCGCCGCGAGGTGCTGGAATGTTTCGCGACCACGGGCGACGCCGATTATCATTTGCGCGTCGTCGTGCAGGACATGGCGGCCTATAACAGATTCCTCGACGAGTTCATGTTCCGCATCCCCGGCATCCGCTACGTCCGCAGCAATGTGGTGCTGAAGGAGATCAAGACCGGCGTGGCGCTGCCGTTCTGAGACAACGCGGGGACTCATACCGTCTCCACCCGGCTGCGACGGCGCAGTTGGCGCAGCGACAGTGCATGCAGCAGGATCGAGCTTGGCACGACGAAGGCCGGGGTCAGCACGTTCGGAAAGGTATCAATGGCCATGCTCGGGCCATCCGGAACGATGAGCTGGAACGGGCCAGGCGACATCGCCATTCCCAGGGCGATCGCGACGGCGAAGTCTGCGAGGCCGAAGATATTCCAGAAGATCGCTCCTTTCCGCTCCTCGGCGGTCCCGGCCGCCAAGGCGATCGCCACCGGCACCGCGAACAGTCCGGTCAGCACGTCGCCGGCTCCTGCCGGCAATGCCCAGACGCCCGGCAGCACCCCGCGCAGCCAGTAAGCGAGCCACTGACTGCCAAAGATGCGATAGACCTGAAGGGCGATGAGCCACGTCGTCGGCATTGCATCGAGCAATTGCCCGACCCGCTTCGATAGCATCAGCACAGGAGTGCCGACGATCACTGGCAGCAGGATCGCCGCGGGAAGCAGCGGCAAGGAGGAGGCACCCGTGCGGAATGCACCATTGATGGATGCCGTCCAGGCGAGGGCAGCCCAAAGCGTGAAGGGGACCATGACGACCAGCCAGGTCGCCCGGCGTTGCTCTGGCGTCAACGCGGTGTTTTCGAGCCCGAGCCACAGGCCGAGCGCAATGAGCCCATGGGCCAGCAGCCGAACGCCGAGGGCCGGAAAGCCGCTCTGCGGAAGTGCGGGGAGCGAGTAGATCAGCCAGGTCCACAGGATCGTGAATAGAACGGTCCACATCAAGCCGAGCCGGATGGCAGGCTGGGCCGGGGCGGCAACGGAAGCAGCATCGCTGTTCATCGGCGTTCCCTAAAGAGAGGTCGGCTGTGGTGGACGCACGAGATCGCGGCCAGCGGCCGTGTCAGGCCGTTTTTTCTTCCGATCCGGACCTCACCAGAATCATGAAGACGAGAACATGGCTGACGAGCAGCAGCGGCACGTAGAGGGCTGGAATATAAATGCCGGCGCCGAAGAGGCCGGGATCCTGGATTTTCGTCACGCCCATGTAGTAGGCATTCAGGAGATCCAGCGTGCCCCAGACGTTGAACGCCCAGACCATCGGAATTGCGATCGACCATCGCCAGGAGAGTGCTGCGATTGACGCGAGCGCGAGAGTGGCGGCAATAAGGTCCCCCCATCCGACCTCGGCGGCGAAATTCGGGCTCAACTCCGCGGATACGAATCCCGCCACCATGAAATTCATGCCGAAGAACCTGAACGCGTTGAAGGCCGCGAGCAGTCTCAGGGCCTCATAGCGCGGCATGACGCGGAGTGCCGGCCAGACGTAGATCGAAGCCACCACCGCGCTTGTCAGGAAAGCGCCGGCGACGCTGAGCACGAAGGGAAGGTTGAAGCTTTGCGGCACGTTCGGATGTCCTTGTGGTGGCCTGTCCGGCCAGTGTGGTCGAAGCCGGTGGGTTCGGCGTCGGCGGACGCTCAGGGCTTGGCCATCAGCAGACCGAGCGGCATCAGCGGACCGACTGCGATGTAGTCGTGGTCCATGAGTTCCCGCCGCGCGAGCGGCAGGCCCTCCATGATCGCGTGTCCCTCGGCGACATCCCTGACATTCAACAGGAATACGGCGCCGCGCCCGTCGGATCGCGAATACCATTCGCGAACCGTTCCGTTGAGATAGAGCTGCACGGTCTGCCTGATTTCATCGGGCATGACGGCCATGATCTGATCTCGGGTGACGCCCGCCTTGACGGTCAGGATGACCATGACCCCCGTTGTCGGCGACGCGGTCTGTGATTGGGCAAGTGAAGGATCGGCCATGGAGGTTGCGCCTGTGAGTATGAGGGTGACTGCCAAGACGACGTTCAAGACGACGTTGCGGACTGTCTTCATCGATATCGTTTCTCCGATCGCGGCGGTTGCTGCGGCGGCACGGCTCATTTGCAATTCGGATGTAAAGCTGCTTTCCGCGAGTTACTATTCGCGATAATGTTGACGGGCTATGAAGCAGAACTTCACAGTCAGGCACGGTGCACTGGACGGCGTGGAGGCGTTCCTGAGTGTCGCCCAACATCGCAGTTTCCGCCGAGCGGCCGCTGAACTCGGGGTCACGCCCTCGGCCATCAGTCAGGCGATACGCGCGCTCGAGGCGCGCGTCGGCGCCGCGCTCTTCATCCGCACGACCCGCAGTGTCGGTTTGACCGAAGCCGGCGAAAGATTCCTTGCGCGCGCCAGGCCTGCCTTCGAGGAGCTCGTCGCCGCCAGCGGTGCGGCGCGCGAGCTCGGACAGCGACCGGCCGGGCTCCTGCGTCTCACCGTACCGCGCTCCGTCGTGCCGATCCTGCTGGAGCCGCTGATCGCGTCGTTCTGTCGGGCATTTCCCGAGATCGAGGTGGAGCTTGCCGCAAGCGAAGAACTGGTCGACCTCGCAGCCGAAGGTTTTGACGCCGGCATCAGGTTGGGCCAGTTCATCGCCCCCGACATGGTCGCGGTGCGCCTGACGAATCCGCTACCGCTCATTATCCTCGGCAGCCCGGCTTACCTTGCCCGCCGCGGTCGGCCCGAGCGGCCAGACGATCTGCGCGAGCACGCGTGCTTGAGATTGCGACGATCGAACGGTGCGCTTGCGTCATGGTCGCTCGACGACAACGGTCGTTCGATCGAGATTGTGGTTGCGGGACCTTTCATCGCCAACGACTTTCCAACGATGCTCGGAGCCGCCGTCGAAGGTGTGGGTCTTGCGCAAGTGCCCGCACCGCTGGCCACCGGTGCCATGGCGGCGGGAAAGCTCGTTCCCGTCCTGGAGCAATTCGCGCCGATGACGCCGGGCGTGTTCCTGTACTATCCCGGTCACCGACAAATCATGCCGAAGTTGCGGGCCTTTATCGATCATGTGAAGGGCCGCTCAGGCGGCACGAGCTGATCTACCGTTGCTCCCGCACGAACCGATTGCGCAGCGTGCCGATGCCGGTGATATCGATCTCCACGACATCGCCATGCTTAATGTCCGGCGAGGCGCCGTCGGTGCCCATCCAGATCACATCGCCCGGCCATAGCGTAAAGTACTTGGTCAGCTCGACCAGGAACGGCACCACGCCGAAGATCATGTCGTTGGTGTAGAAGCGGTTGGTCTCCTTGCCGTTGACGCGGACGACGGTCTCCATCCTGGCGAGATTCGCCTCGGTCTCGATCCACGGGCCCATCGGCTTGAACGTGTCGGCGTTCTTCGAGCGCCACAGGCTGCGATCCGCCTTCTGCCAGCTGCGCTCGCTGACGTCGTTGCCGATGGTGTAGCCGAATACGCAATCCATCGCGTTCTGCTTGGTGAGGTGTTTGACCTTCTTGCCGATGACGACGACGAGCTCGCCCTCGTAGTGGATCTTGTCCGTCGCGAAAGAGGGGATCACGACCTCCTCGTCGTGTGCGATCAGCGCGTTCTGCGCGCGATAGCCGATCTCGGGCCTGTCAGGCACGGCCGGCACCTCGCCGCGCTTGTCGGCGGCCTCCTTCAGGTGCTTCAAATAGTTCAGGCCGACGCAATAGAAGGTGCGCGGGATCAGCGGCAGCTCGATCTTCACCTCGCCAAGCGGAAGCGTGCGCGCGGTGCGCTGCCATCCGCCGAACGGATCGCCGTCGATTGCGATGACCCGGTCGCCTTCAACGATCCCCCAGGAGGTCTTGTCCGAGGCGGTGAATTTCAGCCAGCGCATGTCGGATCCTCCAGTTATTCCGCAGCATCGCGCGGCTGCACCTTCCAGGCGCCGGCGGCCGGCCGCCTCAAGCCGAGATTTTCCCGCAGCGTCTTGCCGCGATAGTCCTTCTGGAACAAGCCGCGCCGCTGCAACTCCGGCACGATATGGCGAACGAAATCGGCGTAGGAGCCGGGCACGTAGGTGGCCGCGATGACGAAGCCGTCGCAGCCGCGCTCGACGAACATCTCTTCGAGCTTGTCCGCGATCTCCTTGGGGCCGCCGACCATCGCGTCCTGCACCTGGCCGCGGCCGGAGAAGGTGACGAAATCGCGCGCGCTCGGATTGCTCTTGCCTGAATTCTTCAGCACGCCGTCGCGGATGCCCAAAATGCCCTGCATGCTCTTCAGCTCTTCCGTGGTCAGCGGCGCGTCGAGGTCCTTGGAGGCGAAATCGTAATTGAGCGCTTCGGCGAGCAGCGACAGCGCGTCGATCTGCAGCGGCAGCTTGTTGATCAGCGCCATCTTGTCTTCGGCTTCGGCCTTGGTCGCGCCGCAGACCGGCGTCGTCAGGTTGCAGAGGAACATCTGCTCGGGATCGCGGCCGGCTTTGGCCGCCTCGTTGCGCACGGCCGCATAACCCTCCTTGGCCGCGGCGAGGTTGCGCGCGGCGGTGAAGATCACCTCGCCCCAGCGGCCGGCAAAGCGCTGGCCGCGGCCGGATGCGCCGGCCTGGATGATGACGGGATGGCCCTGCTGCGAACGCGGCACGGTGAAGGGGCCACGCGACTTGAAGGCCGCTCCCTTGTGATCGAGCCGCTTCACCTTGGCCGGATCGGCAAAGCGGCCGCTTGTCTTGTCCATGATGAGCGCGCCGTCCTCCCACGTGTCCCAGTGGCCGAGGACGACCTCCATGAACTCGTCGGCGCGGTCGTAGCGGGAATCGTGTTCGGGATGGGAGTCCCGGCCCATGTTGAGCGCCTCGCCGTCATTGAGCGAGGTGACGACGTTCCAGCCCGCGCGCCCGCCGGACATCAAATCGAGCGTCGCGAAGCGGCGCGCGACGTCGAACGGCTCGTAATAGGTGGTCGAGCAGGTCGCGCCAAGGCCGAGCTTGTCGGTGACCATGCCCATCGTGGTCAGCACGATCAGCGGGTCCATCTTCACGCAGCGGATGCCGTATTCGACGGTATGGGCGTGGTCGTTGCCGTAGCGGTCCGGCATCGCCAGGCGATCGTCGAAGAAGGCCATGTGAAACTTGCCGGCTTCGAGGATCCTGGCGATCTCCTGATAGTAATCCGCCGACATCGAATCGTCGCGCGAGTCCGGATGCCGCCAGGAGCTCGGCAAATTGGTGCAGTTTTGCGCCTGGAGGAAGCCGACCAGTACCATCTGCCGCGTCATGCTGCTGTTCTCCGAATTGCGTCAGGCCAGATCGAGCACCGTGTCGAGCCGGTATTCCCGCGCCAGCGCGCGCAGCTTGTCCCAGGTGGCATCCTCGACCTCGATGCCGTCACGCAGCCGCTGTTGCTCGCGCACGCCCTCGATCTCGCCGGGATAGTAGACGCCCGTGCTGCCCTCGGAGGGCGGGGTCGATTTCAGATAGCGCGCGAATTCGGCGACCTCGCGCTTGAACTCCTTCAGCGGGCGGAACGCGGCGACGTTGAACACCGCCATGAAGCAGCCGTCATTGTGCCGCCCCGTCGGCTCGACGCCGAAGCCGAGACCGGTGAGCAGGCCGCACAGCACCTCGACCATGGCGGCAAGCCCGCTGCCCTTGTAGCCCTCGGTGCCGCCGAGCGGCAGCAGCGCGCCGCCCTTGCGATACTGGGTCGGGTCGTTGGTGTGCCGTCCCTCGGCATCGATGATCCATCCCGTCGGGATCTTATCGCCGCGGGCCACAGCGAGCTGGATCTTGCCGGCGGCGACCGCCGAGGTCGCCATGTCCAGGTAGAACGGCGCATCGAGATCGGACGGCACCGCGATCGAGATCGGGTTGGTGCCGAGCCGCGCCTCCTTGCCGCCGAACGGCGCCACGTGCTTCGGCGAGCGGCCGGAGTCCGCGGTTGCAATCCCGATCATGCCTTCGCGCATCGCCATCAGCGGATAAGCGGCGAGGCGGCCGACATGGCTCTGCCGGAACACGGTGCAGGCGGCGACGTTCGCCGTCTTCGCCTTCTCGATCGTCAGCGCCATTGCCTTGGCGTTGACGTGGAAACCAAATCCCCAATGGCCGTCGATTACGGTCGTGGTCGGCGATTCCTGGATGATGGTCCATGTCGCGCCGGGAACGATGTGCCCGGCCTTGATGCGGTCGATATAGGTGGGAACCGCGATCACACCGTGGGAGTCGTGGCCGGCGAGATTGGCGTTGACGCAGCCGGTCGCGACCGCATCGGCCTCTTCCTGGGAAGCTCCCGCCGCCTGGAGCAGGGCGGCGCTGATGCGCGTGAGGCGGTCGGCCTTGACGATCGGCATGGCGTTTCCCCGGTCATCGCCCTTATCATGATAGCTGGCGGGCGCTTGTTGGGGACCATCGTCTCAAAGCGCAGGACCGATATCAATCTCCCGTAAACCAATACAGGGCTGCAAATTCGTAAAGAGAGCGCGCCTTTGGTCGAAGATTCGTTCCGGCCGGCGGTATTCTCGACAGTTTGGCGGGGGTCGTTCGCAGCTCGTTCACTCTGATCGACGGTTTGCGACACGCAATAACGACCACTTAGGCGATGGCCGTTCATAAAGTACCCGGGAAAATTAGGCAGAAATGCCCGGGAGCTGAGATCGTGCCGACGACACTCGCGCGCACCTTTGCGGCGTTGAGCGCCATAAACGAAGCGATCCTCTACGCGAAATCGCCGGACGAGCTGTACCAGAAGGTCTGCGACGCCGGGTTTTCGAGCGGGGACTTTTTGGCCGTGGCCGTGTTCCTGGTGGGACCGGACGGCCGGCGGCTTTGCTTTGCGGCCGGCTGCGGCGACGATATCCAGCGGCTGCGCTCGATCGAGATCACCACGGACGCCGGCACGCCGGAAGGATTGGGCGTCGGCGGCGAGGCGTTTCGCGATCAGAGGCTGTGCGTCAGCAACGATTATCTGAACGACCCGCGCTCGCTGGCGTGGCGCGAGGGCGCCGCCAGGGCCCACATTGGCGCTGCGGCGGCGTTGCCGCTGCTCTGCAACGGCAAGAGCGTCGGCGTGCTGTACGTGACCCGCAGCGAAGCTGGCTCGCTGAACGAGCAGATGGTGTCGCTGTTCGAGCGCATGTCGGCCAACATCTCCTATGCCCTCGACAATTTCGCGCGTGAGACGGCGCGGCAGACCAGCGAGCGGGCGACGCGGCGGCTCAACCGCATGTTCGGCGCCATCAGCGCCACCAACGAGGCCATTCTCCGCGCCAAGACCGAGCAGGAGCTCTACCAGCTCGTGTGCGACGCCTCCGTGCATGGCGGCAAGTCGCTTGCGACCATCGTCCTGCTCCGCGAACCGGGTTCGCACTGGATGAAGCCGGTCGCATCTACGGGACAGAATCTGGAGCTGGTCACCCAGGCGCGCTATTCGATCGATCCGGAGAATCCCTATGGCAAGGGCATCTCCGGCGAGGTGTTCCGGACGCAGAAGGCCGTCATCGAGGAAGATCTCGCCAGCCGCACCCGGGGAACCCCGTGGGAGCAGGCCAACGTCAACACCGGTGTCGCCGCCTGCGTGGTCGCGCCGCTGATCAAGCACGGCGAAAGCGTCGGCGTGCTGTTGTCCTTCGTCAGCAGGTCATGGGCCAAGGACGAGGAAGTCGTCGCGCTGCTCCTGCGCATGGCGGAGAACGTCTCGTTCGCGATCGAGAATTTTGACCGTGAGTCCGAGAAGGCCAGTATCGCCGCGGAAGAAGAGCGTCTCGCCCGCATGTATGCGGCGCTGAGCGCCACCAACGAGGCGATCCTGCGCGCGCGGACGCGGGCCGAGCTGTTCGACCTCGTCTGCGAGGCGACGGCGAAGGGCGCCAAGTTTACCTCGGTCACCATTGCGCTCGCCGACCATCGTGCCGAGCTGCTGCGCGTGGTCGCCAGCTATGGGCCGAACGCCGATCAGGTCCGCACTTTCAAGTTCTCCACCTCCGACCAGGTGCCGGAGGGACGCGGGCTGACCGGCACTGCGTTCCGCACGCGCCAGCCCTCGGTCAGCAACGACGTGTTCGCCGACGACCGCATTGCGCCGTGGCAGGCCAGCGCCCGCCGCACCGGGATCGCGTCGTCCGCGGCGCTGCCGCTCCTGAATGGCGACCGGGTCGAGGGCGTGTTCCTGTTCAATTCTCCGGAGCGCGGTACCTTCACGCCCGAGTTCGTCGAGCTGTTGCGCAAGCTTCAGGCCAACGTCGCCTTCGCGCTGGAGAATTTCGATCGCGCCGATGAAAAGGCCAAGGCCGAAATCCAGCGCAATCGTCTGCGGGGCATGCTCGAGGCGCTGAGCGCGACCAACGAAGCCATCATGCGGGTGAAGACCCGCGCCGAATTGTTCGAGGTGGTCTGCGAAGCCGCGGTGCTCGGCGGCACCTTCTCCTCCGCGACCATCGCGCTGGTGGACGAAACCGGACATTACCTCGACATCGCCATGACCAAGGGTGAGAGCTGCTACCAGGTCAAGTCGTGGCGGTTCTCGACGTCGGCGGAAGATCCGGAAGGCCGGGGGTTGACCGGCACCGCCTTCCGCACGCGCATCCCTTGCGTCGCCAACGAGCTTCTCACCGACATCCGCACGGCGCATTGGCACCAGATCGCGCGCATCCAGGGCACGAGATCGGGGGCCTGCTTCCCGCTGCTCAGCAACGGCAGCAAGGCGGTCGGCGTGCTGCTGTTCCTTTCAGTCGACGAAGGCGCGTTCACGCCGGACCTGATCCAGCTCTTGGGGCGGCTTGCCGAGAACGTCTCGTTCGCGCTCGACAATTTCGATCGGGCCGAGGAAAAGGCCCGCACCGAGGCGCAGAAGGAGCGCCTGACGCGCATGTTCGCGGCGCTGAGCGCCACCAACGAGGCGATCATGCGGGCGAAGTCGCGCGCCGAGCTGTTCGACCTCGTCTGCCTCGCGGCATCGAACGGCGCCAAGTTCACCTCGACGACGATCGCGCTGGCCAGGGCCGACAGCGACCAGCTCGAGATCGTGGCCGCGGCCGGGCCGTCCGCCGACACCACGCGCAATATCCGCCTCTCCGTCGACCCCGAGCGTCCCGAGGGGCGCGGAATGAGCGGCACGGCATTCCGCACGCGCCAGCCCTGCATCAGCAACGACTATCTCAACGACGATCGCGTCCGTGTCTTCCATGCCGTCGTCCGCGGCGACGGCGCACGGTCGGGCGCGGCGTTTCCGCTCATCGCGCACGACCAGGCCGTCGGCGTCATGATCTACATGTCGACCGAACCGGGCACCTTCACGTCCGAGTTCGTCGAGCTGTTGCAGCGTCTCGCCGACAACGTCTCCTTTGCGATGGAGAATTTCGATCGCACCGACGAGAAGAACCAGGCGGACGAGCGGATCGAATACCTCGCCTCGCATGACAGCCTGACCGACCTGCCGAACCGCGAGACCTTCAACGGGCTGCTGCGCGAGGCGATCGACGCCGCGCAGCGCCACGATCACCGTTTTGCGGTTCTGTTCATCGATCTCGACCGCTTCAAGGTCATCAACGATTCGCTGGGCCACGAGGCCGGCGATCTGCTCCTGCTCGAAGTGGCGAACCGGCTGCGCGGTGCGCTGCGGACAAGCGACGTGGTGGCGCGCCTCGGCGGCGACGAGTTCGTGGTGATCCTCGACCAGTGCGGCGAGATCGACGACGTGCAGCGGATTGCGACCGGGTTGCTCGCGGCGCTCGCCGAGCCCATGGAACTGGCCGGCCACGAGTGTCACACCACGGCCTCGATCGGCATCGCGATGTATCCGGCCAACGGCTCCGACGCGCAGACGCTGACCAAGAACGCTGACATGGCGATGTATCTCGCCAAGGAGGACGGCAAGAACGGCTACCGCTTCTTCTCAAAGGAAGTGAAGACGCAGTCGATCGAGCGGCTGTCGCTCGAGAGCGCGCTGCGCCGGGCGCTGGAGCGCGAGCAGTTTTCGCTGAACTACCAGCCCAAGGTCGACATGGAGACCGGCCAGATCACCGGCGTGGAAGCGCTGCTGCGCTGGGCACATCCCGATCTCGGCAACGTCTCGCCGGCACAGTTCATTCCGCTTGCGGAAGAAACCGGGCTGATCGTGCCGATCGGCCGCTGGGTACTGAACGAGGCCTGCGCGCAGGCGATGGCGTGGCAGCGCCGCGGCCTGTTGCCGCTGTCGATGGCGGTGAACCTGTCGCCGCGGCAGTTCGTCGACGAACATCTGTTGCAGGATGTCGACGAGGCGCTGGCGGCCTCCGGCATGTCGCCGGTGCTGCTCCAGCTGGAGGTCACCGAGAGCATGATGATGCGCAATGTCGGGCGCGCGCTCAAGGTGCTCGACGCCATCCAGAGCCGCGGCATCCGCCTCGCGATCGACGATTTCGGCACCGGCTATTCGTCGATGTCGCTGATGAAGCACTTCCCGATCGACACCATCAAGATCGACCGCTCCTTCGTGCGTGACCTGCCGCAGGATTCAGAGGACCAGGCGATCGCGCAGGCGATCATCAGCATGGGCAAGGCGCTCGGCATGACCGTCGTCGCCGAAGGCGTCGAGAACGCCGAGCAGGAAGCGTTCCTGCGCACCCATGGCTGCGACGAGATGCAGGGCTTCCTGATCTCGAAGCCGCTGCCGGCCCGGCAGATGGCCGAACTGCTGCGGCCGATGGTTCTGCCGATCGCGCCGCCGCTCCAGCCGGAGCCGGATCCCGTCGCCCGCGAAGCCGCCGCGTTACGGCTGAAACGCGCTGTCGTCTGACGGTTGCGGGTGCAATTCGCGGACCTCGTGATCCGTGGCCTCGGCCTTGCGCGGAAAATCCTGCGGCCCCGTCAGCGAGGTCTGCTCGACGAACAGCGCGAGTATCGTGCGCGCACCGTCGGCGAAGCTCGCGCCTTCGTTCAAGCCGAGCTCGGAGCACCATGCGCCGCTCATCGGCTCGTGGTCGTCGACCACCGCCATGGCAGGCCCCCACCACCAGGCAGGCGCAGGCGAGCGCTCGTCCCCGGGCACGACATGCCAGCGAACGAACTCATCCATCACGCGCTCGAACTCCAGGCGTGCAGCCTGATGCATGCGGTCGATACTCCCGGAATCCGCGCCCGATGACAGGCCGACGCGCGGATTTGATCGTGGCCTTGACGCTCGGAAAAAGCTGGCTCGCGCAAATTGGCCGAGCCATGCATGCCGACATCATCGTCGGCAATGCCTGAAATGCGGCCGTCAGCGATGCGCCGACGGGGGCAGCGAACGTCCATTCTAGCCGTTTGGAGGGACGGCAGGCAAGGTGCGGGTGTTACGATTACCTAACGCGACCTGAACGGATGTGCCTTCTGGTGCCAGGCCCAGGCGGTGCGGATGACCGTAGGCAGGTCAGAGTGACGCGGCACGAAGTTCAGAACTTTTCGCGCGGCGGACGGGTCGGCGACCAGATAGGTGGGATCGCCGGCGCGGCGCGGCTTGACGGTGTGCGGCACCTCGCGCCCGGTCTCCTGCCTGATGGCGTTGAGGATCTCGCGCACCGAAAAGCCGGAGCCGGTGCCGAGATTGAAGCTGCCGCCGGCATGTCCCTGTTCCAGCAGCTTCAGCGCCGCGACATGCGCGGCGGCGAGGTCGGTGACATGGATGTAGTCGCGGATCGCGGTGCCGTCGGGCGTGTCGTAGTCGTCGCCGAACACAGCGAAGTCGACATGGCCCTGCAGGGCCATCATGGCCCGCGGAATGAGATGGGTCTCGTTGTCGCGCAGTTCGCCGATGCCGCCGGCCGGATCGGCGCCGCTGGCGTTGAAATAGCGCAGGCAGAACGCGCCGAAGCCATAGGCCGCGCGATAGTCGGCGAGCATGCGCTCGATCATCCATTTCGAGGCGCCATAGGGATTGATCGGCGCGCAGGGAAAGTCTTCCGGCAGCTCCTTGGAATCGGCGTTGCCGTAGACGGCGCCGGTCGAGGAGAACACGATGCGATGGCAGCCGGCGTTGCGCATCGCCTGGAGCAGCGACAGCGTGCCCTGCACATTGTTGATGTAGTACTTCTGCGGATCGGTCATGGATTCGCCGACGAGGCTCGCCGCCGCGAAATGCATCACCGCCGTGACCTTGTGGTCGGCGAAGGCGCGCGCCAATGCTGCACCGTCGAGCAGGTCGCCGATCACCAGGGGGCCGGCGACGAAGCTGCGATGACCTGTCGAGAGATTGTCATAAACGACGGGCTGATAGCCGGCGGCAGACAGTGCGCGGCAGGCATGCGAGCCAATATAGCCCGCGCCCCCTGTGACGAGGACGGTCGGTCGGTCGGTCATATCGTCTTCTACTCTTCTCTCAGCGATTGGAAGGCCGTTTGCGGCTGAAGAGAAGATAGAGTGCGCGGGGGTTGGTGGTCAAATAGCGCCAGAACAGGCGGCGTGGCTCGAGCCAAGTGCGCCAGGCCCATTCGAGTCCGAATTTCTGCATCCATTGCGGCGCGCGGGACCGGCTGCCCGACAAAAAGTTGAAAAGGCCGCCCGATGTCTTGATAACGCCAACATTGGTCAGCAACGGCGTGTATTGCTCCACGAATGCCTGCTCGTTGGGCACGCCGAGCGCGACCCAGAGATAGTCCGGCGCGAGCGCGTTGATCTCCTCGACCTTCGCGCGCAGGGCCTCGCCGCGCAGATAGCCGTGGCTGTGCCCGACGATCTTGAGGTTCGGATACATCTTCCGGACGTTCTCGACCGCCGCGGCGTTCTCGGCCTCGCTGGCGCCGAACATGTAGAAGGTGCGGCCGACCGCTTCGGCCTTGCGCGCGACGACGTGGAACAGGTCCGTGGTCGCGACGCGCTCGGGCAGCGGGAACCAGGATTGCAGCTTCGAGGCCGCCACCAGCGGCTGGCCGTCGGCGTTGATCAGGTCGGCGCCGCGGAACAGGCGTTCGGTCTCCGGCTCGGTCGAGCAGCGCGCAAGCACCTCGCCATTGGCCGAGGTCAGGTGCAACGGACGGCCGATGCGATGACGCGGATCGGTCGCCTCGATCATGAAGTCGGCGGTCGCTTCCAGGTCGAGCGCGGCCATGCGAAGGCCGCCGACGGTGATCCGCGGCACGTCGGCGGTTGCGGCCCGGCCGTCCAGATTGACGCGGCGCTCAAGCATATTGTCTGCCTCGCTGGCGCGCCTGGGTTGCGGGCGCGAGTTCGTCGAGCACGACGCCGACGAGCTTGCGCTCGGCGCGGCCGAGCGTGCTCAGGATCTCTTCCAGGCTGTCGTTGATGTCGAGGCTGGTCGGCAGTACCGCAACCAGTGCGTCGGCATCGTCGAGCAGCTTGCGGCCGCCGGCCGGGAGCGGCATCGCGGGGCCGTCGAGGACCACGAGGTCATAGCCGCCGGCGGCGCGCGCCTGCGAAATCGCCTTGCGGATGGCCTCGGCCGCTTTGCCCGCGTCGCCTTCGGCGGCCGGCAGCACCGAAATGCCGTTCACCGTCTTGATCTCGCGCGCGGTCTTGCTGCCGATCGAGAGCCAGCCGAGCGCGCTCGGCTCGCTCTTGCCGGGACGGGTGACCTTGTTCGAGAGCGAGCGTGCCTGATGGTCGGCATCGATCATCAGGACGCGGGCACCGTCACGCGCGGCCGCGAGCGCGAAATTCAGCGCGGTCACGCTGCGCCCGGTGGTCTCGCTCGCACCAATGAGCGCGATCACCGGCATCGCCTTGCCGCCGGCGCGCCGGGCCACCGCGGCGCGCATGTCGCGCCAGGCATTGAGTAGCGTCGTGAGGGGAAAGCCGGGGCGCAGCGTCGGCCAGCCCAGCCGTGTCAGGTCGACGCCGCCGCCGGTGGCGAGAATGGCACCCAGCGTGTGGATGACATCGGCCTCCTGCAGGCGCGCGATCAGCGGCTTTTCGATCAGGGGCCTTTCGACCATCGAGGGCTGCAGCGATGGCGCGGCAACTTCCGGCAGAGCCTGCGCGACTTCCGGAGTGCGCGATGCCTGCTGAGGCCGGGCAATCTCCGAAGTCCGCGTCGTCTCTGGTGCTCGGGGACCTTGCGGCGCCGGTGTGCGTTCACGGCGGGCCGGCGTGGGGGCGCCGGCGAACAGGAGCTCGGCCGCGACGAACCAGCTCGAAGCCGCGAGCGCGCCGAAGATGAAGCCGATCATGGCGAACAGGCTCATCGCCGGCGGGAACGAGCGCCGCTGCGGCACGGTGGCTTCGCCGATGACGCGGGCCGCCGAGGTGTTCAGGGTCTCCTGCTCCTCGGTCTCGCGCGAGCGCTTGAGGAAGGACTGATAGACGTCGCGGCTGGCATCGGCCTCGCGCTCGAGTTCGCGCAGGCGCACGGCGGCCTGGCTGAGCTGCACGCTCTGCCGCTTCTGCGCCTCCAGCGCCCGGTTCAGAGAGGCCTCGTAGTCGCGGGCGCGCGTCAGATCGTTCTTGGCGGACTGCGCGAAGCGATCGATCTCCTCGTTGATGGTGCGCTTGAGATCCTCGACCTGTTTCTCGGTCTGGCGCAACGCCGGATGGCGCGGGCCGAGCTCGCCGGCCTGCTCCGCGTACTTCTTGCGGGCGTCGGCATATTGCGCGCGCAGGTTCGCGATGGTTGGCGATTGCAGCGCCTCCGAATTCGCGCCGGCATCTGCAGCGGTGCGCCGGCTCGCCTCGATCTGGTCGAGCCGTGCCTGTGCGTCCATTGTCGCCGCGCGGGCCGCGGAAAGCCGCTGATTGCTGGCGGAGAGCTGCTGGTCGCTGATCAGCGCGTCCTGGGTGCCGACGAAATTGTTCTGGGCCTTGTAGGTGGCGAGCGCGGTCTCGGCACTGCGCAACCGCTCGCGAAGCTCCTTGAGGCGGCCGGAGAGATCGTTGGTGGCGCGTCGCGCGGCCGAAGCCTGCGAGTTGCGGGATTCGGCGAGGTAGGCGCTGGTCAGCGTGTTGGCGAGCATCGCCGCTTTCGCCGGATCGGTCGACCAGACCTCGATGTCGACGATGAAGCTCTTCTCGGTCTTGCGGACCGTGATGTGCCGGTTCAGCGCGTCGAGCGCCGCGAGCTGCACTTCCTTCGTTTCCGCAGCGGACGGCGCACGGGGCTGAAGGCCGATCAGGCCGAGCAGCGACGACATCAGGCTCCTGGCATCACCGTCGCCGAATTCGGGGTCCTTGTCGAGGCCGGCCTGCTGGATCACCTGGAGCAGCACGCTGTTCGAGGTGATCAGGCGGGCCTGGCTCTCCACCACCATGGCCATGCCGGAGACGTCCTGGGCACGCGGCGTGAGCTCGCGATCGACCAGCTGAAGCTCGCGCGGGTCGACATAGAGCTGGGCGGTGGCGGTGTAGCGGGGCGTCACGCTCTTGCCCACGGTGACGGCAAGCGTCGCACCGAGGAGTGCGGCAGCGGCAATCGCGATCTTCCGCCGCCAGAGCAGATTGACGAGCTCCAGCACGTTGAAGCCGGTTTGAGGCCGTTGTCGCGGGGCCTCCGGTCCGGCCCGATCTATCGGCTGGTTGTAGTCAAGCATAGTCCCCAGCTTTCATTCCAACGACCGCGGGCTGAGGGGTTACTCTTCGCTTTACGCCACGCACCCGGGATATAGGTGCCCAATCAACGCAACAGGGAAAATTAACCATACTCATTGAGGGACTATTCACCGAAATGGCAAACAAAGCGTTTAAGCGCACGCCGCGCCTCGGCGCGTCACTGTGACACTCGCGATGCCGGGGTCCCCAAGGGATTAACGGTTCGTTACCGCGCGCAGCAAGGCCGCCAGGCTTCGCTCGTCCTGCGATGGACCGCGCGCGCGCCATGATTGTCAGCTCTTCCGCAGGATGACGTGATAATCGCCGCGGCGAACGTCGGTGCCGCGCGGGAGCACGGCGTTCAGCATTGCGGCGCCGGCATCGACCAGAGCTGCGAACAGCGGCTTGCGCCGGCGCATCTCGGGATAGCGCGGACTCTCGACCTCACGGCGATAGGTCATCTCGAGGCCATTGGCGGCCGCAAACGCTTCGAGCCGAGGCAACGTCACCAGCGGATGAAAGAAGGTCGGGAACGGTGGTTCGCCGGGCAGGCCGGCATCCCTGATGCCGCGGATGTGCCGGTAGAACCAGACGTGGAACCAGTGCGGCGAGTACTTGGTGACGACGCCGGACAGCGAGCGCGGATTGGGCGCGCCGATCAGGATCATCCCGCCGCGCTTGAGTGCGTCGCGAAAATTGAGGAGCGCAGCGTCGACGTTGGGCAGATGCTCGATCACGTTGTAGCAGATCACAAGATCGAAGGTCTCGCGGCCGAAGCGGTAGGTCTGCACGTCGCCGAGGATGGCTTCGTCCGCGTAGGTGTTGTTGCGGACCTGGTCCTCGTCGATGTCGACGACGGTGACCTGGCTGCGGCTCAGCAATTCCGGCGGCAGAACGCTGCACGAGCCGCCGCCGGCTTCATAGATGGCGAGCCGGCCCTGCGGCAGTTCGCGGCGCAGTACGTCGTGGACGGCGAGCAGGCTGTCGCGGGCTTCGCCGGGGACCAGATCGTGCAGCGCCTGGGCTTGCGCGGTGGCCGCGGGGATCTGGATCGCCGTAGCTGTCGCGAAATCGATCGTGGCTGGCTTGTTCATATTTTCTGACCGCGCTTGTTCGACTCAAATTTACAGGAAAAGTCTCGCATGCCCGAAGAGCAAATCTGGTGCCGCGACGCTTCACCGGTCGCGGTGCTTACGGTCGGGTTAATGCGCATGGCCGTTAACTACAGCATTGTCCCTGTCGCGCCGTCCGCGGCCGATGGACTGCGACTTGCAGTACCACGTGCGCATGGATTGGCAGGGAAAACACGCGAAAGCGGTTAAGCGCATGGCGGCAGGTCTGCATTGTCGAGAGATCCGCGGAATGGTGCCGTTTCGCGCCTCGGTCCGGCCGTTCACTTTGGCACGCATCTGTCCCGTGGCACTGTGTCCTCGCGGGACGTCACCGGCTGATGCGATTGACGCAGGGCTTTTTCAACATATCTCGGGCATCTAGAACGCCATGACGCTGATCCCGACAGACCTGTCCGCCAGCCGGCTCTCGGATGCCGTGCACGATCCCAACCGGGAGATCGCGGCGAGCTCTCGCGTCATCGACCTGTCGGTCGGCATTGTTGTCTGCATTCCCTGCTTCCGCCGCCCGCAGCATCTGCGGCTGACGCTGGAATCGCTCGCGAGCCAGCGAACCCCGCGTTCCTTCGCCGTCGTTATGGTGGAGAACGATGCCGCGCGGCGCGAGAGCGCGCCGGTTGCCGCGGAGTATCTCGCCGACGGCCGGCTCCAGGGCATCTGCCTTGTCGAGCAGCGGCAGGGTAACTGTCAGGCGATCAACGCTGCGTTCGAGACGGCGCAGGCGCTGTTTCCCGCTGCGACCCGCTTCCTGATGATCGACGACGACGAGATCGCCTCGCCCGACTGGCTCGAGCTGATGGTTCGCACCGCGGAGGCGACCGGCGCCGATGTGGTCGGCGGGCCGGTGCTGCCTGACTTCGACGATGACAGCCAGCCCTGGCTTTCGCGTCATCCCGCCTTCCGCCCTGCCTATGACTACAGCGGCGCGGTGCCGCTGATCTATGGCTGCGGCAATTGCCTGATCACGCGTGCGGCGTTCGACCGGCTCGGCAGTCCGGCTTTCGATCTGCGCTTCAACTTCCTCGGCGGCGGCGACTGCGACTTCTTCGTGCGTTGCCGCGATGCCGGCATGACGTTCCACTGGACGACAGAGGCGGTCATCACCGAGACCGTGCCACAAAGCCGCACCAGCCTCGGCTGGATCGCAAAGCGCGGTCTGCGTATCGGCGCGATCAATTACCGTGTGCAGTACAAGGCCGCGCAGGGCGTGGCGGCGCGGGTGCGGGTGTTTGCGCAGATGCTCGGCCGGCTGCCGCTGTCTTTACTACGCGCGGCCCGCCTGCTGGCGACGTCGAAAGCCGTCGTCGCGATGCATCCCGTGATGGTCGCGCTCGGCTCCTTGCTGGCAGCGCTCGGCATCGAGCCAAAGCCCTATGAGGCCTCGAAGATCGTGTCCTGACGCCGTGGCGGCGGACTAAATGCCAAAGCAGGCGAGGGCAACCCTGAGCGCGGAGCGCGGCAGCGATTTGAGCGAGCGGCGGCCGACCATCCCGAGATAGATGAAGGCCTGGCGATATCTGCCGAAGCGGACCGCCTGCATCGCCGAATAGGTGACGAGATGAATCTCGGCCGCCTGCCGCAGCCGGGCTGCCGTGCCCTCGGGCAATCTCGCGAGGATCAGTCCGTCGTCGAAGACCCGCGCGATCGCCGGGAAGAAATCCTGCGGTGTCCGCACAGCCGCGTTCATGGTGTTGGCCGTGTGCAGGCGATAGTCGAGCAGAAGCTTTGGTGCGAACTCGAACTCGCCGATCGCAGCAAGGCGGCACCAGCAGTGCCAATCCTCGCAATATCTGAGGGAGGTGTCGAAGCCGCCTATGGCGCGGAAGGCCTCCGCACGCGCGAGCGCGATGCCGCCATTGACGATGAAATTGCCGGCCGCGAGCCGCGTCAGCACGTCGCCGGAGGGCTTGCGGCGTCCTTTCAAGAGGTCGCGCCGGCCGACCTGCCGTCCCTCGCTGTCGATCGTGTTGTAGTCACCGTAGACGAGGACGGCGCGCGGAGCTCCGCGAGCTGCCGCCAGCAGTGCCGCGACCGCGCCGGGGCGCAGGCGGTCGTCGGCATCGAGGAAGAGGAGCCACTCGCCGCTGGCATGTCGGGCGCCGAGATTGCGCGCGGCCGATACGCCGGCGGAATCGTTGGTCATCAGGCGCAGCCGCGGGTCGCGAATGGCGCGGACGATCGCGATGGTGCTGTCGGTCGAACCGTCGTCCACGACGATCACCTCGGTCACCTCGCCTTGCGCCAGCGCGCTGGCGAGGGTTTCGCCGACATAGGCCGCAACGTTCTTGGCGGGAATGACGACGGACACCGACGTGGTCGAGCCCACCGGCAGCGGGAGGCGCGCTTGCGTCGCCACGCGTGCGCTGACCGGTAAATCGAGAACGTCTTCGGCGGTGATCAAGCTGCGGCTCGCTTTAAGGATTCGTTAACCAGGGCGCATCTGCAGATGCGATCGATGGCAACCTTGGCCGCTGCGGATGATACCCGCATTACGGCCAAATCGTTTCTCGGAAGGCCTGCGCGACGCCGGATTCGCAGAATAACGTTAAGCCGTTGGCATTAAGCCTGTCGCAAACTTGGAAGAGTGCGACAGCCGGTCCCATGCGAGAATGCGCACTCGGCTGCCGCGGATGGATTCCAGTGCCCGCAAAGACATTCGACTACGATCCCGACGACATGGTCCTCAACCTTTTCTACGAGGACAAGGACGACCGCTGGTTTCCCGGCGACCGGCATCTGCGGCGCATGGCGCGCCGCATGCTGCTCGGGGAGCCGCGCATGAGCGGGCAGCTTCGCGTGTTCCTCAATCTCTGCGCGGGGCTCGATCGGCTCGGCATCCGCTACCGCGTCAACGACTACGGCTACGTCGCGCAGCATCCCGAGGAAGTCGCCTGCATCATCGGTCGCACCTTCCTGCTCGACAAGTTCGCGTGGAAGAATCCGATCCTGCTCGGTGTCGCCGCCCACAATCATCCGCTCGACGATCCCGACCTGTTCAAGCGCCTGCCGGTGAAGAAGGTCGTGGTGCCCGGCCAGTGGTACGCCGACATGTACCGGCCGTACTGGCCCGACACGGAGGCCTGGCCCGTCGGCATCGACACGGATCTCTGGGCGCCGTCGCGCGCCTCGCAGAAGACCGTCGACGTGCTGATCTACGACAAGGTCCACTGGGACCGCGAGCGCTATGCGCCGGAGTTGATCGAGCCTGTCCGCGCCCGGCTGCTCAAGGAGGGGCGCTCGTTCACCGAGCTGCGCTACGGCAGCTACAAGGAGGAGGAGTATCAGGCCGCGCTGGCGCGCTCGCGCGCGATGATCTTCCTGTGCCAGAACGAAAGCCAGGGCATCGCCTATCAGCAGGCGCTGGCCTGCGGCGTGCCGGTGTTCGCCTGGGACCCTGGCGGCCCGTGGCGGGACCCCGACTATTATCCGCATCGCGTGAAGTTCGAACCGGTGTCGTCGGTGCCGTACTGGGATCACCGTTGCGGCACGAGGTTCGTCGACGCCGCCGGGTTCGAGGCGGGCTGGGACGATTTCTGGACCGGCTGCGCCGCTGACGCGTTCGATCCGCGCGGCTTTGTGCTCGACAATCTCACGCTGGAACAGCGAGCGCTGCAATATTACGAGATCGCGCGAAGCGTGGCGCGGCGGCAGAAGGCGTCCGACGCGTCCGGCCTGCTGGTTGACGGATGGTTAACGAGGACGAGCTAAGACTTGTCGCTTGCTTCCCCGGGGTTCACCAGGCCGGCCTTGAGCCATGGATCGCAGTGCCGCTGACATGACCGACGTCGAGGCCCGATCGTTCGGCCACGTCCTGCGCGATGGGCTTGCCGGTCTGAATGCCGTGCTGGCGGCGCGCTGCCTCGTCGCGGTTGCGGCCCTCCTCCTCGTGCTGGTGACGCTCGATCCGTTTCCCGATTTGCGCAATCCCGACGTCACCACCGTCGTCGGCGGACGAATGGCGCTCACCTACATCTCCTTCGGCCTCCTGGCTGCAATCGCCGCGTTGCTCGTCGCCGCCACGGATGCGCCCGCGCTGAAGAGCCTGGTGACCCCGCTGCATCTCTGCCTCGTCGGCTGGCTGCTGATCAACATCGTCTTCTCAGAGAGCCGCGGCGTCTCGATGCAGCGCTTCGTGCTCGCGGCCAGCGTGACGTCGCTCGCCGTTCTGTTGCCATTGCTGCCGCCGACGCAGCGCAGCTTCAACCTGTGCCTCGGCGCTGCCGCGCTCGTGCTGCTGGTGCTGTGCTATCTCGGCGTCTTCCTCGCGCCGCAATATTCCATGCACACCGCGCTCGACGTCACCGAGCCGCAGCTTGCCGGCGATTGGCGCGGCAGTTTCGGCCACAAGAACGTCGCATCTCCCGTGATGACCATCCTGGTCTATGTCGGCATCTACCTCTGCAGCGTCGGGTCGTTCGTGATGGGACCGGCGATCGCCGCGCTGGCGGGCATCTTCCTGATCTTCACCGGCGGCAAGACGTCGTCGGTGCTGTGCCTTGCGATCTACGCCCTCGCGTCGCTGGTCTGTGCCACGCCAAGCCCGTGGCTGAAGCGGCTCATGTGTTTCGTCCCGCTGATCGTGATGAACCTGCTGACGGTCGGCAGTGTCGTGAGCCCGTCGCTCGGCGCCATGACGCGGCTGCTTCCTCTCGATCCCACCTTCACCGGCCGTTCCGACATCTGGGAGTTCGCGCTCGCGGCCGTCGCCGAAAAGCCGATCATCGGCCACGGCTATGCGGCCTTCTGGGACGACGTGACGGCGCGGCAGACCGCCCAGGGCGCCGAATGGGCGACGTCCGCCGCGCACAGCCACAACAGCTATCTCGACCTCGCGGTCACCATCGGCCTGCCGGGCTTGCTGCTCGTCGTCCTCGTCTTCGTGCTCGCGCCGCTCCGTAATTTCCAGTCGGCCCAGGCCCACAACCGCAGCGCCGCGCTGGTCAAACTGTTCCTGACCGTGTGGCTGTTCGGCCTGTACTACGGGACCACCGAGACCTTCTTGCTCGAACGGCAGAATCCGATCTGGTTCATGTTCGCGCTTGCCGCGGCCGGTCTGCATTTCCTGGCCAGGTTCCAGTGCGTCGAACAAACGGAGCCGCGCGCTGACAGCTTGTCGCAGCCGGGACGGCCGTAATGGCATCCGCTTAACGATATGCGGTGACGTCACTTGTGGACTGCGGCAAAACATAATCTATCTGGAAACATTCAGTCACTGTATGACCCGCGGATGGCGTTTCTCAGCGTCGAGCAACCAGATGATCGGGTGTCCAGCACGTCGGGAATCGCGGTCGATTTCGTGCGTGACTGGCGGCAGGCCGCATTGCGCCTGAATGGCGGGCATCGCACCGCGTTCCAGCATGGATACTGGCTCGGCGCCTGGTACGAGGCGTTTCACGATCTCGCGCCGCTGATCGCTGTGATCTCCGATGCCGCGACCGGCAAGGACATCGCGGTGGTGCCGATGATCAGCCATATCAGGCGCGGCATCCGCGTCGTCGAGTTCGCCGACCTCGGCGTCTCCGACAACAACGCGCCGATCCTGGCGCTCGATGCCGTGCTGGATGCGGCGGCGATGGATGCGATCGGCAAGGCGCTGGTCGACGCGCTCTGCGCCTTGCCCGATCGCTTCGACCTGCTGCGCCTGAGGAAGATGCCGGCGCATGTCGGCGGCAAGCCGAACCCGCTGGTGTCGCTCGGCCGTATCGGATCCAGCTCGCTGAACGGCAATCTCGTGCTGACGGGCGACGACTATGACGGCTATCAGGCCTCGATCAAGCGCATGCAGATGCCGCGCTGCTGGCGCGTGTTCAGCCGTCATGCCGGCGCGCGGTTCGAGATCGCCACGGATGTCGCGCGCGCGCTTGAGCTGCTGGACGTGATGGACGCGCAGCAGCAGGCGCGCATGCGCAAGCTCGGCTCGCGGTTCGTCCTCAACGACGACACGCATGCCCGATTCTATCGCGACGTCGCTCGCCAGGGTGTCGCGGATGGTTATGCCGTCATCTCGGCGCTGGTGTGCGACGAGGGCGTCGTTGCCACCACGTTCGGCGTCAGGCATGGCGCGACCTATTTCCTGCTGCGGATCAGCCACGCCGGCGATTCATGGTCGAGCTGCTCGCCGGGGCTGCTCGTCACCGAGCGCACCATGGCGGCGCTGCATGCGGAGGGCGTGCGCCGTTTCGATCTCAGCATCGGCAACCAGGGCTACAAGCGCCGCTTCGGCGCCGAGAAGGTCGCGCTGACCGACGCCAGCGTCGCGCTGTCCTGGCGCGGCGCTCCTTACGCATGGCGCGACCATGCCGCGCAGGGCCTGCGCCGCCATCCCAGGCTGGCCGCTGTCGCGGCGCGGGCGATGGGCAAGGGAACGCGCTAGAGCACGCGCCCCCCGATTGCAGATGTCGCTCGAATATCGCAATCGTTGTGTTATCGTCGTCTCCGTTTCACGGAGGCGACATGGAAGATCGTTCGGCAAAATATCGCGCATTCTATGCGCAGCTGATCTGCGCCGCGGCGAGGGCCGCGGATCCCCGTATCGAGGAGGCCTTTCGGACCGTCAGGCGCGAGCCTTTCGTCGGGCCCGGGCCGTGGTCGATCTGTCTCGGCGGCCATCCCTATGTCGTGACGCCCGATGATGATCCCGCGTTCATCTATCAGAACACGCTGCTGGCGCTCGACAGCGCGCGTGGCCTCAATATCGGGATGCCCGGTGCGCACGCCCATTGGCTCAGCGGCTGCGCCGTGAAGGAAGGCGAGACTGTGATCCAGATCGGTGCGGGTAGCGGCTACTACACCGCGATCCTCGCGCATCTCGTCGGACCCGGCGGCCGCGTCCATGCCTACGAGATCGACCAGCGTCTGGCAGGACTGGCGCGCGAAAATCTCAGGGATATCGCCCATGCGGATGTGCACGACCGTTCGGGCATCGCGTCCGATCTGCCGGCTGCGGATGTGATCTATGTCTGCGCCGGCGCGGCGCAGCCGGCCACGGAGTGGCTCGAGGCGCTACGGCCCGGCGGGCGGCTGGTGTTTCCGTTGGCGCCGGAAGGCATGCACGGCGGTATGTTAATGATCACGCGTCCTGACGACGACGCGATCTGGCCGGCGAAATTTCTCAGCCGGGCCCAGTTCATAGGCTGCGCAGGATTGCAGGATGTGGAGGCCGGCCGGCGCCTGGCCGAGGCGTTCGCAAGAGGATGGGAGAGCGTGCAGTCGTTGCGGAGGAAAGGCGCTCCCGACCAGACGTGCTGGTTCGCCGGTGAGGGTTGGTGGCTGTCGACGGCGCCGGCGCCCATCTCGACGGAGTCAGTTCAGCCTCACGCCGACATCACGCAGGCCTAGGGGGATTGCCGTCTCACGATCCCGTGCAACCTGCACAGTGAAGCCGGCCGCGCGAGGCGCGGAACAGGCTGCGGCAATACCAACGCCGCGCAAGCGCCTGGGCGGGCCTGCGGATCATCTGCGCAATCAACAAGAGTTCGAAAGCCATTCGTATCGCTTCTGGTCAAATATCCCTGAATACGTAGATGGGGCGGCATTCCCGAAAGAGAATGCCGCCCGTGTCGCATCAGCCATGCGGTCGATCGTCAAGCCTAACCGCGCAGCTTAACCGTGGAGCTCAGCCGTGCCGCTCAGCCATGGAGTTTCCTGGCGGTCTCCGCGATCTGGCGGCCCTGATAGCGCGCGCCGGCGAGCTCGTTGGCGCTGGGCTGGCGGCTGCCGTCACCGCCGGTGATCGTGGTGGCGCCGTAGGGCGCGCCGCCGGTGACCTCGTCGAGCTTCATCTGGCCGGCGAAGCCGTAGTTCATGCCGACCACGACCATGCCGAAATGCAGGAGGTTGGTGATGATCGAGAACAGCGTCGTCTCCTGGCCGCCATGCTGGGTCGCGCTGGACGTGAAGGCGCCGCCGACCTTGCCGTGCAGCGCGCCCTTGGCCCAGAGCCCGCCGGCCTGGTCGAGGAAGTTCGCCATCTGCGAGGCCATCCGGCCGAAGCGCGTGCCGGTACCGACGATGATCGCGTCGTAATTGGTGAGGTCCTCGATCTTGGCGATCGGAGCGGCCTGGTCGACCTTGTAGTACGAGGCCTTGGCGACCTCGGCCGGAACCAGCTCGGGCACGCGCTTGATGTCGACGGTGACGCCGGCCTCGCGCGCGCCTTCGGCAACGGCGTTGGCCATCGCTTCGATGTGGCCATAGGCGGAATAATAGAGGACGAGAACTTTGGTCATGGTGGTCTCCGTTGGGTGATCAGTGAGTGTTCGTGATTGCTCCGTCGTTCCGGGGCGATGCAAAGCATCGAACCCGGAACCTCGAGATTCCGGGTCTGGCGCTTCGCGCCATCCCGGAATGACGGAAGATGATGTAGCTCGCCGCCGCTAAGCCGCGTCGACGAGCACGAGCTCGGAGTCTTCGAGCGCCGTGATCTTCAACCTGCTCTCGTCGCGGATCGCGGCGCCGTCGCGGGCGTTGACGCGCACGCCGTTGATCTCGACCGAGCCTGCCGCGGGCACGAGGTAGAGATGCCGCGACGTCTGCGGCTCGTACTCCGCGCTTTCGCCGGCCTTCAGCGTGGTGGCGAGCACCCGCGCATCGGCGCGGATCGGCAGTGCGTCCGTGTCGTCCTTGAAGCCGCTCGCGATGGTGACGAGCTTGCCGGAGCGGTCCCCTTTCGGGAACGGCTTCGAGCCCCAGGTCGGCTGGCCGCCGCGCGCCACAGGCTCGATCCAGATCTGGAAGATCCGGGTCTTGCTCGGCTCGAGATTGTACTCGGAGTGACGGATGCCGCTGCCGGCACTCATCACCTGCACGTCGCCCGCCTCGGTGCGTCCCTCGTTGCCGAGGTTGTCCTGGTGGGTGATCGCGCCCTCGCGCACATAGGTGATGATTTCCATGTTGGCATGGGGATGGGCGGGAAAGCCCGTGTTCGGCGCGATCTCGTCGTCGTTCCACACCCTTAAGGAGCCGTGACCCATGTTGTTCGGGTCGTAGTGGCTGGCGAAGGAGAAGTGATGCTTGGCCTTGAGCCAGCCGTGGTCGGCGCCGCCGAGCTTTGCGAAAGGTCTGAGTTCGATCATGGATGTGGGTTCCTGACTGGAGGGGAGGGGTTTGGCGTTACGCGCCAAACCCGCCGTCGACATTGAGCACGGTGCCGGTGACGAAGGAGGCCTCCGGGCTTGCGAGGAAGACAACGCCGGCGGCGACTTCCTCGGGGCGGCCGAAGCGTTGGAGCGCGTGCTGCTTGCGCTGGGCTTCCGCGAAGTCGCGGTCGTCGTCCGGGTTCATGTCGGTGTTGATCGAGCCGGGCTGCACGACGTTGACGGTGATGCCGCGCGGGCCGAGGTCGCGCGCCGCGCCCCTGGTGTACCCGACCACGGCCGCCTTGGTGGCGACGTAGTCGGCAAGGCCGGGGAACGAGGCGCGGTCGGCCAGCATCGAGCCGACCGTGACGATGCGGCCGCCTTCGCCCATCAGCTGCGAGGCGGCGCGGATCGCCGCGATCACGCCATGCACGTTGACCTGGTCCTGGCGTTCCAGCGCGTCGGTGTCGGCCTTGGCATCGTCGGTCGCGCCGCCCGCGGCGACGCCGGCATTGTTGACGAGGATATCGAGATGGCCGAATTCCTTGGCGACGTCGTTGACGAGCTTGGTGACGTCCTTGGCCGAGGCCTGGTCGGCTTTGAAAGCGCGAGCCTTGACGCCCCTGGCCTTCAACTCCGTGACGACCGCTTCGGCCTTGTCGGGCGAGGCGACGTAGCTGATGGCGACATCCGCGCCTTCATCGGCGAGCGCGCGGGCTGAGGCTGCGCCGATGCCGCGCGAACCGCCGGTGACGAGGGCAACCTTGCCTGAGAGCTTCTTGGTCATTGGATTTCTCCATTCCTGAATTTCTGATGACGCTTGGATAAGCCTCCGCCTGTGGTATAGAAATAGAAACTGTTGAAACGCATTGTTTCCTGAATTACTCCTTACGGACCCGCTCCCATGGCAAAACTCCCCGATTTCGAGGCGCTCGCGATTTTCGCAAAAGTCGTGGAATTACGGTCGTTTGCGGGGGCCGCGAGCGAGCTCGCGATGTCCAAGGCGACGGTGTCGAAGGCCGTCACCCGGCTGGAGGAGCGGCTCGGCGCCCGGCTGTTCAACCGCACCTCGCGCCGGCTCGCGCTGACCGATGCCGGGCACAAGCTCGCCGAGCGCGCGACGCGCCTGCTCGTCGATGGCGAGGCGGCGGAGAACGAGGCGCTGGCGCAATCGGTGGCGCCGCGCGGCCTGGTGCGGCTCGCCGTGCCCATGACGTTCGGGATCAAGGCGGTGGCGCCGCTGTTGCCGGAGTTCTTCGAGACCTATCCGGAAGTCTCGGTCGATCTGCATCTGAGCGATGCGACCATCGATCTGATCGGCGAGGGTTTTGACATGGCGGTGCGGATCGCGCGGCTGCCGGATTCCTCGCTGATCGCGCGGCGGCTGTTCACCATGCCGCGCTTCACGGTGGCGGCGCCGTCCTACCTCAAGCGTCACGGCCGCCCGACGCATCCGATGCATCTGGCCGAGCACAAATGCTTCAGCTACGCCTATCTCTCCACGCCCAATGTCTGGCACTACACCAATTCCGCCGGCGAGCAGGCAAGCGTGCGTCCGGGCGGTCAACTCCGCGTCAACAACGGTGAAGCGGTGATGCCGGCGCTGATCGCCGGCCTCGGCATCGCCGAGCTTCCCGAATTCATCGTCGGCGAGGCCATCTCCTCCGGCGAGGTCGAGGTGATCCTGAAGGACTGGAAGCAGGCCGAAGGCGCCGTGCACCTGGTGACGCCGCCTGGCGGCCCGCGCCCCGCGCGCGTCGAAGCGCTCGCCGATTTTCTCGCGGCAAAGCTGCCGGGCACGTGCAAGCGGCGGACGCGCGCGAAGGCGAAGACGGTCTGACTACGACACCTTCACGCCGTTGATCGCGACGATGCGCAGGCTCGGCTTCAGCGTCCCCTCCAGTTCCGATTTCAATTCGTGGACGCGCGGGTCCGTCGAGCGTGCCGCGCAGACCGCGTATTGGTGGACCGATTGCGCCAATGCGCGCCGCGCCTCCGGGGTTCGCGTCACCTCGGGCTTTGACAGCCGCAGCACGATCGCCGCGAGATTGACCAGCATCTCGTCCAACGCGACGTCAATGGTTTGAAGATTGCGCATCACTTACTCCCTGGAAGGGCAACAGCCGGTCCGGGGATGCGTTCCGGGCCGGACCGAACATGGTTAGCACTTCGTAAACGTCTTGTTCTTGCCGATCGCCGCGCTAGGCTGGCCGCGAAACAAAGAAAATCAGGGGGAGGGACCACCATGGATCGACGCGATCTCTTGCGCGCGGTTGCGGCATTGCCGTTGTTGCGGGCTGCGTTACCGGACCAGGCGCTCGCGCAGGGCTATCCCGCCCGCAACATCACCATGATCGTGCCGTTTCCGGCCGGCGGCCAGGCGGATCTCGCCGCGCGCCCCGTGGCCATGGCGCTGGAGCGGATCCTCGGCAAGCCCGTGATCGTCGACAACCGCGCCGGCGGCGGCGGCGGATCGGTCGGCAATGCCGCGGCGGCGCGCGCCGAGCCGGATGGTTACACGCTGCTGATGACCCTTTCGTCGCTCGCGGTGCTGCCGGAGGCCGACCGGCTGTTCGACCGTCCCGTCGCCTACGAAGTCTCGCAGTTCATGCCGATCGCGCGCGTGCTCGCCGATCCCACGCTGCTCGCGGTGCCGGTCTCGGCACCATGGAAGACCGCGCAGGATTTCATCGAGGACGCGAAGAAGCGGCCGGGCCAGATCACCTATGGCTCGTCCGGGCCGTACGGCACGCTGCATGTGGCGATGGAGATGTTTGCGAACAGCGCCGGCATCAAATTGCTGCATGTGCCGTTCCGCGGCGCCGGTCCCGCGCTCACCGCGTTGCTCAGCGGCACCGTGCAGGCAATCGCGGCCGCGCCCGGCACGCTGAAGCCGCAGGTCGACGACGGCAAGCTGCGCGTGCTCGGCAATTGCGGTGCGCGACGCATCGCGAGCTTCCCCGACGTGCCGACCTTCCAGGAGCTCGGCTACAAGGATGTCGAGATGTACATATGGGCCGGGCTCTTTGCACAGAGCTCTCTTCCCGCGCCGATCGCGACCCGGCTGCGCGAGGCCATGGCGCAGGTGATGGCGAGTCCGGAGGTCCTCAAGTCCTTCGAGGCCTCCGGCAGTCTCGTCGCCTATCAGGACGCGCCGGAGTTCTCGCAATTTGTGGCGACCGACAGTGCGCGGCTGATCACGGCCGTGAAGAAGATCGGCCGGGTGGAGTAGGTTCCGGCCCGACCTTCACATTTTTTTGTTCGTCCAGAACCTGCCCGCGTCTCATTGATTGATGAGAATTCGAGAAACTCTGGAAGGAATCGAGACATGCGAACAGAGCGGATTGCGCTGGGTGTGGCGCTCGCGATTGGCGGCATCGTCGCGCAAGGCGCAGCATTCGCCGAAGAATATCGCGGAACCATGGAACAGCAGATGGCCTGCACACCGGATGTGTGGCGCCTGTGCAGCGACCAGATTCCGGACGTGAGCCGCATCACGGCTTGCTTGCAGCAGAACACGCCCCAGCTCTCCAGCGCCTGCCGTGCGGTGTTCCAATCCAACAACCAGATGCAGCCGCAGCAGCCGGTCCCGCGAGGGCGGGCGGTGCCGCCACCGCGCTACAATGCTGCGCCGCCGCCCCCGCAGCCGCGGCCTTACGATGAGGACGATTAACGTCTCTTAAGGCCTGATTTCGCAGACATCGATCCATTCGGCCGCGGTCAGCTCGGCCATCCGCTCGGGCGTGATGCGCACCGCGCTGTGAGTCGAGCCTGCGGCCGGCACCACCACGTCGAACGCCTTCAGCGATACGTCGCAATAGACCGGCAGCGGCGCCTTCAGTCCGAACGGACAGACGCCGCCGACCTCGTGGCCGGTGATCTCGGCGACCTCTTCCAGCCCCAGCATCTTCGGCTTGCCGCCGAACTGCGTCTTCACCTTCTTGTTGTCCATGCGCGAGGTGCCGGCGGCGACGATCAGGATGACGCGCTCGCCGATCCGCAACGACAGCGTCTTGGCGATTCGCCCCGGCTCGACACCATAGGCCTCGGCCGCCAGCGCCACGGTCGCGGAGCTGATCGGGGATTCAATGACGGAGATGTCGGGGGCTTTCTCGGCGAAGAAGGCGCGAACGGATTCCAGGCTCATTCCAGTCTCACGGGCGGGCGGCGTACCTACCTCAGATGATACTTGGCAGCTCGGAGAGTGCGCGGACGCGGTGGTCCGGCGCAAAGCCAAGCTCGTCCATCTGGGTGCGGATCGCCTTGAACATCGTCAGCGGTGCCACGAGTTCGTTCTCGACGCAAGCCAGCGCCATGGCTTCCGGCGTCACCCGTTCGATCCAGGCGACGTTCAGCCCGAACGATTTCGCGCCGGCCACGTCCCAGGGATTGGAGGACACGAACAGAACCTCGTCAGGCTTGGTAGCGAGCACCTCGCCGATCAGCTCATAGGCCTTCGGGCTCGGCTTGAAGACCTTCTTGGCATCGACACTGATGGTGGCATCGAGCAGGCCGTCAAGCTTGGTGTTGCGCACGAGCCCGTTCAGCATGTCCGGACTGCCGTTGGAGAGGATGGCGAGTTGTCGGGGCTTCAAGGCCGCAAGCGCGCTTGTTGCATCCGGATAGAGATCGAGATGCAGATACTTTTCGATCACGCGCTCGAATTCCTCGCGCTCATAAGCGAGCCCAAGGATGCGCAGCGTATAGGCGAGTGAGTCGCGCGTGACCGCGTCAAAGTCCTGGTAGCGCTGCATCAGAGAGCGCAACCACGTGTATTCGAGCTGCTTGATGCGCCAGACCTGCGTGATGATCTCACCATAGCCCGGAAACGCATCCTCGGTGATGTCAGCGACCGACTGGATGTCGTAGAGCGTTCCGTAGGCGTCGAAGACGACGGCTTTGAGGCTCATTGGCTCGCTCCTTTGGGATCTTTGCGGGAGGCGCACGGACAATACCGAAACGGCCCGGTGCGCGACAAGGTCGGAACCTTCTTCAAGAAATCGTCACCCCGGCGGCGTCGCGCAGCAGATTGACACTGCCGCCGGCAGGCGCTTAATTCGAGGCACGGGGATTTGCGATCTCCCCGCGAGGCGACATGCCCAAGTATCGCGTCCTGGTCACCAAGGACGCTGCATGTCTGCTTTCATCTCGATCTCATCACAGAAATTGTCCCGTCAATTGGTGCCGCCAGCGCGCCGGTCTCGTCGATGTCCGTATCGACGAGGACCGCGCGGTCTATTTGCGCACGCGACAAGACGGCGAGCACCAAGAGCTAGCGAGTACGCGGGGGACGTTGGGGACGACGATCAAGTGGAGGACTTCATGACCACGAATACCGACCGCCGAGACTTCATCAGGGGCGTGGGGGCCGCCGCGGCGTCGACCGCACTACTCGCGGGGACGCAAGCCCTTGCGCAAGCCAATCAGCCAACAGGAGCCAAGCCAATGACATACCAGCCCAAGCCGATGCCGTTCGATCCGAAATCCATTGCCGGCATCTCGGAGAAGGTGCTCGTCAGTCACTACGAGAACAACTATGTCGGCGCCGTAAAGCGACTGAACGCGATCGGAACGCAACTCGCCGAGCTCGACTTCGCGAAAGCTCCGAACTTCGTCATCAACGGCCTGAAGCGCGAGGAACTCGTCGCGTCAAACTCGATGATCCTCCATGAAATCTATTTCGACGGGCTCGGCGGTGCCGGCAAGCCGAGCACAGCACTTGCCGAGGCGATCGCGCGCGATTTCGGCAGCATGGAGCGGTGGCGCGCGGAGTTCTCCGCCATGGGCAAGGCCGAAGGCGGCGGCTCCGGCTGGGTGATTCTTTCCTACTCACCGCGCGACAAGCGGCTGGTCAATCAGTGGGCCGCCGACCACACGACGACGCTGGCCGGCGGACGCCCCGTGCTGGTGCTCGACATGTATGAGCACGCCTATCACATGGATTACGGCGCCGCGGCCGCGAAGTATGTCGACATCTACATGGAAGCGATCAAATGGGACAACGCTGCGACACTCTACGATCAATACAGGCGGGAAGCTTAGACGTCGTGCGAAGAATGAGCGTAGCGCTCTTGGGGGTGGCGTTGTTCCTATTGTCGGTGGAAGGAAACGCGATGGCAGACACTGTAAATTTTGACAACGCAGCAACCGGCGCAGCGCCCGAAGGTTGGACTCTGACGAAGACGGGTCGCGGCCAGCCAAAATGGACGGTCGAGGCGGAGTCGACGGCGCCAAGCAAGCCGAACGTCCTGAAACAATCCGGTCAGGCGACGTTTCCAGTGGCGCTCAGGAACGGCACCAGCATCCTGGACGGGTTCGTCGAGGTCAAGTTCAAGGCGATCGCAGGCTCCGAGGATCGTGCGGCCGGTCTTGTCTGGCGCGCAAAGGATGCCGACAATTACTATGTCGTGCGGGCCAACGCGCTTGAAGACAATGTCGTGCTCTACAAGACGATCAAGGGTGTTCGCAGCGCGCTCGATATCGTCGGCCGGAAAGGTGGCTATGGCGTCAAGGTATCGGTGCCATCAGGTCAATGGCATTCCCTACGCTGCGAATTCGCGGGAAAGCTATTCAAGGTGACGTATGACGGCAAGCCGATGTTCGAGGTCGAGGACGAATCGATCAGGGACGCCGGCATGATCGGCTTGTGGACCAAGGCCGACAGCGTCACCGTATTCGACGACCTGACATACGGTGCGCTGCA
>NZ_LBIX01000016.1:0-16287 GCF_028128655.1 Bradyrhizobium sp. CCBAU 45394 | reverse complement strand
GCGCTACAAACTGCGCCGCAGCGTCATCGTCACCTCCAATCGCGTCGTGCAGGATTGGGGGACATATCTGGGGGACAACACCATGAGCACGACGATCCTCGATCGCCTTATGCATCATTGCCATCTGCTTGAGTTCGACGGACGCAGCTATCGGCTCAAAGAAGCCGCTGAAGCTCTTGCCCGGGAAACAAACTCAAACTAACAGTCCCTTGTCCTGCCTCGCGGGTGGAGGAATTTGACTGACCACACCCGGAGGAATTTGAAGTGACCCGCGGGGGCAGCCGGAACGCTTGCGCGCGTCAGCCTTGCCGTCGCTTGAATTTCCGCTTCGAGAGATAACTCGCTAAAGTACTCCGCTGCGGTCCCGCAAAGGTAGGCCCAGGAGGCGAAACTAGTCGCGATAACAAACCATGAACTAGCGGTATTGAGGCACCGCCTCCCACCGCGTCTGGCCTCTGCGTCCTTGGCGCATGACCATGACGCGATCGCTGAGATGGCGGACAACACCGAGGTCATGCGAAATGAAGATGTAGCTCATGTTAAGATGCGCCTTCAGATCAGCAAGCAGGTCCAGCACTTGCGCCTGGATTAAGACATTGAGTGCCGAGACCGGTTCATCACAGACGATCACGGCGGGCCTTGGAGCGATCGCGCGGGCGATGGCAACGCGCTGACGCTGACCGCCCGAGAGTTCGATGGGTCGGCGATCCAAAAAGGCTCGTGATAGTCCGACCAGGTCAAGGAGCTGGACAACGCGCTTCTCGCGCTCGCCTTTGGTCTCCACGTCGCTCGCGAGGCTATCGGATATGATACGTCCCACAGTCCAGCGTGGATCAAAGGAGCTGAGGGGATCCTGGTAAATGACGGAGATAGCCCCGGCGTCGCGCCCTGCGCTCGCGTTCGGTGAGCGTGGTCCAGGCCTGCCCTTGAAGCAGAACGGCTCCATCGTCGGGCAGGTCAAGCGCGAGCGCCATTCCTGCCATCGTCGACTTGCCAGATCCGGACTCGCCGACGACGCCCAGCGTCTCGCCAGATCGCAGCTCAAAGGAGACATCGTCACCGACCGTCCGCAGCACGCCGTCTGGTCCTTTGAACCGCTTCACAAGATTTGCCGCGCTGAGCACGATGGGAAGGAATATCGATCGGAATTGCGCTGGTAATTGCTCCAGGGAGGGACATCGCAGCGCGGCGTCAACCAGCGTCTACGCCAAGGTGAACATCCAGGCGCTTCGCGAGGTCGGAGCGTAGGCCTCTAATGATGCTCACCCATGTTGTCGACGCCTATCTGGCCAAGCGACGATCACTGGGGCACCTTTCGAGTCCGCTGAGGTTCTGCTCCGCAGGTTCTGCCGAGCCAGGGGCAATCGAGATATCGGCGAAGTCGCTCCAAAGGCGGTAGCCGAGTTCCTCCAAGGCAAGGGATCGCTCAGTGCCACCTGGATGCTGCGATATAGGGTTTTGAGCAGCCATTATAAATTCGCCATCAGTCGAGGCTACGCGGCTTACTCCCACTACCGACAACGTTTCCAAAGCTGCCGCCGCAACAGACGCCGTATGTTTACTCCACGGAAGAATTGCGCCGCCTATTGGACGCGACCTCAATCCTGAAGACCGGGCTTCGCCCTCACGTGCCAGCTATGTACTACGCTCCTCTTGTTGCTGTACGGAAGCGGCATGCGCATTGGCGAGGCGCTTCGTTTGGACTTGTAAGACGTGGATCTGACTGATCAGGTCATCACCGTCCGTGACACGAAGTTCTTCAAAACGCGCCTCGTGCCAATCGGACCAAAGCTCAACCAGGAACTGGTCGAGTACGTCGAGCGCCGTCGTCGGCTCCCTCTGCCGCGCGGGCAGGAATTTCCATTATTCACTACGCGCGGCAGCGACCGCGCACTATGTGCGGGTCTTCTCCTGGTTTCAGCAGGTCCGCCGAGCCGCCGGAATCAATTGCCTGTCGGCGAGCCTCGACCTCCACGGCTGCACAATATTCGCCATACGGCCGCGGCGCATCGGGTGGTCGCAGGTATCGCTCCGGCCAGGAGGTGCAACGACTGCTTCAGCAACTCGCAACCTATCTCGGCACATCGATATCCGTTCAACCCAGCGCTATTTGCAAATGACGCCGGATCTCCTCCAGGCGGCCGGCAAGCGTTTTGCTCAGTACGCGACGGAGGCCGACCATGAAGGATAAGAGCCTGCTTGGTCCGTGGATCCGGCGTTTCTTGCTGGAACATCTGGTCGCCGAGCGCAATCCTTCCCGCACCACCCAAGCCAGCTACCGCGACACGCTGACATTGTTGCTGCCGTTCGCCAGCAAGCAGGGAGGCAGCGCCATCGATCGCATGACGGTGGAAGAGTTGGCGCCGGAAGTTGTCCTCGATCGCCAAGCAGCGAGGTCACCCGCAACGGCTGACGACCATCCATTCACTGGCGCGCTTTATCGGGACGCGTTCGCCGGTTCACCTGGCCTGGTTCCGAGATGCGGGCAGTGCCTTTCAAAAAGACCGCCAAGACCGCGGTCGGACACCTCGAAAAGGCCGATCTGGACGCGTTGCTAGACCAACCTGACAGACGCACGAGCCCTGGAGGCGCGACCATGTTCTGCTGCTTTTCCTATACAACAGCGGTGCTCGCGCCGATGAGGCAGCAAAATTGACAACCGCACGCTCCCTGAATGCTTCCAGCCCCGCGGATCTTAGTGATCGATCCGGATCGGCGTGCTTAATCCTGCTTGGTTGAGCTATCGGCGGGTTCACCGGCACCGCTACTTTCGGGCGAATATCGACGATGACCTTGCTGAAGCCACATCGACGGAGCGCTGGTTAGCGCTTTCTGTCCGACTTGCCGGAGAACTTCGACGGACGTCTCGCCTCGAGCTGCGGCTTCTAGAATTTTGGAAGCGACGTGCGCTCGGGTGCCGGTCTCGTGACGGGGCAGCCCTTTGCACACCTCATCCAGAACTCGACGGAGACAGGCTGTTGTTTCGGAGTCGAGCATAGAAGGTCTCCTCCAATGGAGCGGTACAATGACCACACTGCAAGCGCGAGATTCACGACATAAATATTATCAATGGGCTGGTGTGAACGCGAAGGAAATGGTCTTCTGAATTTCCTTACTTAAGGTTGCGCGATATGGATATACATTAAACGATGTCGCGTGTCATCAACCCTGATGTCTTGGCAGGACCGCCGACACATTCGGACAAGTCGTTCGATCGCTTGATGGTCTTCTCAGCGCCCAGCAGGGCCTCGCGGCTGAAGATATCCGCTCGCGGCGCGTCATCAATGATCGGCGATTTATTCGATGTCGCAAACCCGACGAGCTCCGTCGGATACGCAGATGACCCGCGTGCGCGATCCAGCTCACGTTCCGAGGAGATGTCTGCGCAATCTGCATGCCCAGCTCGAGCGCGGGAGCACCTCCTGAGTTAGCAGCACCGAAGAACATCACGGCTCTACTCCTGATCAAGACTCTGGCCCTTTCAAATACTCTAGAAGCGCCCGCCGTTCGGCGTCGGTCAATTCTGGCCCGATGACCCCAGGCGGCAGCTTCGTTATATCGGTTTCCTCGCCCTCAAAAGAATGCCCGCGATTGCTGTTCCCAAGCAGCGATACGTTGAAGTCCGTCAGGCCGGCCGCGCAGGCGTCGCTCGCTCGCACTTTCGCAACGAGCCCGACGTTAACAGGATCGAATTTGCGACTGCCAACGCAGAAAGAACTCGGCCGGCGGCCCTGCGGCAATAACATATCCTTCAGCGTCGGCACGGACCCGTTGAACCGGCGCGTGAACAGCTGACGTAGATCCGGATCTTCGAAGACCTGCGCGGCCGCGGCTATGACGGCGGTTACGATGCGGTGCGGCGTTACGCCGGGCGGTGGAGTAAGGAGCGCGGGCAATCGACCGCGGCTGCTTATGTCCGGCTGAGCTTTGCACCCGGCGAAGCCTACCAGTTCGACTGGAGCCACGTGGTCATTCTGCTGAGCGGCACCACGGTGATGGTGAAGGCCGCCCATGTCCGGCTCTGTCACAGCCGCATGCTGTTCGTGCGGGCCTATCCGCGGGAGACGCAGGAGATGGTGTTCGATGCCCACGAAGGGGCGTTCGCCCTGTTCAAGGGCATCTGCAGCCGGGGCATCTACGACAGCATGAAGACTGCGGTGAAGTCGATCTTTGTCGGCAAGGATCGTCGCTAGAAGCGCCGCTTTCAGCAGATGTGCAGCCACTATCTGATGGACCCGGTTGCCTGCTCGCCGGCGTCGGGCTGGGAGAAGGGCCATGTCGAGAACCAGGTCGGGCTGTTCCGAGAGCGCTTCTTCACGCCGCGGCTGCAGTTCAAAAACATGGACGAGCTAAACGCCTGGCTGCTCGACAAATGAATCGCCTACGCCAAAGCTCATCGCCATCCGGAGCTGGCCGATCAGACGATCTGGGACGTGTTCGAAACCGAACGGCCCAACTCGTTCCTTATGCCGCGCTTCGACGGCCTCCATGCGGTGACGGCATCGACGAAGACTTGCCTGGTGCGCTTCGATAACAACAATTACTCAGTCGCAGGCAGCGCAGTCGGACGCCCGGTCGAGGTCCAGGCTATACCGATCGCATCGTGATCCGCCAGGATGGAAGGATCCTTGCGGAGCATCCACGATCCTTCGGACGCGGCGAGACGACCTCCGATCCCTGGCATTATGTGCCGGTGCTGGCTCGCAAACCCGGCGCTTTGCGCAGTGGTGCTCCCTTCAAGGATTGAGTGCTGCCGGCCGCACTTGAGCGGATCCGGCGCGGGCTTGCCAGCACTGACGACGGCAATCGGCAGATGGTCGACATCCTCAACGCCTTGCTGACTGACGGTCTGCCCGCGGTGGAAGCCGCCTGTGCCGAAGCCCTCGAAGTACGAAGATGCGGTGGCGCTAATTGACACCCGAATGGGCGGGGGCTGCACGGTCCCTACATGGGCGGGAACCGTTCGAAACTTCAAACTGAGACACGACTCGAATTTCCATCGAGCTCGGGAGCCGCGGCAGCGCTCATATATAGCGCTGCCGTCCCTCCGGTCTAGGCCGGCCACAAAAACATTTGGCCTGCCCGGGCTTGCTGCCCGATTCAGTCAAAACTTGTAGGAGGTCTGAAAGAACGTTCCCCAACGCTCCATGCTGTACTTCGCAGGGGTGTGTGCACCGTAATTGAAAGAGACATCGCTGTCCCCCCCGGTCCACATCGCCCAATACCGGGCCCCAACACCAATGCTGAAGTTTTTGCTGAGAAAGTAAGACAATGTTCCTTCCACCTGAACGCCTGCACCACTTCGCCCGCGCTGATCGTAGAAAGCTGTTTCAGGGCGTAGAAGATGGTTGTCGCGACCAGTAAAGTCGGTCCACGGCAGGTAAGCAACGTCGGCGCTCACGCGCCAGCGCTCGAGCAGCATCGCCTCTGCGCTCATGCCGATACGCGGCGCATTCCAATTGGTGTCTTGACTGCCGGTGAGCCGTTTCGATAGCGGTACCGCGCACGGCCCCACCGGCGAGGCGATCTGCGCGCATCCCCTGGAATCCGATTTTTGGCCGTAGTAGCCCCATCCGAAAAAGGCGCCTAATTTGTAGGCCTTATCGCGCAGAAAGTCATATCCGGCGTCGGCCGTGTAGTACATGAATTTCCCATTCGCCTGGTCTGATAACGTGTTGGTATAGCCGAGGCCGCTGAGACTTGAATCCTCGTCGTTCATCTTTCCCTTCTCGAAGCGTCCGAGGCCAACATTGCCCTTCATGAATATTCCCCAGGGACTATCAAGACGTGCGAAAAGCTCGCCGGAAATGCCGTCCAGCCCATGATAGGTGAGCCTCGAACTCGGAATGACGCTATCGCCAGGCATCAGAGGTGGAAGATTGTAGTCCCATTGGAATGTCCCCCTGCTGAGCCAGACCCGTGAGCCGCCTTCAATCGACCAATCATCGGGATATGCACGATGACCGCCCCCCCCTCCGTCGTTGAACAGCGATCCACGGGACCATTCCGGCTGACTCGGGCCGCTTCCGAAATGATAATTCAAGCCGATCTTTCCAACTTGGTAACTGCTCGATAAGTTGCTTGCGCTGGCGGGGATGACGGCGAGCGGCGGGAACTGCATGGTCGGAGGCGTCGCCAGGGGCGGTCCAGCAAACCTCATATAGTCGTATTCAAATTTGAGCGACCAAGCGGCCGTCAAGGCTTGCTCCACACCGAATCCGACAGTCCATCCGAAACGACCGTAGTCAAATTGCGTAGTGTGCTGCGGAAATCCGGGAGACCCGTCATCGTGAAATTCGTCATTGTTAGCGATGCTCCCGCGATTGTTCTGCCAGGCTGCGCCGGCCTTGGCATAGGTGAGCGTGCGACCCTGGGCACCAAAAGTGTAACCGATCCGAGCGGTGCCTGTGACAAAGACGTTCGGACCTGCCTTGCAGGTGGCGATCACAACATTACCGGAGAAGGCAAGACAGCTATTTGTGCCGTCGGACACAGCATGGCTTACATCCAACTCGGCGCCAAGAACCCATCCGTTGCTTTGCCAATTGTAGCCGATCTGACCGCCGGCGAGGAATATTGGCGTGTTGACGATGTCGCCATAGATTGATGGCCCGTAGGGATTGGTGAAGGACGTGCGGCCATAACCACCACCGCCGTGAAAGCCAACATATCCTCCAGTCCAGCTCCACAATGTCGACGAGACTCTCGCCGCCGGGGTCAGGTCCGCTGAGTTAGCGAGACTGCATGTTGCAAGCGAAACTACTGCCGCGCCGCAAACAAGAACTCCACTTCGCATATCACCTCACAAACAACATGCGCGCCATTCGCAACGTAGCCCGAACGGTCGTTGTTCTGGCGCCGCTCCCATGACGGTCGCAGTGAGCAGAATCCGTGCCACCCTGAATACTGCGTATTCGATGTTTTTTTTCCATGGCCACGTCGGATAGCCGACAAGACCGGTCACAGCTGCGACAAGTCGGGCGTTTGAGCGCCGAGGTGCGCAATCATCGCAGTGTCAAGGCGCGTGTACCCGGCGGCTAACACAGAAGCCCGTCGGGCGTCCGGCGCTGACATGGGTCCACTCCAAGGAGTGTGTGGTGAGGTCCGTCGATGCGATCGGCGCGTCAGGTGGTAGCAACGAGGGTGAATTCTGCGGCGTCGCGCTTTACTACTTGGCGATCGCGACCTGGGTCCCATTTAAACAAGCACGCCTCCGCCTTGACCGCTCTGAAAATGTCCATCAGCGTCGCTCCGGCGCGTGCAACATTCGCCCTTACCTTCATCGCGATCTCAGGTGAGGCGCGTGCATGCGCGTCCAATCCATGCCGCCCTGAAGTGCTGACAGCTGGACGCATTCATCCGCATCGCGCCGGCCATGATGGGAGGCCATTTGAAGCTACTGCCATCAAGCCGCTTCCAGTACCTCACAAGGCCGCTGCCATCCCAGACGACAATCTTCACCCGATCGGCGCGCTTCGCACGGAACACCACCGCCACGCCCTTCATCGGGTCATGGCCCAGCGTCTCCTTCGCCAGCAACGCTAAGCCCTCCGCACCCTTCCTGAAGTCGACAGGTTGCGTCGCCACATAGATCATGAGGCTCGCGGGCATCGTCAGCATGAACGTGTCCGTCGCAGTGCCAGCAACACATCGCTCAACACAGCAAGGCCAGGCGCCCCGCGCAACTCCACGCGCGCGCCCTGGAACTCAACCGTCACAATGGCTGCCTCCGGCGACCCGGAGGGCTCTGTGGCCGCCGGCAACGCTGATTCCGACACCACCGGCACGAACGACAGTCCGCTGCACGCGCTGCGGTCGTAAGCTCACACTCCGGTACTCCGGCATGGAGAACCATATCCCGCGCTACAGCTGCAACCGCGCCTGGATGGATAATGGCGGGGCCCACTGCATCGCCTTCGGCGGACTGCGCGTCGATGACGCCATCGAGGAATCGCTGCTTGGAGTCGTCGGTCCGGGCGCTGTCGCCGCCGCAACCGCTGCCGCCAAGGGAGCCAGGGAACGGCGCGATCAGGTACGCGATGCTCTCAGTTGCGACCTCGAAGCGGCGCGCTATGCCGCCGACAGGGCTTTCCGGCAATACGATGCCGCTGATCCCGCGAACCGGCTGGTGGCCAGTGAGGTGGAAGCGCGCTGGAACAGGGCGCTCGCTCACTCGGCGGAGGTTGAGGCCAAGATCGCCATGCATGATGCGGCGACGCCCGCACCCATTGCCGATCCAGTCTCGCTCGTCGTTCTGGCCTCGAACCTCAAAACGGTCTGGGATGCGCCGACGACGGATGCTCGCCTCAAGAAGCGCATTGTGCGCACCCTCATCCATGAGGTCGTGGCCGATATCGACGACGCGGCCTCGGAGATCGTTCTCATCGTCCATTGGGTGGGGGGCGCCCACAGCGAGTTGCGCTTGCCGAAGCGCCGGCGCGGACAGCGCAACAGCACCTCTGCCGATATCGTCCAGGCCGTGCGTCAACTGGTGCTGATCGCCAGCGACGATCTGATTGCCGGCCTCCTCAATCGCAACGGCCTCAAGACCGGTAACGGCAATCGCTGGACCCGCGAGCGCGTCACATCAATGCGCTCGAACTACCACATCGCGGTGTTCAAGCCTGCCGAGGACGGGATCGAGCCATGGCTCAACCTTGGCAACGCCGCAAAGCTCCCGAAGATCGCGCCTAAGACGCTCCGGCTGGCCGCTGAAGCCGGCGAGATCGAATCCATCCATCCTCTTCCGGATAGTCCTTGGATCTTCGCCCACACCTGGCTGATAACCACTGCTGCTCAATCTATCGCCGAACGAGCGCGACAGAACCCAAAATACCCCGCGGGATCGCATCCCGCTCAACAAACTCTCTTCTCTTCAATCACATAGCCAGATGGGTGTTCTGATGCGCAGTTGTAGTATCAGCGCCAAGTCTCCACTTTTTCCTGGGCGTCTGCAAGGGACAGGAACCAATGGGCCTTGAGGCATTCGGCCCGGAAGCGGCGTTGAACGCCTCGATAAAGGCGCTGTCGGTTGGCTAGCCCGGCCTTGAGAAGTCCAGCGACCAGCGCGCGTTGGGCCTCGCCTCGACCAGGATCGGGGCTCGGGTCCCCACGGCCTTGCGGCGAGCCCGCCGCTTGCGGACGGTGAGCCCTTCCTCGCGATAAAGCAGGTAGATCCGATTGATCCCCGACGGCTCGCCCTCCCGGCGCAGCAGGACGAACAGCCGGCGGTAGCCAAAACGTCGCCGCTCGTTGGCGAGGTCACGCAGCCGGCCACGAAGAGCCGCGTCCGGAGGACGGCTGGAGCGATAGCGGATCATCTTCCGATCCGCGCCCACGATCGAGCAGGCCCGCCGTTCCGACAGGCTCATGACAGCCTGCAGATGCGCGACCGCAGCGCGCTCGGCGGCGGGCCCTACCATTAATGGGATGACCCGCCCCATCCTCTCGGTCAGACTGAGTTGGCCTTTAAAAGGAGGAAGCAATGAGGACACGGAACAAACCCAGGCCGGCAACGGTGTTTGGGATCGAAATTGGCAAGAACCTTTTCCACGTCGTTGGGCTCGACGCCGCCGGAATGCCGATCCAGAAGGCGACGTTTCGGCGAGGTCTTGCAGTTCTTCGAACGCGCCGGGCCGGCTCTGGTGGGGATGGAAGCCTGCTCCGGCTCGCAATGGTTGGCACGCAAGATCGCCGCGATGGGGCATACCGTCCGCATTATTCCGGCTCAATTCGTCAAGCCTTATGTAAAGTCCAACAAAAGTGACATCATCGATGCCGCAGCGATCGCGGAAGCAGTGACGCGACCAACAATGCGCTTCGTCGAGATACGGTCGCCTGAACACATTGACCTACAAGCGCTGCATCGTGTTCGCGATAGATGATTTCGCAACGGACGTGTCTCATAAATCAGATGCGGGCTTTTTGCCTGGAATATGGGATCGCTATTCACCAGGGCGCCGGCAAGTGCAAGGCAGATCTGCCGAGGGTTTTGGCAGATGAATCGAATGATCTAACGTCGGCCATGCGTCGCATTCTTGCATCTACATTCGACGAGCTGCGGCAGCTGGAGCTGCGGATTGCTGAAGTCAACCGCGAGATTGAGGCGATTGCCTCTCAAAGCGATACCGCACGTCGATTAATGACTATCCCGGGCATTGGTCCACTCGCGGCGACGGCGCTTTTTGGCAGCAGCTGGATCTGCCCGACAGTTCAAAAAGGCCCGCGATATGGCAGCTTGGCGGGGTCTTGTTCCCAGAGAATACTCTACGGGAGGCAAAACGAAGCTGCTGGGGACAAGCAAGCGCGGCAACCGATATCTGCGCCGGATGATCATCCGCGGCGCCCGCTCCTGCGTGACACACCTTGATCGCTCGCGATATCACCTTCGCGCCTGGCTTGATGGACTTCAGGCACGCATGCACACTAACAAGGTCACCGTCGCCCTGGCGGCAAAGATTGCGCGGATCGCGTGGGTAGTGATAACTAAGCCCGGCGCAAGCTACGAACGGCGGGATCCGGCCTTTAGCTGATCCCGTTTATTCCAGACTGCGAGGCTCGTGAAAGTGATGACGAGACAGTCGATCGGCGCGCCGTAAGCCCTGTGCAAAAAAGCGGGTTTTGAGCCCGGACCATTTATCTGGGAACGGCACGCGCGGATCTCATCATGGCCTGGCCGCAACAGCGGCCCACTTGCAAGAGGCCGGATACATTTGTGCAGACTGCATCGTCCTGATCGAAACGACCCTTGCACGGGCGGGGCGGGTCATACATTTTTTGAAAGGAGCTCGCGAAGCGCTGCCGCATCGAACATCTGCTCGGCAAGAAGCTTCTTCAGCTTCGCGTTCTCCTCCTCCAATGCCTCAGCCGCTTGGCCTCGGAGACATCCATGCCGCCAAATTTGGCCTTCCAATTGTTGATCGTCGCTTCGGAGATCCCGTGCTTGCGCGCGAGGTCAGCCGTCTTAGCCCCGGCCTCATGCTCCTTCAACACCGCGATAATCTGCTTCTGTATTCGGTCTGCTTCTGTCAATCCCTTAAGAGCACGTGCCGCGGGTACCTTGCTTCTGTTCGTGGTCGGCAAAGCCGCCACACGATGGGATTCGGTTGAATGGTCGGTTCAAGCTCTTCGGCGTAGTCACCCGACCTGGAGGGCGGATGCCACGACAGATCATACGAACTCGACCATCCCCACGCCCCGCGACGGGCGTCTCTTGGGATGGCGATGGCGTTCTTACGCCACCGCCGTCCATCGGAATTCCGGTTCCATCAACCCACATTCGGTGAAGGATGACAGCCATCTCTCTGGCCAGCGCGACCTTCGCACGCTTGCTTCCTTGCCGGTGGGCAACACGCACCGCCCAGGCCTTCATCGGAGACCATCGGGTTGATGGCCTGAGAACGACGTTGGCAGCTTCGAACAGGGCTGTGCGCGTCTCTCCATCTCCGACTTTTGTGAGCCGTCCCACCCGATCAACCTCGCCAGATTGGTATCGTCGGGGCGTCAACCCGAGATAGGCGCCGACGGATTGGGAATGCAGGAATCGCCTGGGATCGTCCACAGTGGAGCGGAAGGTCAACGCAGAGACTGGGCCGATCCCCGGCATCGTCATCAAGAGCCGACAAGCCGGGTCACTGCGCACGGTCTTCAGAACCAGGCGATGTAGTCGGGCGTACTCCCGCATCAGCGCTTCGCGTCCGGCAAGCAGCGGATTCATGATCGCCTCGAGCAAGGCGTCATCGCCGACCAACTCACGAACTCTCGTCGCGAACAGAGTCCGCGAGACGATTCCGACTTTGAGACCGAGCGGACGCAGAAGTCCGCGGATGACTTGCTCTGCGGCAGCGATGGAGCGAACGATATGCTTGCGAGCCGCGGCCAGCGTCCGCGCCCTTTGGCTGCCGATGCTCTTGACGTGAACAGGCTTGAACCATCCCGTTCTCACCACCTGCGCGATCCCACGGGCGTCATTCCGATCGGTCTTCACCGGCATGGCCGAAAGCGCCGCCTTTAACTTGGCGGGCTTCCAAACTGATGGCCGGCAGCCCCAGTTCGATTAGATTTGCGGTCAGCCATTCTGACGTCGGTCCTGCCTCAAGGCCCACCCGTTCAACTTGATCAGCCCATGGTTCGAGATACTGCACAATCGATGGCGCATCCGCCAACGTCGTTCCCTCCCGGATAAGCTTTCCGGTCTCGTCCACCGCACATACCGCAACGGAATTCAGCGAAACGTCGAGGCCAACGTAGATCATGGCTTTTCCTCCTTGAATGGAATTGGTCCATGATCGTCAGTCAAAACGTGCTGCGCGGCAAATAGGCCAGGCGATCGGGACCGAATACCCCATCTCTTCCGTGAACCTTGCTCGCTTCATTTGTCCGTCCTTCTTCAGGCCGGACTCTAACTCCTTCTGGAGGAAATACTCACGGGCAGGTCAGGGCGAAATGAGACGAACCGCTCAAGATGTCGATTGTTCGCCATCCTCGGCCGAACGCGTTAGCCAGGGAATTAACGGCCAGCGAACCAGAGCAAAGCGAGTAATGTCTGGGTGGTTCCGTCCTCCACGGCTGATGCGCCGTTGAGACCCACTGAGATATCCGGGCTAGCTATCGCGCACTACCGTCTTGAGATAATGGTAGGCCTTGATGATCTCGACCAGGCGATCCTCCGTGGAGCGGTCGCCGCCATTGGCATCTGGATGGTGCTGCTTGACCATCGCCTTGTACTTCGCCTTGATATCGCCGAGCGTCGCATTGGCATTCAAGCCCATCACCTGCAACGCTTTCCGCTCGGCATTTAAAATCTTGCGCGCCTCAGGCTTGGCCTTCGCGCGGGGGCGCGCACCGGCGCGTCCGTTCAGCTCGAGGAGCGTGCAGAGGGCATGCCAGTCGTTCTCGAAATCGGCCGCGCTGCCGGTCATTTCGCTGGTGCTGATGTTCTCGCCCATCTTCCAGGTCGGACGATGGCCGGTCAGCGCGTCGTTCTGGTAGCGCGCGACCGCTTCCGCGTCCATGCCCGAGAAGAAATTGTAGGACTTATTGTATTCGCGAACATGGTCGATGCAGAAGTGCCAATATTCACGCTCATTGTCGCGGCCCTTGGGCGCCGGATGGGTAGCTTTGTTCTGGCAACCAGGCCATTCGCATAGCGCCGCGGTCTGGCGCTCTTGCGCTTCCTTCTTGTTGATGCGAATGGAGTCGAAGATTTTGGATGTGTCGATCAGCATGACCGGGCTCCGTTGGCGGAGCGGCAGTTAACAGCGCCGCTTGTCTGCTAGAGAATTGGTTGGACGGCAAGTTGGATCTGTCTCGGCCTCTGCGTCTAGTTGGTGGCATGATGTAGCAGGCACTTCCTAGCAATCGACATGCCAGGACTCGCGAGCTTGGTTCAGACAATCATCTCTTTGCGATTCAGATCGCCTCGATTGCAATTGCTGTCGGGTTCTGCACATAGAGGTCTTGAATGGGACCGGGGGTGAATACAAAGAATACGGGAGCTACACAGGAAGGGTAATGACGCGCTCAGAGAGGGCAGCGTGTCCACGCGGATGACGAACCTGCGAGAACTTCTCCAGGGAGCCGATACGATCGAAGGAGACGATCAACATCCTGCCCTTCGGTCAGCCGTCTGCGGTTGATCATGCACCGCTACAAATTCCTGTCGACAGGCGATCCAGGAGGCGCTTTCGGCCCCGCCGGAAAGGATGCAACGAACCTTTCACCTTCAGTGATTCTGGGCCTGAATAACCAATCGCAGAGGGAATACGAGCGCTGGCAGCAAAAGGCCGTCGACGTACTCAAAGACATCCCGAGGGGGCTCGGAACGGCAAGAAGAAGCCCATGCAGGATCTCAATGGCGCCAAGGCGAGCGGTCGCGGAGCATGCACTTGATACCTTCGCCGAGAGCCGCGCCAAACATGCGCGCGACGTTGATTACCTGACAAGGGTCGCCAATCTAGGGCCTACCGGCTTTCTAAGACTTTCCTGCCGAGCACCAGAGCCAGCTGAGAACTACAATCCGATCGAGAGGATCCGCCGCGGTGCGGCAACCGAGTGTGTGAGCCAAGGAACCGTTGTCGCCACAAACCGTAAGATTTATGATGAAAGTTGATCGAGATGGCGTCGAAGTTGGGTTGACGAAGAGCCCCAATTAGTTGCCGAGATCGTGGCGTCGTCAGAGTGCCGAGGGCGTTGAGCTCGTCCCGAACACGCAAAGCCATACCGCCCGCTCCGCTTCCTCACCAGTCGCGGTCAGGAGCGGCGAAATGACTGATCTGAGATCACAATCCGGTAAGTCTCTAAGCGCGTCAGCTTGTCGACAGCTGGTCCTAATAGAGCGAGAGAGAGCGACACTATCGGCTCGGCATTGCCAACCGACTCAAACCCGGGGAGTTGACATGGACCCATTTAACAGCATCAACCCATTCGACCGTGACCACGCCGCAGTGTCACAACCGCAACAGCAGCAAGCGGAATTTGAGCCGTACTTGGATGAAGTGCCGCAGCTTGATGCCCCTGCCGTTGCAGAGATTCCTGGTTTTTCAGATCGCTACTATCTTCCTCTGTCTGAGGAAGAGCATAGCCTCATCGAGGCTTTGGAACTTGGGCACCAGGGGGCCCACGGTCCTCATCCCGAAGACGCCGTCACCAGACACCTCGTGGACACCGCTGCCCAGCACAGCGCGCCGCGGGAAGCTTGGACTTGGCCGAAAGAGCTGCCTGCGGAAGGTCACGATCAGAACCCGCTGCGGGGGATGATGAGCGAACCGACCCTAACATCGTCTCTCCCAACCGCGCGCGACCACCAGGGACCGGATCGCGGCAAAGCCGTTCTCCAGTTCAACTGGAGCGACGGCTACCAGCAGGCTCGGAACGAGCTGACCGGGAGTGCTCCCTTTTCAAGTCACGAGGCCCTCATGGGTGAGGATTACACCGGTGAGTTGAGGCCTGGGAAGAGGCAGAGGACGCTAAGCCAGCCGGAACTGGATGCCATTGAGCGCCAGCTGAGCGAGCCGGGCAATTCAATGGCGCGTGTGCTGATGGAAAGCGCCGGCGCACCGCTTCAGGCCAGCGGTCCGCTCGTCCTTCCTGCAGAAGGCGACGATCAGGATTTGCTGTGGGCGATGGTGGGAAACGCCGGCCCATCGGCGTCTCTCGAGCCAACCGAGGGTCATCACCAAGGGCTGCATTCGGAATCGGCCGTTATTCCCTTCAATTTCCGGCAGGGCGACCAGCACGCGTCCGCTGCGCTTGACCGTAGCGGCATCCCGCCGAGCCAGGACAGCCGACCCAACAGCTTTATCGTTCACAATGACCGCTACACGGCGCTATTCGTGCCCGCGGCGGCGATGAGGCCAAGCACCCCACTCAATGCGCCAGGCCCTGCCATTCCTCTCGGATCTCGAGCGGAAAACGTTCCGCAGCCCAGCGCGCAGCCAGCAAATCGAGCCTCACCAGCGCTGCTTGGACGTTCGATGGAGCATGCCGCTCCGGCGTCCTCCAGGGCTGAGAGGACGTTTCCGGCGGCCCGCGAGGTTTATGCTGCATCATTCGCCGTTCCCGAGAATTTTTCGCACGGCACCCAACCCGCCTCGCACACGATGCTCTCGATGCTCGGCCGCTGGGGCCTCTTGCCGGACGCGGCGCAGCCGGTAAAGCAATACGACATTCGCGGCGAGCTCTACACCGCCCTCCTAGGGCCGGGAGGGCCCAACGACGTTCGGCTCATTCATCACCCGACAATGTAGATGCCGAGGGGCAATCCCACGCTAGGAGCCCGTCCACATAGCTTCGGTATTGGACTTCTTATTGGATCATAGCTTGCTCCAGCGCGTCTTGCGAGCTTGGCGCGGTTCCCCGGGCGCGGGTGAGCGCTACCCGGCCCGATTAACTTTGCGCGATCATCGCTGTGCGGCTCCTCGTTGAGCCGCACAGCCATCGCCCTTTGATCTTTCCGAGCGCCGAAGCTGCGAAGAACACCTACGGTATTATTACCGTTGCGTTTTACAGCACTGCCATTGATTGGGGCCTCGGCCCCGAGACAGGGGGACGCATCCTCCGAGTAAAGAGGCTGCTTTCCGTGCCCGTTGAACAGGCGTCGGCTGAGCTTAGCTAGCTGCAGATGGATGTTGGTCGTCCATTAGCCTCAGATGCATATCCTGGTCGTGGCGTACCGGCAGAAAGCTCCTCTGGCCAACGAGGCACTGCCCGGCACCTCGTCGATCCGCCTCGAGCCGTTCAGTACATATCTCAGGGGTCAGCAATGGTCCGGGATACCGTGTCATCACT
>NZ_LBIX01000015.1:0-3958 GCF_028128655.1 Bradyrhizobium sp. CCBAU 45394 | reverse complement strand
GCTGACCGGCATGGCCAGTTTGCGCGACAGGCGCGAGCCGGGCTCTCCGCCGACCGCAAAGCCGATCGCCAGTTGGCTCTCGCCGAGACGGGTTGTGCGTCTTGCTTTCGGCCGCACCGTTGCCGGTAGCCGCTCGGTGAATATCTGACGCGAGCATTGCGGATTCGCGCATCGAAAGCGTCGCGCCTGAAGCCGGATTTCGACCACTCGACCTTGCCATGGCAGATCGGCTAAGCGTCGCACGTAATGGCTGTGGACGCGACCCGTCTGGCAGCCGCAACAGGGACAGAGCGAGACCGCTGACTTCGGCCGAGCCACGAGCACCACCCTGTCCGTCTGGGGAAGGATCTGGACAATCGAAAGCTCGGGAGAAATCAGCGAGCGGAAGGCATGGAGCAAGGCGAATCACGAGCGTCGACTGCGATTCCGACCTTATGCCCTTATTCGCACTGTTCGTGAATCCTGCACCCTGCACCAAATGTGCGGAAGAACCCCTGATTGTCGCCGGAGTCTCACCTTGATCGCCGCCGTGCACCAAGCTCGGCCTGCGGGCCGACGAGGTTGCGACGCTCACCCTCGACGATATCGACTGGCGCGCCGGCGAGATACTCGTTCGCGCCAAGGGCCGACAGCGCGCTCGAATGCCGATACCGCCAGACATTGGCGCGGCTATCGTTGCATATCTGCGCAATGGCCGCCCAAAGTCGTCGTGCCGACGGCTGTTCGTCCGCACACTCGCGCCACACGTCGGCTTTGCTTCCGGATGCGCGATCACCATGATCGCCAAGGCCGCTCTCGATCGCGTTGGAATCGAAGGTTGCGCCCACCGCGGCGCCCATATCTTCCGACATAGTCTCGCTACAGAGCTTCTCCGATCTGGGGCGACCTTGTCGGAGATCGGACAGTTGCTGCGGCACGAGAACCACGACACCACCCGGATTTACGCGAAGGTCGACATCGATGCGCTGAGAACATTGAGCCTGCCCTGGCCGGGAGGCGTGCAATGACCGATCTGCGCTCCGCACTCGATAAGTACCTGAGCATGCGCAAGGGGTTGGGAACGAGAACCGCGCTGCGCGACTACGCCCACCGGCGCGATGCGCTGCTCGGATCACGCTGCGGCTCGACCTTCTTCGTTGCCGAACAGGGAGGCCGATTGCTGCACCAGTACGTTCATCGCGTCTTCTGGCGATTGTCCAGAGAGATCGGGCTGCGGCGCCCAGGTGATCGTACCGGGCCACGCGTGCACGACTTCCGTCATCGCTTCGCCATCCGGACGCTGCTCGACTGGTATCGCGAAGGCAAGGACGTCGAGCAGCAACTCCCAGTTCTCTCCACTTACCTCGGCCACGCCTGCGTGCGCGATACTTACTGGTATCTCTCGGCCTGCCCCGAGTTGATGGAAGAAGCGGCGCGGCGTCTCGATCGGCGATGGGAGGTGACGCCATGAAGCCCGCCTGCAATGTCGCCACGTTGATCGAGCGCTTCTTCACCGAGCGCCTCATGCGCCAGCGCAATGTTAGCGCCAACACGATCGCCTCCTACAGGGACACGTTCCGGCTGCTGTTCATGTTCGCACAGGTGCGGCTGCGGAAGTCCCCATCGGCCCTGACGCTCGCCGATCTGGATGCAACGTTCATCGGCGCGTTCCTCACCGATCTCGAGGTAAAGCGCGGCGCCAGCGCGAAGACGCGTAACCTGCGTCTGACGGCCATCAGATCCTTCTTCAGGTTCGTGTCCTTCGAGGAACCGGCACACAGTGCGCTGATCCAGCGCGTGCTCGCCATACCGAGCAAACGCCACGACAAGCGACAGGTGCACTTCCTGACGCGCCCCGAGATCGAGGCGGTTCTCGCCGCGCCCGATCGAACGACGTGGCTTGGTCGCCGCGATCACACCTTGCTGCTGGTCGCGGCCCAGACGGGCTTGCGCCTCTCAGAGCTGACTGGCCTTGACCGGGATGCCGTCCACCTCGGGTCTGGTGCACACGTACGATGCGTCGGTAAAGGGCGGAAGGAGCGGACCACTCCGCTGGTCGAGCAGGCCTACAAGCGGATGGTGGCTGCCTGGAAGGAAAAACCCAGAAAACTTGTCGCCAGCTGACGAAAGAGCTTCTCAACACCATCCGTGGAGAGACACACGCGTCCATCTTCCAGGAACAGCGTGAAGCTCGCTCAGCGCTTCAGGATATAGTTGAACGCCTTGGCCAGGTCGTGCCCACGGGAGAGCTTGGCGAGCTGTTCCCGCATGTAGACCTGAAGATCATCGACCAAGGGACGGCTCAGCGTCTGCCGCATCTGAAACGCTCCTCCGCACTCCTGCCATTGATGGAGCGTTCGATCTCGAACAGCGCATCGATCCGGCGCACGACCTCGACCGCGATGGGCGAGAGCGGGATCTCCTTTTTGCCGGCAGCCTTGCGCCGCGCATTCTCTTCGATGTCGGCCATGGCGAAGAACGGACGCCTTCCATGCGACCAGCAGGCAGCCTCCCGGATAGGTCCGGGCTGGCGTCCCGCCAGATAGAGTTGGTTGTACCCGTCATAGGCGTCGGCCTGCAGGATGCCGGCATCTCGGGCCAGATGCCCCTGGGGATGCTCGCCCTTGCGGTTGCGGGAGTAATAGAACATCGCCTCGGCGGGCCGGCTCCACCAAATGGCTTGTCGTCCCGCACGTAGATCCAGCACCGCCCCGTGTCGGTCTCACCCTTAGCCAGCACCGGCACGGTCGTATCGTCGGCATGAAGGCGCTCGGCCGCCATGACATGGGCCTCAAGGCGGCGCAGCAACGGATCTAGCGAGGCACAGACCGCCCCAACGGCATCCGCCATAGTCGACAGTGCGATCGGCACGCCTTCCAGAGCGTAGCGCTCGGCCTGGCGGTTCAACGGCTGATGTTGGCCGAACTTCTCGAACATGATCATGGCCAGGAGGCTCGGGCCAGCCCATCCCCTGGCGATGGCATGGAATGGGGCCGGCGCTTGGCTGATCTTCTCGCAGTCGCGGCAGGAGAACTTCTCCCGAACCGTCTCGATCACCTTCCACTGGCGCGGCACCACTTCCAGCGTGCGGGTCACATCCTCGTCGAGCTTGCGAAGGCGATTGCTGCCGCAGCATTCACAAGCCGTAGGCCCATCGATCACCAGTTCCCGGGGCAGATGCTCAGGGAAGGTCTGGCGCTCGGCACGCTGGCGCGCAAATCCACGCACCCTCGTCGTCTTCGCCACGGCCCGTTCCGCCGCAAGCTCGTCCTCGGTGGCGTCGGCTTCCAGCTCTTCGAACGTCAGCGCCAACTGCTCGATCAGCCGCGCTGAACGCTCTGACCGTTGCCCATAGATCTGATGTTTTAGCTTGGCGATCTGCAGCTTCTGCTGAATCCGCAACTGAGTTGGCGACCGCAGAGCGCGGGCTGATCTAGGAAAATCTGCGGTTGCCGGCATTTTGAGGAGTCCCAACGCGTCCAACTTGTGATTCACTGCGTCGCATGGATGCTGATCGCGACGCTGTTCCGGATGACGTTGCCGCCCTGAAAGAGGCGCTGGCAGTCGAGCGCGCGAAGGGTTTGGAGGTCGCCGCTGAACTCGCGGTCGCCCGCGCGAAAGCGTCGCAAGACGAAGCGCCGTTCTGGTCGATCGAAGATCCGCAATCGGTGTGTTCGCAGAGCATCATAGTGTCTCACGTGAGGAGCTGAGTACGCATACGACGAAGCTTACGATTACCCACATTTTGGTCAGAGTTTCGCGCCCGTTGCGATATCGATGAATCGCGATAATCCGCGCCACATGATCAGATTCCCTGGTGGCGGATCGTTGGCGCGGGCGAGATAGCCGCCGAGCCTGGCGATCTTGATGAGATAATGCGACAATGTCTTTCGTTGTGCGCTGACTGGCGTCTTGTCGTTGACGAGCCGATCAAGCAATTGGATTTCAGCTTTGGTCAGCACAAATTCCGGTGAGGCAT
>NZ_LBIX01000014.1:3710-6603 GCF_028128655.1 Bradyrhizobium sp. CCBAU 45394 | reverse complement strand
CGCCGCAACCGGAAAACAGACTCCCAATCAAGTGCTTGGAGGCTTGTTCACGGACAACTACTTAAAGCTCATCGCCGCGAACCGCGAGCTGAGCTGCAAGCTCGTGAGCAGCCGGGTTCGCCGGCCGTGCAGTCCGCTCGGCAGTCCGGCTCGGCGCGGGAGCATCCCCCGACGCCTGGCTACCCTGAGCTCGGGAGCTTGGGCTCGTTGGCCAGCAGATGCAAGAACCAGCATCACCATCGACTGCCGGGTCCTGCGGCGGTCTTGAGCCTTTTGTTGATCTGAATACGCCCGCGCGTCTGAACTGCGCGACGATGCTGACTTTGGCCGGCGGATCCTGCCAGAGCTCGCTCAGACACCTACGCTGCTCTTTGAGTCTTTGGTCGACCTGAATGCGCTAACGCCGTCAGAGTTGCGCGACGATGCTGACTTGCGCCAGCGCAGTCTGCCAGAGTCACTAAGACATCTACGCTGAATCATTTGTTGATCCCGCCCTCGGCGTCCTCCGGCTGCTGCGATCTTTACGTCGCTCAGCAGGCGATCGGTCGTCACCGCGCTCACCTTCAAAACCGGCCCACCGCTCATCGGCAGAAAGCTTCAATCTGCCGTGCGTTCAAGTGCCGGGAGCGAGAACGGCTCCCGACGAGCCGCTTACTGCAGAGCCGGTCAGAGGCGTCCCATAGCACAATCAGTGCAGCGCGAATGGAAGCCCCATAGGTCCGGCTTGGACGCCGCGGCACGGCCGATCCCGATGCCCCGTCCACCGACAGTGGTCGGATCGCGTGCTTACGATGTCATCCCGTGACGGTGCAAAGCTCGTCCAGGATTCGTCCCTTCTCACGCCGCCCGCCCGCCCGGTGACGCTCGGCCAGGGCTGATGTGATCTCGCGCTTTGCGCGCATGCTGATCGTCCCCGCCGCAGCCGCCACCGAACTGATCCGGCAGCTCCGCCCCAGGCACGACTGGGAAGTTGTCCGGTAACAGTTTTAGTGAGGCAATGCGCCCCTCGGCGACACGAGGATTACTCTCGCCTTGGATAGCCGATGAGAGGGCGAATGGACGAGGAACGAATCGCGGAAGGCTCGTCGTGGATTTGCGAGAACGATCCGGTCAACTGTGGCTTGGCACCCGTGCGTGCACCTGCGGCGCCGCCGGTATGCCGTTTTGCACTAGTTGCTCGCTATCGAGCGGAGCGTCCCCCTGGGGCGATAGCGTGTGACTATCGTTTGGGGCACCGCGCAGTGCGTTCCGGCTAGGGACGCGCCCGACGACTAGGCGGGTCCCAACAACCCGAGCAATGACGAGACGTCGGCTCCCATGCCGCCGCAAGACTTCATCGGCCGGGAGGAAGGCGGGTCCTGACACCCCATGAAGCTCCGCGACGATCGAGAGCCGCGGGGCCGTTTCGTTCTGCAGATGTCGCGATGCATTGCCTCACGAGCCACGATCTCGTCAGCTTCTGGAAAGCCTATCCATAATAGGATCAGCTCAATTGATTTCTTGGACGTGAGGCTAGCGTGGACCCGTACAATTCCGATCCATCCAATCCAACAGCTTGGTCCCAGGTGCAGCACGCCGTCTTGGAAAAGGACCAGGGGGGCCATGCCGGGCAAGAGGGCTTTGAGCAGCACTTGGCCGAGGCGCACCCGCCCGATCCGGGTCCTGTCTCCGGTGGCGGCCGCAGCGGCCGCAACTACCATCCCCATCTCTCTGCAGAACATCGGGACATTATCGACAAGGCGATTGCCCAATATGCGGCTCAGAAAAACCCACAACTGAAGACGGTTAAGCGCTATACGCAGGCGCTTCGCCGACTTGGAAATGATCTTGGCGCTCATCGCAAAACGATTGATCTTGGGGACCACCAGTCCCTGGTCCGTCACGTCAAGACTTACTTCCCGAACGACGAAGACATAAAGAAAGGGTTGGGTGTCCTTCGTGCGTATCATGATCCGAGCTATGTAGCTTCTGGCGGGCGGCCGCGCACGATCCCTTCAGCGGAAGACGCGCCCCTCTCAGAGCGGCTTAATGCCAGTGGCATGACGTCGGGCAGTGCTGCTCGTCATGATCGTAGTCTTCGCAGATTTTCTAACGCGCTTAATCGTGCGGGCTACTCGATATCTGGGCTAGACGACGCTGCGCGCATCGAATTCGCTCAAAAGTTGTTCCCGAACGACGAACTTTTATTGTTCGCATTAAGCAAGGTTCGCGATGCCGAAAACGTTTCCGGCGCGGGTGCATCTCAGGAGCCCAGCGGTTATGCTGTCCCGTCGCCCGCATCGCATCTTTATTCCGATGACGCCCGCATCATTGATGGCCTGGAAAAGGCAGAGCTGAGCATGCTCAAACCCGAGGAGACTAGCCGGAAGAAAGATGTTCAAAATCTGGCCCGCAACCAACGAAGATTCGCCGCTTGGCTCCAAAGGGAGGGGCGCGGGAGCCTAGTGAGCCGACTCACCGGCACCAGTGAGCAGCAAAAGTCGTTCAACGACGATTACAAGGACTTTAAAAAATCCAATCGAAACGCGGACATGGGCTTTGATCGGCTTCGGAACTACCTATGGCTCGTCGAGGCGAACGCTGCGCTGGGCGTCTGCCCTGAACAGGCGGGTGGGGAGCCGCGGCGTGGCGAGTCGAAATCAACGTGGTCGCCGCCGGAAGCGGTGCCAGATGGGTCGTCGGCGTTCTACCGAGGTCTCGACTCCTTCGTTGATCTGCCGTACACCTCGCAGGAAGTGAGAGACGATGCTCAGTCAGCGCCGGTGGGTAGGGCTGCCGCCAGACCGCCGCTCTTCATCGGACTATCGGACGCGCCAGCTCAGTCGCCAGACATTTTCCGCGGTCTTCAATCTTTCGTTGATCTGCCGTACACGCCGCAGCAGATGCGAGACGA
>NZ_LBIX01000014.1:471-3306 GCF_028128655.1 Bradyrhizobium sp. CCBAU 45394 | reverse complement strand
GCCGCTGCAGATGCGAGACGATGCTCAGTCAGCGGCGGTGGGTGGGGCTGCCGCCAGACCGCCGGTCTTCACCGAACCATCAGAAGTCCCCCCCCCCCCCCCCCCCCCCCCCCCCCCCCCCCCCCCCCCCCCCCCCCCCCCCCCCCCCCCCCCCCCCCCCCCCCCCCCCCCCCCCCCCCCCCCCCCCCCCCCCCCCCCCCCCCCCCCCCCCCCCCCCCCCCCCCCCCCCCCCCCCCCCCCCCCCCCCCCCCCCCCCCCCCCCCCCCCCCCCCCCCCCCCCCCCCCCCCCCCCCCCCCCCCCCCCCCCCCCCCCCCCCCCCCCCCCCCCCCCCCCCCCCCCCCCCCCCCCCCCCCCCCCCCCCCCCCCCCCCCCCCCCCCCCCCCCCCCCCCCCCCCCCCCCCCACATCTACCGCGATCTCAACTCTTTTGTTGATCTGCCGTACACACCGCAGCAGATGCGAGATGATGCTCAGTCAGCGCCGGTGGGTGGGGCTGCCGCCAGACCGCCGCTCTTCACCGAACCATCGGACGCGCCGGCTCAGCCGTCAGACATCTACGGCGGTCTTGCGTCATTGGTGCATCTGGATGCGCCCACGCCGTCCGAGTTGCGCGACGATGCTCACTTTGCGCCGGCGCCGGCTGCCAGGGCTCGCTCAGACGCCTACCGCGGTTTTCCATTGGTCGATCTGACTGCGCCCACGCCGCCCGAATCACGTGACGATGCTAATTCTGTACGCCCGTTTCCGAGCACCTCCGCTAATGCTCAGATCGGGGCTTTAGATCCGACAGTCTCGTCTCACGGCCACGGGCTGGTGCTCGATGACACAGAATGGCTGGGCGACCAGCATATCGACAGGGATTACGGGCTCCAGGAGCAGGATTTGCAGAGGAACGATCCGGATCTCGCCGCCCGGACGCGGTTCGTGAATCCCCTCATCGCCCTAAATTATCTGCGCTCTAACGACGATGGCGTCGTGCTAACCGAGTTCCAGCGCATCGTCTATGACGATAATGGTAATGATACAGCCGACTTCCTGTTCCTGCCCGTGATTAATGGCAATCCTGAAGATCCTAATAGCCGCGGCAACCATTGGTCGCTCCTGTTCGTCGATCGCAGCGACCGGGGGCGGCCGGTCGCCTATCACTACGATTCCTACGGCGGACTCAACAACAGAGATGCAGAACATCTCGCAAGAAGGCTGAACCTCCCCCTGGAGCTAGCCGTCATGGCCCAGCAGCAGAACACTTATGATTGCGGCGTCTTTGTCGTGGACGGCACGCGGGAGCTGGTTAGGCGATTGGCGCAAGGACGGGAGCCAGACCTGCGGAATCTCAGCGACGTCGGTGCCAATCGGCAGGCATTGCAGATCCGACTCAGGGGCTGATGTCGCCGTGGGCGGATAGCTCAGGCTGGAGCGGCAACGCCGACGGCCTGGGCCTCGGGCACGAAGGACCGGAATCAGGCCGCCGCCCAGCAACACAGCCCGGCGCAGCCATCCGGCGAGCGCAGTCTGGGGAAGGTATCCACTCGGCGTAGGCCGCAGGGTTACCGCCTGAGCAGTCCAGGGTTCTCTTTGTAGAACCTGATCAGCTCGATGAGGTTTTCGATTCCAAAGTCGGTGAACGCCTGGATGCCGTGTTCTCCGACGCCATAGACCCAGATGACGCCGTCCTCGATCTCCATTTCGTTGGCGATGTCCCACAGCCAATCTTCGTCTTCGCCGAGGTCTTTCGCGACCTGGGTGATGGTGGTGACGTGATGGACCTTGTTGACGTGCGTGGTCATGCCGCTCGAGCGGAGAGTGCTGATGCCGGCGTCCAATTCCAGGGCAGAAGTTCGTCCAGCCGACGAGCCGGATGGGCGGCAATGCGGGCGAGGATATCGGCGAGCCAGGCCTGCGGGTCGATGCCGTTCATTTTCGCCGTTTATGCCGCCCGCCGAACTATGCCGAGTCGGGTCGTTTTCCCCAGATTTCTCGCTGACCGGCGTTTGGTCGGTTCGGCATAGTTCGTTCTGTGCCTCCGCTTTCAACAGCGGAGAACAGGAAGATGGAAGTTGAAGAGTACTTGGGCAGAAGCCGGCTGTACCGGCGTCTCAGAGCCGGGCCGCACGGACAGTTCGTCGAGCGCTACGCCGCTCGTCTCGTCGAACAGAGGCTCGTTCGGCACGGCACGTGGCGTTGCCTCAACGTGGTTGGCGGGCTCCTGAGTTGGATCGCGGGGCCGTCGCTACAAGCTGGTCGATCTCGATGAGCAGGTCGTTGAGCGGTGCCTCCGACATCGAGGCGGGAGGCAGTCTATCCAACCCGGTGACCGAGCTGCGCTCAAGCGATGGCTGTCAGTGCTGCGCGAGGAAGGCGCGATCGCGCCGTTGGTGCTACCGCCTCTCACCCCGAACGAACGGATCTTCGAGGAGTTCGATGCCTACCTGCGATCAGAGCGCGGCTTGGCCCCGAGGTCCATCGTCCGCCATCTCCCAGTCATCCGCAGGTTCCTGCACGAGGTGTGCTCCGGCGGCGCCGGCGCCCTGTGCAAGATCAGCCAAGAGGACGTGATCCGCTACGTTGAACGCCACTCCCAGGATTGGAGCCCGGGAACAGGCAAGGCGATGTGCTGGTCGTTGCGTGCCTTTCTCCGTTACCTCCACCATCGGGGGCTGAACTCGCGCTCGTTGGCGGATTGCGTTCCATCGATGCGCCGATGGAAGCTCGCAACTCTACCGACCTATCTGCCTGCCGCTCAGGTGCGGAAGGCTCTCGACGGTTGCGACCGAGAGAGACGGTGATGGGACGGCGCGACTACGCCATTCTGTTGTTGCTGGCCAAGCTTATGGC
>NZ_LBIX01000013.1:2887-25494 GCF_028128655.1 Bradyrhizobium sp. CCBAU 45394 | reverse complement strand
ATCGACAACTCTCTGGGTGGATCCTTCCTCCACTGGTAATACGCGCCGTCGGGGCGCACCGAAAGGCTTTACATAGTCTGGCGCAATGAGTCGCACCGCATGCCCCAATCTCCCGATCTCGCGCCCCCAGTAGTGGCTGCTGGCGCAGGCCTCCATGGCGACCGTGCACGTCGGCTGCGCGGCAAGACATTTAAGGACCTGATCCCGGCGCAGCTTCTTGCGGAAAAGCACGGTTCCTGATGCATCCGCGCCGTGCATCTGGAACACATTCTTCGCCAGATCCAACCCGATTATGCTAACTTCCGACATGGACGCCTCCGTTCAAGTGATGGTCAACGACACCACTTTGGCACAGCGATGCCGTGAGGGGGCGTCCACCCCATCAACTACGCCACCCACAAGACACCCAAGATCAAAGCGTGGCTCGCTCGCCGGCCGCACTATCATGTCCACTTCACGCCGACTTCCGCGTCATGGATCAATCAGATCGAGCGCTGGTTCGCTGAGCTCACCAGAAAGCAAATCCAGCGAGGTGTTCACACCTCCGTCAGGCAACTCGAGGCCGACATCCGTACCTTCATCGAACTGCACAACAATAACCCGAAGCCCTTCAAATGGACCAAGTCCGCAGACCAGATCTTGGCTTCCATCAAACGCTTCTGCCACAGAGCCCAGCAGACTTTATGTGGCGAACTTTAGATTCACGTGACTGGAAGGCCGCGCCAATCTCGACTCGCGCGTCGACTATACGTCGAGGAGCTCGGTAGTTGGTGAGCTGCATTGGAGCCGGAACGGGACGCCGCCGAACCAAGGCGCCCCGACGCACTTTGCCGGGGGTTGAAAGCGCGCCGGGCCCGCCCCAACATCATCAGTACATCCGTGATGATGCTTGCGGCAATGAGACAAGCAGCGTGGCGGAATTGAGGCTCATGCATTTTATACTTGAAATTAAAAAATGTTCTCGTGAGCTGCTCCAAAGCACTTGAATCGCACGTAGCGTCACGTTGTACGATCGCGCACTTGGCGCTCTTCATCTAGCAAGCAATTTATTTTCCGTGACACGCCGGCCTTCAACGGGAGGCATCCGACTCGTGGCATCTGCTGAGAGGTGCTGCATATCGAAGGTAAGCGGCGAGACGCCCGCCTCCCAAGCCAGCCATTGCTCCATGCTTTAGTGCCCTTGGATTCCCAAAGGATGATACCGGCTGGACGAGCGATCGAACCGTTGATCTGCTGGACGACGTGCGCGCCAGCTCCTTTGCCGATCGCCTCAATCGTCTCCGTAGGAAACGGCTGCGAAGCAAGGCTTCGAGCTCGAGCTCGCGCACTTCGCCCGGGAATTGCTGGAGGGCTGCTCAGCCTTGCGCTTCAACTCCTTGATCGTCTGGGCAATCGACTCCATCGATTGATCCTTCTCAAGCACACGCAAGCGCGCGGCTTCGTCAGCTTCCTGCCTGGCTTTCGCCTGGAAATCACCGATTGAGACCTATTCGATGGCAGATCGAGTTCACGTTCTCTTCATCAAGGGCACGTTGCTTGCGGATCAGCTCGGCTTGAGCCTGCTGCGCCTCGGCAAGCCTGGCATTGTTGGCTCCAAGTTTTGACAAAGCTCGGCCGCTTCGGCAGTTTGTGCCATTAGCTCGGCCGCCGCAGCGTCTCGAGCCTTCTTCGCTTCCATGGCGACGAGCTGGCCGCGCTCGGCAGCTAACCGCTCGGCGAGCTGGTCCTCGACTGCTCGCGCTGCGCGGCCCCTCGCTGCTGGGCAAGGCCTCGGCCTTGCGGGCAACCTCGGCATCCTTGTCCGCCAAGTTTTGCTGAAAGCGCCGGCCGGTTCCCTCATTCACGGAGCAGCAAGAGAATCGGTGAGGTGAATCTCGTGATTACAGTTCGGGTGGGCCGATGAGCGGCACCCGCCGCGGGTGTTTCAGGTTCTGAGCCCTCATGCCCTATTGTGCTGCCGGACTAGACGTGATCTCGCCAGCGTCGGCGCATTTTACCATGCGACTTTATCGTGATTTCCACATCCTGGTCGAATGCCATGAGCATCCACATCGGCTTTTCCTCGGAAAACCGGCTTGGAAGCCCAGCGACAGCCTGGCCCGCTTTTGGTGATGCCTTTAGATCCGTGGTTTTCGTCGCGAAAGGTTGCGCGTCAAGGAATGCGGAAGCGACGCGCCCTCGGATGAATGACTGACACTGCGCGCAGGCTAGTCAGGGGAGACTAGCCGCTCCGACCGTGCTCATACGAGAAGTTCATTCTACCCACAAGCATCCAGATAATCGCTAACGAGCGGCTCTCATTCCCATTCTCACTCCCGGCCCCTAAGCCGCGTTGGCAGTGACATCGAGAGCGGGACCAGACTTGAGGAACAGGTAGGCCCTTTTGACGTAACGCAAGGACAGAAGAGAGGGCGTCGGTCAGCTTCATACTGTTTGAGCATAGGAAAGTTCAGCCTTGCAGACCTCCCTCCTAAACAAGTATTGCGATGCTCGCCTGCCTTGGTACACCATCTACCCAACCGTACCGGATTTCTCCGCGATGGTCGGTGCCGAGACTTGTGAGACATGGTTGAGGCGGCTGCCGCCCGACGAACCCGTATCGCTCTACCTCCACGTGCCGTTCTGCCGCTCGATCTGCTGGTATTGCGGCTTTCCTACAAGCCTCACTCGCAGCGAGCGACCGATCAGCATTTACTTGGCGGCGATGCATGAGGAGATCCGCTTGGTCGCAGAGCAAGCGCCGCGCGCTCTGCCGGTGAGCGACGTGCATTTCGGCGGTGGGACGCCGACCACCATTGCGCCAACCGATTTCCTGGCCTTGATGGAACTCCTGCGCCGCTGCTTCGCGTTCAGCAAATCAGCTACCATCGCCATAGAAATCGACCCGCGTGCGTTCACGGCCGAGATGGCCGAAACGTTACAAGCAGCCGGGGTCAGCCGCGCGAGCATCGGCGTGCAAAGCTTCGACCCCGTGGTTCAAAGGTCGGTCAACCGCGTCCAGAGCGAGGTGCAGACGGCTTCTGTCGTCGAAAGTCTTCGCCAGCATGGGATAAGCCGCATCAATTTCGACCTTCTCTTCGGACTGCCGCATCAGACGGTCCGGTCCTGCGTGGACTCCGCGCGGACGGCTCTGGCCATGCGGCCAGACCGGCTTGCAGTTTTTGGATATGCTCACGTCCCCTCCTATATGAAACGTCAGCGCCAGATCGATGAGGCGGCGCTGCCGGACAATGTCGCCCGCGCTGAGCAAGCCGCGGCCATTGCAGATACACTGGTCTCGGCCGGCTACCGCCAGATCGGGCTTGACCATTTCGCCCTGCCCGACGACGAGCTCACGCTAGCGCAGAAAGCCGGTCGGCTGCGCCGCAACTCCCTGGGTTATTCGGCTGATACCTGCAAAACCGTGATCGGCTTAGGCCCGTCAGCCATCGGCCGTCTGCGTGACGGTTACGTCCAGAACGAGATCGCAACTGCTTCCTATCACCAACACATTCAGGCTGGTCGTCTGGCAACCTCAAAAGGCTACTTTCTCTCCGCCGAAGATCGCCTCCGAGCCGCAATTATCGAGCGTCTGATGTGCGATTTGCAGGCCGACGTACCAGCGATCTGTGCTGCTCACGGATTTGATCCGATTCCTCTTCTCGATTCGGCCGACCGCCTGGGAATGCTTGCCGAAGACGGGATAGTGGACATTGAAGACGGATTCATTCGGATCAAGCAGGAGCACCGGTTTGTCATTCGTGCTGTTGCTGCCGCATTCGACACTTATCTCGACCGTACCCCTATTAACTAAGCCACGCATGTGAGCAGATCCCAAACATCTAAGCTCTTCGCGAGGGGGCGATCCGAAGAATCGCCTCGGGCAGACGGGCCAGATTTCGAGGATGCAGCGGCGGCGTGATGACATGAACTTTCAGATATGGCCTCAAAACCGGCGAGGGCTGATCAAAAGGAAGTTGATTTAAAGGAAGACGCAGCGGATTCCGCTGTTCAGGGCCACGCCTCGATCACGCGGAAAGGGCTCTGCTCCACCTCCCTCGGCGTGCTCTCGATGATGGTGACGGCCTCAGCGATATGCCGCTGAAGACGCCGGCACCCGCACAAGCTTTGGGTATTTTACGGCCGGAGGCAGCTTTGCGAAGTTACGGTCCACCTCCTCGAGCGCAGTTGAAGACTCGACCACGCCTGCAGCGGCCACTGAGACCTCAAGGCTCGGTGGTCTTCGGTCCTGCGATCACTGGCGCGCCTCCGACGGAAACAGGTCCCTGTGGTTTGGACCGCCCGAGGCGTTTCCTGGCGACGCTTGAAACAGCCCCGGATGACGACAAAGGAGGCACGGAAGCAGCCGAAGGGACAGGTATTAAACTCTGCAGCGAATCGATCCGCGAAGTCAGCACGGTGATCTGATCCAGGATCCCTTTGAGGTCATCCCGCTGGGCATCGATCCGGCGGTTGAGTTCTGCGATCTCATCGCCAGCTTTCTGCTGTGCCCACTTTATGTCGGACAGGGATGCACTGTCCTCCGGTGACAGGCTCATCGTTGAAGCGACTTCCCGGGCTTCCGGCGTCTCGACAAACTTTTCAAGGTTAGCCCAAAGCCAGGCGCCAGCAGCACACGAGCCGACGAGGACAAGCGGGAAAACCAGGGGAATCCGTCTTGACGGCCGGTGCAAGAGCGGCCGCAAGTCTGAAGCGGCCGCTTGATCAATCCAGTCCATTGTCCCTCGCTCAACATCCCATTCCAGCAGGCTTATTTCGTCGAAGCGACAGCCTGCGATACTCACGCGCTCCAGTAGCTGCCAGCGTCGAGAATAATCAATCTTGGCGACCTTCCCGATCGGCTGCCACTGCTCTTATCAAACTCCCTTCTTGAGCAACGCAACGCGACAATTTGCGCGCGTTCTCCATGATAGCATCACCATCGAGCAATGGTTCTCGTCTTCGTCGGCGATGGCGCAGCATTTTCTCATCATTCAGAAGAACCTTGCAGATTTTCCTACCTTGCCGCTGCACGAATGCAAACCGTCCACCGATTGCTGCAGCGTGTTCGATGGAGTCCCGCCTCACGCGTTGCCGAGACCAGCAACTTCATTCCGGACGCGCCACGTGAGCGCCACGGCTGAGCGGCCGAGCCGCAATGGCCGATTGGACCGGCAACCATTGCACCTGGTCAACTACCAATTCCGGCAGGTTGTTCGAGATGACGGGCACGTGGCAAGCGTGACCAACGAACGCCGCGCACGTGAAGGATTCGGATGCAAGACAGATTTTGCCGCGCCAACGGCGCTGACGGAGGCAGCAACTGCTCGCCGATACACGCCAAAGCTGCTCGATGGCTGATTCCTCTGGTCTCCTGGGCCACCACGTTAGACGTTGTGGTGTGGTTGCCGGGCGCGCAAATTCAAAGGCTCTCCGGCCTTCGAGCCTGGCGATTGTCGCGTCTTTCGGTGACAACGATACCAATGGAGCGCTTCGTGAAGCCAGGCCGCTTGCCCGGCGAGCCTTGCTTTCTGGTAGCTGCCGTTTCGTCGAGAAAGCCGCCTTCGATGCAAATGCGCGGCACCGCCAGAATCGCCTGACTCACAGTGCTGGCCATTCGCAATGTCTTGGCGGCCAGGACAGCGAGGTCCCGGGCGCTCGGCGTGAGCATTTTGCCGAGCCAGCGCTCGCCGCTGGCTCTCGGCGCAGCGGCCGTGATGCTCAAGAAAGTTGCAGACCAGACCATCATCGCGCCGCGAGCGGAGAGGTTTGGGAAGCCTGAGTGGTTCTCTTCGGATAGATCGAATTCTGGCTCGTCCCCCTCGCCCTCGGACGCGAAAACGCCGGGAGCTCACTTTGGGCCAATCAGGCCGCAGTGCAATCTATTCATGGCCGGCAGACATGGACCCGAAGTGCGCCATGCGTGATTGCTTACTTGCGACGACCTCGCCTCGGACATACGCGGCTACGGCAGCACTTTCTTCCAATTTTAGACCAAGGGGAAAGCAATGTTGGCTTGTTATCGCACTTTCGCTAACGGCTTGTCTGGTCGGCAATTCCGTACTGGCACAAACCGCGAGCGGGCTTGATCCTAGTAGCCACCCTGTGGATCAGGCCAGCAAAAGACGAAAGGCTTCCGATCGGGCCGCAAAGCTCCCGATCGACCTGATCCGTCAGGCAATCCGCCCTCCTGCCCCGGCGTCAGCAGCAGGTCCCGGAGTGCCTTTCGAGAAGCGCGGCAATGCGGACAGGGCTGCTCAGACGAGACCGCAAAAGACGATCGATCCCTTCGCAAGGTACGACGATCTGCGTGAAAAAGGGTTGTGGCTCAACATACCCGGCCCTGCGGACACAATTGATCAGGACAACGTTAGATCGGCGCTGGCAGATGTCGGCATCGGCTACATCGGCTGGACACACAACAGCTTTGCAAACAACCAGCTGCCGAATGCAGCCAGAAGCACTATCGCAAACCAGCTCTATATGGGCCAGAATCCGACCTTCGCGTCGGCAAACTTCATGATTGTCACCTACGATCTCAGCCGGTTTGGCATTGCCGACGGACAGATTGTCGTAGGAGCCGAGCAGCAATACTGGACGTGGGATCGCCCGGGGCCAGATCGAGTGGGAATCAATACGCTCGCCTACTACCAGACCTTCTTCGACAGGACACTAGAACTCAAACTTGGCTACCTCAGAAACCAAAATGAGTTCACCGGCACATTGTTCGGAGGGATTACAGGATCGAACATGTCTGCCTTGTTCCAGGCAGGGATGAGCACCAATGCCGCGCCCACGCCGGCGGTCAACTTGAAGTACAATTTTGACGATCGCTTGTACAACAAGGTCTCCATCCAACGCTCAATCAGTCCAGATGGTCCCTATGCCCAGATAACGGAGAATCCCACCGGCTTGAACTGGAGCACGGCCAATGCAGGCATCCTTCTCGTTGAAGAAGCCGGCTACAAGAGCAAGGCTGCTCCGGGCGTAACCGACACGTGGCTGCGGGCGGGCGTCGGTTTCAACAATAGCCGCTACACGAATTTGGCGGATCCCAAGCAACAAAGGGAGAGCGGAAACAATTTCTACTACATCGCTGCCGACAGGCAGCTCTCGCAGAGTGACGCCCCTGGGTCGCCGTCTCGCGGCATCTATGGCGGCTTCTCCGTCATGGGAACTCCACCTGACCTCAACAGGATCAGCCGGTATTATGAGCTGCGTCTTTATGCGAAGGGAGCTTTTGATAGTCGGCCCAGTGATCTGATTGCTCTCGTTGCGACCAACACAGCCTGGAGCAAGCATGCAGTGGATGCTGCTCTGGCTAAAGGCCAGCTTGCGCACCGCCAGACCACAGCAATCACGGGGACATACACCGCGCATCTCGCCCCGGGGATATATGCAAGCGTCGGACTGTCATACATTCACAACCCGACAAGCATCACACACACGCCCCAAACGGAGCATGCGCTCAATCTGTTGGTATCTACGTTGATTTTCTTCTGATCATCGCATGCGCCATTCTGCTCCCACGTTCTCGTGACGCATGGGACCGAAGCTTCGCGATCTCCTTGAAAGGATCGGCCGCAATGCGCTAGACGAGCCCGTTAGGTCGGATATGACCGGACGCCAGCTGGAAGAGATTATGGAGAAGGATCTCGTTAGTTCTCCAGGGAGCATCGGGCGGATGGAGGAGAGGCTGGTCCCGAGCGCCGTCATTTCCGAGGTGGGCCAGCGCGAATAACTCCCTGTATGGAACCATGGCCAGGTCAGGTTCTCGAAAGCTTGCCCGACTACCGAGACCTGTTCAGGTGATCCTGGAGGTGAGGTTAGCGTGGACCCGCAAGGTTCTGACCCATTTAATGTACCAGCTTGGTCGCAGGTGCAGCACGCCGTCTCGGAACAGCCGCAGACGAGCCAGACCCGACAAGATGGCTTTGAGCAGCACTTGGCCCAGGCAAGGCAGCCCGCTCCCGTCGGCGGCGGGGGGCCCCTATCCCCGTCTGCTATCTAAAGACCGGCAGGGCGATTGCTCAATATGCGGCTCAGAAAAGTCCACAACCGAACACGGCCGCGGCGCCTTTCACCTTCGTCGGGAATACCGCGAAGTTACTGCCCTGCCCGAGCCCATCGGTGAGGCCAACTATCTGGTTGGCGCCCATTTCTTCGCGAGGGCCGATCCGCCCCACATGGCGCCGGGGTGTTGTACCGAGAGGCACGGGTTCTCTCATGGGCAGGCCATTCTACCATGGGTTGATCAATTAGGTGTTGTGGCGGGAGATAGCCGTGGACGAAACTAGCCTTCATGACTTTGACGGACCGATGTCGCCTCAGACTTGGCGATCATGGGAAGCCTGGACCGACCATCAAGACTCAGAACCGAACCCAAAAGCCTCCCCTTCGTTGTGGCCCGCCTGCTCTTGTGATTTGGTTTCTGTTGGGATTCGTGGCTTTGGCGAGCTGGGTCGGACTTAGCGCCTTAAATGATCCGGATCCGCCTGTTCGCAACGACAGTTGGCGGAATTCTGGAAACAGGCGTGCTCGTGCCTCCCTGTGCGGTATCAGTAAACGTGACGGCACCAGTTGACGTGAGAGCCGTGCTCTTCAGGCACGGGTATCCTGACAAACTTCGGCGCCGACTTAAATCAGGCGCAGCGAGCGGGCCGACGCGCTCCTGTTTCAGCACCACGAATACGGCACTGCCAACTAATGATGAAGCGACACAATGAGGCAAACGATGCTCGGAGGAGGCCGGTCGTTATGCAATCTGACACCTCCACGACCGGCCTGCTCTTTTGTCCCGGGGGACGTCACATGCGACGTAGAGCAGAGTTCTTCAGGAAGCCGGGGCAAGTGCTGGATTAGCCGGAAGACCAATCCACCCCTCCCAACGTCCTTTCAAAGCAGCTTCCTCGGTCCTGGAGAACCAAAGGCGGCGTCCCGTCTCCGAGATCACTTCCAGTGGGCCGGCGTAGTCTTCCGAATGCTTACCAACATATCACCACGATCGACCAGATCGTGCCAGACCACCTCGACTTCGCCGGTGCAAGAAAAACGTCAGCGGAGGATGCTCGCTCCCCTGGAGGCGAAGTAAGCCTCGCAAGGGCTAAAGTTGCCCATTCGATCACGACGAACCAAGCCGCAATCATCATCCTGCTCGGGTCGTGACTCCGTCCGTGGGCCATCCGCCGGCAGAGTGCCGTCGAGGATCGCGCGGTCAGTTGGCATAGCGGGCCGTCAGGTCGCGTTATACTCAAGCCTTCCTCGATGTAGCCGCGGATCACGACGCAAGCCGCCGGCGTACAGGTCCGGTAGGTCTGTTCGAAGCCTTGTAGCCGCGATTAAAGCCCGCGACCATGCGCGCGCCGCGGTCGCCGGAGGGGGGTCGGCATCGATCAGCGCCTGCATCTCTTTGCGCGTCCGCAGGCGCCCTGTAACAGGCATTCCACCTGCCGAAGCTAGGCGGATCTTGCGACGCCTCGAGTTTCCACTGCCCCTCCAAACACGAATGCTTGCTCAACATGGTCGAGAATCAGATCGGCGTCCGGTCGGCCCAGTACCTGGATCTCAAGATGGTATATCCCAAGCGAATGTGCCGCGAAATCAACACCTGGCAACGATACCGAAATGCCGTCCGCTTACGCATTAAATGGATGCCACACTAGAAAAGCGCCCGCGCCGACATCGGCAGCGCCTGTCCCAAAACTCCCAAAGAGTCATAGATCACTGTGCTTTTGCTTTCTAATGCTGAGAGACAAGCGAAATCGGTGGGCGCTCGTTCGAGTCGCCACGGCGTTGGACCTAAATGATGATAGCTCTTCGCGCAAACATGGCCCTTAATTGGGGATCGTGTCCCGTTGCGTGGTGTAGCTGGCGGCGGGTCACCGCGTTCACCGGCAGGAGCCGGGCAGATCAGCTGGCGATTGCCGGAAGGCTGACGGTTGGATCATCGCTCAATGGCGCGATGGTTTCCAGAGTCATGTAACGGGCGCGTTGGACGGCCCATTCATCGTTCTGCTCGAGCAGGATCGCGCCGATGAGGCGGACGATGGCATCTTCGTTCGGGAAGATGCCGACCACCTCGGTGCGCCGCTTGATCTCGCCGTTAAGGCGCTCGATCGGGTTGGTGGAGTGCAGCTTTGTCCGGTGCTGCGGTGGGAAGGTCATATAGGCCAGCACATCGGTCTCGGCCTCGTCCAAGAAGCCCGCGAGCTTGGGCAGCTTCGGGCGGAGCTGGTCGGCGACCTTGCGCCATTGCGCCTTGGCTGCCTCCGCATCGTCCTGGGCAAATGCAGTGGCGATGAAGGCGGAGACGACGCGCCGCCCGCTCCTGCCAGCATGCGCCAGCGCGTTGCGCATGAAGTGCACCCGGCAGCGCTGCCAGGAGGCGTTGAGCACCTTGGCAACGGTGGCCTTGATGCCCTCATGGGCGTCGGAGACGACCAACTTGACGCCGCGCAAGCCCCGGCGGGCGAGCTTGCGCAGGAAGGCGGTCCAGAACGTCTCGGCTTCGGAGGGGCCGATGTCCATGCCGAGAACCTCTCGCCGGCCGTCGCTGTTGACGCCGACGGCGACGATCACCGCAACAGATACGATGCGGCCATTCTGGCGCACCTTCACATAGGTGGCGTCGATCCACAGATAGGGCCAGTCGCCTTCGATCGACCGGGCAAGAAAGGCCTTCACCTTCTCGTCGATCTCTCCACACAGCCGGCTCACCTGGCTTTTGGAGATGCCGCTCATCCCCATTGCCTGGACGAGATCGTCCACCGAACGGGTCGAGACGCCCTGCACATAGGCTTCCTGCACCACGGCGGTCAGCGCCTTTTCGGCCATTCGGCGTGGCTCCAAAAAACCCAGGAAGTAGGAGCCCTTGCGCAGCTTGGGGATGCGCAACTCGACCGTGCCGGCGCGGGTCTCCCAGGCCCGGTCGCGATAGCCGTTGCGCTACGCCAGACGCTCCGGACTCTTCTCGCCGTAGGCTGCGCCGGTCTGGCTTTCGACTTCCAGCTCCATCAGCCGCTGGGCGGCAAAGCCGATCATCTCACGCAACAGATCGGCATCAGGGGTCTTCTCCACGAGCGTGCGCAGGTTCATCATGTCGTCGGTCATCGGTGGTTCCTCGGTTGCGTTGGCGTGTCGCAACCCGATCCTACCGGAGAACTGCCGGTGACCACCGCAAAGCCGCCCGCCCGCTACGGCGCTATTGGGGAGCGCGCGTCCGGGCGGCTTTGCTCTGCCGAGCTACACCATCACTGGGGACGCGACCTAATTGGGTTTCAGCAGCTTAATCGATAGGGCGTTCCAGTTAGGTGGTATTTGCCCAAGAATATTGCGAACGAAGAAGTCCAGAAGCTTGAGCTCGCTATAATTGCCGGGCGCTCCGTGATCTGCGCTGGGTACCACAAGCATGTCGAAGTATTTTCCTGCCTTGATGAGCCGATCAGCCATCTGGAAGGTAGAGGACGGATCGACATTGCGGTCCATTTCGCCGACAATGAGCATCAACTTACCCTGTAGTCTGTGGGCGTTGTCGATGGCGGAGGACAGCGAATATTCGATGCCAACCGGCCAACCCATCCACTGTTCATTCCACCATATCTTGTCCATCCGGTTGTCGTAACAGCCGCTGTTAGCCACCGCCACCTTGTAAAAATCAGAATGGAAGAGCAGCGCGCTCACCGCGTTCTGCCCGCCGGCGGACCCGCCAAAAATGCCGACGTTCGAGATATCGTACCACGAATATTTCGCGCTCGCCGCCTTATGCCATAGGATCCGATCGGGAAAGCCGGCGTCCTTTAAATTCTTCCAGGCAATGTCGTGGAACGCGCGCGAGCGATTGTTCGTACCCATTCCATCGATCTGAACGACGATAAACCCCATTTGGGTGAGCGGCTCAACCAAGGCCGAGAACGACTTAGGAACGAAAGAACCCGTTGGGCCGGCATAGATGTTTTCCACCACCGGGTATCTCTTGTTTCGATCGAAGTTGAGGGGCTTGTGAATAACCCCCCATATATCGGTCTCGCCGTCCCGGCCCTTGGCATGGAAGCTGAGGGGCGGCTGCCAGCCGGAGGCGATGAGTTCGGAGATATCGGCGCTCTCAACCTGCATCAGCTCGGCATTATCACTGGCGCGATACAACACCAAGCGCGGCGGGACATCGATGCGTGACCACAGGTCGAGATAGTAGCGGCCGTTAGGTGAAAACTCAATGTGATGGTTGGCCGGTTCAGGAGTGAGCGCGGTCAGTCCGCTCCCATCGAAGTCGACACGGTAAGCATGGACAAAATAGGGATCTTCCCCTTTTTCCTTCCCGCTCGCACCAAACCAAATCTGGCGCTTGACCGGATCGACGTAGTAGACCGCGCGAACCACCCAATCTCCTCTAGTGATCTGGTTTTTGAGCTCACCGGTTCGGCCATCGAAGAGGTACAGATGCTCGTATCCATCGCGCTCGGACGCCCAGATGATCTCCTTTCCGTCCTCAACGTCGTAGCGGAAGAACTTTCCAGTATTCCGCTGGTTCATCACTAGAGGCTGGTAATCGATGAAGGTAATGCTGCGCTCATCAATCAGAGCGCGCACCTTACCTGTAGCAGCTTCCACCTCGACAAGGCGATAGAGTTGGTGCCCGCGCTGATTATACTCGAAGGTGAACCCGCGACCATCCTTCCACCACTTGATCGGCGAAAGGTGGTAGGGATTTGGAAAGGAAGCATTGTCGATTTCAATCTTGCTCTGCATGATGATGTCAAACAGCACCGGCTGGAGCAGTGGCAAGGCATCACCCGGCTTCGGATACGTCATCGACGAATATTTAGGTTGAAGATCGTCCGTCGGAGAGGATTCGATGTAGTGGATCTGACGTTTATGGCCTGGACGGATGCGGTAAGCTGCGAGGTGACGCGAATCTGGAGACCATCTTAGCGTCGAGAGAGCATAGTAGTTGCCTTCCGATCCGTCCCAGGTCAACGGGATGTCCTGCAAGCCGTCCTCGCTGCGCAGGAAGATATTGTATTTTGTAGTATAGGCCAACCATTTGCCGTCAGGCGATATGCTTGTGTTCTCCGGATCGTTCTCCGCGGGCGGGGTGGGGTCATATTGATAGACGTCCGGGCGCATGGCATTGGCGGTGCAGCCATAGCTTACGAGATCGCATGTCCACGGGGTGTCGTCGATGGTGAAGGTGATCATGCGAGCATCGCCGGCCAGCTCGAAACGGTCGAACGGCAGATTGTCGGCCTTATAGTTCTTGAGGCTTGCCCTGGCCAGCGCCGCCGCGAGGCGGGTATGATCAAAAGCCGGCTGCTTTCCGCCAGTGGCAGCATCGACCCGCATGAACTGGTGCTTGCCTTGAGTCGTCCGTCGGTAAACGAACGCTTCGCCGTCTGCGAGCCAGAACGGAACGTCGGGCATATTGACAGTGAGCTGGTTATATTGAGCGCCGATCGTCAGCGCTCGCTCGTAATCGGACGGCACCAGCGGCTTTGCAATGTTGTCGGCCGGACCCTGCGCGGCTGCCAATCCCGGCAGCGCAAGCATGAAAGCGCCAAGCTTGTACATGATCGTTCGCTTGTCCTCGTTGTGTGGGGATAACGGAGGCTGGGTTGACCTCACGATATGGCGCAGCTGCGTTCAGTGTCTCCTCCAAATCCTATGCGCGCCATCCGAAACGACGCTCGATGTCGTAGCCTCGCTTCTACGCTCCTGGTGGTAAGCAGAATCCATGCCAGCGAAGCGATGCGCATTCCCGACGGCTTCCGATAGCTATGTCGCTTACGCGACAAGGCTAGCGATTGTTGAGGCAAGTCGTATGTCTGACCTCAAACACACCAGAAGGTCCTGCCGTGGCGGCCGATCAGCTTTGCGGGCTGCATCTCGGCCGAGGACGCAATCAAGGCCGAGGAAGAACGTGTGGGCGACGCATGGAGGGCATCGTCAACTTAATCTACCGCCGAGACGAAGGAGGCGATTCTCAAAGGTTCGAGATTCGGCGATAGCGCTTGTCGTGGAGATTTCGCGCCAAGTCGCAAAGGCTCGTTCGCGCGAAGCACGACGGAAGTCGGCGGCGACAGCTCCGAGATAGGGGATGTGGAAAAGGTTCGCGACCTGATCGCGAACTGACTAAAACCGTTGAGCCTGATGCCGCGATTTGAAACGCTTCATGATCCGCTCGCGTCGCCGCGTCGGCTGATGAGATTTCTCGGCCCGATTGTTAAGAGTTTTGTGCTGGCGATGTTCGAAGTGAAAGCCCATCTTCGCCCTCGCAGCGCCGTACGAACGGAGCTTGTCCGTGATCATCACGCGCGGCGGCGTGCCGGCGGATTTCAAGAGCTTCATCATGAGCCGCTGCGCAGCGCGCGAGTCTCTTCGGGGCTGGATCAAGACGTCGAGAACGAAGCCAGACAGCGCGCCAGAGCCAATGTTGTTCGCCCGCGATCGAGATAACGACCTCGTCCAGATGCCATTTGTCACCGCGAGCGGGAGCGCGCTGGCGGATCCGATCGGAGAACGCCCTCTGCCCTGGTCGGTGTTGAAAATCTCCGGCGTGCCGTACGTCAGCGCCTCGTCCAGAGCCGCCACGCAGAACTAGACGTCCATCGTATTCGACAGCCGCCACGCCAGAACCGCACGGCTCGCTCAGTTGATGATGGCGTTCGGTCCCAGCGCTGCGATGCCCATCTTGCGCATCAACCGTTGCACGCGCTTGCGATTGACCGGAAGCTCCTCAGCATCAGCATCGCGGTCATTCGCCGCGAGCCCAGGAATGGCCAGGCGATGAACAGCTCGTCGATCCGCTGCATCAGGGCAAGGTCGTTGTCGTTGGCCGGCTGTAGCGGCCGGTAGACGCTAGAACGGGCGATGCCGAGCAACATGCATTGCCGGCGGATCGACAGCGCCTGGTCGGCGCGATCGAGCATTCCTCGACGGTCCGGCGTGCTCATCTTCCGGACCTCCGCGCTAAAAAATCGCGATCGACTGTCAGTTTGTCCGATGTTGGCGTGCAGCTTCTCGATCTCGCGTTCGCGCGTTTCCTCGCTCTCGCGCCCGACACCCGCGTCAAAAGCCCGGGCCGCCCGGTCCAGCAGCTGCTTCTTCCAGGCATAGATCTGGTTCGGGTGAACCTCATAGCACTGGGCCAGATCGGCCACCGTCGCCTGCTCCCGCACCGCTTCCAGCGCGATCTTTGCCTTCAACGCCGCGTCGATCTTCCGTCATGTCTCCTCGTCATCGAGCCCTCCGTTTATCAGCGAATGCATTCTCGGCCTTCGGCAATTTTGCGCAACTCCAGACGCCAAACTGTGGTTGAGCGAGATCAGGAATTGTACGAGTTATTGCGATGAAAACATGAGGTTCGGAGTGGCCATCGGCCGAGATTGCCCGGCCAAGTCATACGACGATCGTACCGAACGTTTTGAAGCTGGGCCTGGATCTGACGTGCCGGGGGATTGCGAACGAAGATCGAGGGCGATTAGGCTAAGAGTCCACTTCTCGACGTCGCCCCCGCAACAAACCACCCAGCCCCCGACGGGCTACCTTCGCAGCGTGAGCATCGTGCGAATCGACGTTCGTCCAGTGCGATCAGCTCCACATGTTTGCTAGGGAGCTGTCGAGAACCTGACGACGACAATTTGTCGCGCGAAGACAGTACGGTACAAGGCGATCTTTGCCTTCAGCGCTGCGATCGATTTCCGTCTCGTCTTCTTCATGGTCCGCTCCGCTTATCGAAACAAAACGGCATCCGCACCACCTAAGCCACCGGTCCAAAATCCGAGGCCACTTCACCTCACCGACCGTGAGTAATCACCTCGATGTCAGGGTCCAATTATTGAAGTTAAAGTTCATGCCACCTGGAGAGGAGGTGATCTCAACGCCGTATTGGACGTTGCCGACGTTTATCTCCCCAAAGTACCCTTTCGACTTGATCCACTGCAGGACACTCTTGATATCCACCGTCCCACTGTTGGTCTTCGAAGTGCGCAGGAATGAGATGACCTTATGGTGATTTTCTCCTTGAAACACGTTCCAAGTCGCTCCGCCTACATCGACATTTGTGTAGATCGGTATCGCCGCCCCGGAAGAAGCGTACTTGTAAGAAATGGGCTTGACGTTGCCGCCACCATCGGGATTGCCGGTGTAATTTGTCCAGAGCATTATCTCATACTGATTTGAGCTGTCCCAGATATCGTAGGCGACGTCCCAGGCGCCGCTAGTCGGAACGTCCTGATTGAAGGTCGAGATCAGAGTGTTGATCGAACTGAGCGGTTTACCGACATTGAAACCCTCGTGGGGATAGCTCTTGATACCACCAGTATCAGGCTGGTTCGACCACACCCCCCACTGGTTGACAGCACTCACCGAGATAGTCTGGGGCCCTGCGCCCCTGCCCCATACGTCGTTGTTCCAACTGTAGCCATCGATTGAAAAGCTCCCGTATTGTGCACTCGAACTCCATATCGGAGCTTTTGCCGGCACCGGGAGAAGCGCAGCCCTGGCAGCAATCAGGGCCACAAGCACCCTTAGCTTCGACACGCTCGCCATTCTCGATCTCCAACCTGACCTTTGCCCGCTCGCCCCTCGCAAGAGTTGGGCCATAATGGGCAGAGCCAGACGTCGCTGTTTTTTCGCGCTCCCGGCCGCGTTCCCGACAGGCTGGCGGATTTCAGACAGGGCCCCTCGCGATTGGTTGGAACTGAAAGCGGCGTAGTCTCCGAGGTGATCCACCTCGAATCATCCGCCGTTTGAAGCGCCGGATCGCAGACCATGCCATGACCAGCAACATCACAAAGATCCATTTCCTCACCGCGTGAAAGAGAGACGGCTCCGCAGCTTTTCGAAATCGATTCGATTCGGTCGAAACGGCGGGAACCATGTTCGATCAGGCGGTCGTAGTTCGTTGTGAAGACGTGCAAACGTTCACGAGACGCCGCGCGGCTCGCAAAACTCAGCAGGAATGATTGCAGAGCACCTTGGGCAGCATCTTTCGATGCGGGATCCTTTCCAGCAACAATCTCGCTTTCCGTCTTCAATAATGAAGTGAGAAAGCCAGACATCTCGGCGTCGATGCCCTTCTTGAGGGTTTTTCTGCTCCCTTGTCGATGACTCCCAGCCCCTCGAGCAGAGCAAGCGCACTTCGAAACTGATCTTCGATGTTTGCCGCACCTCTTTTCATCGCCGTCGCTCCGGCCTGGGCGTGCGCATCGATCGCGGGACGTGCCAAATGTAACCTTGGCCATGCCTGTGGCCGCTACGCCCGCCAGGTAACCAACCGCTGTGGTGAACCCACTGCCGAGCAGCAGGTTGAGGTGCTCTGCTTGGAAGACAGCAGAGAGCCACGGTTCGATATGCTTTCAGGCACTATTGGTCAGGGTGTCCAGTTCATCTGGGTCAGTGGGCAGACCGTACCAGGCACCTGAGTGACTGCCTACGCGATAAAAGGTGCTTTGGCCACAGTTCGGCGAACAGTCCGACAAGGAAGGTTGGCCGGCGGCCCGCTTCCTCGCCGTCGTCGCCGAGCACGCGATCGCCGAACGCGGCCGCCGTCGCATCGAGCTCCATCTCGTCGAGGCGAGGCTGCCGGCCGGAAAGACCTTCGATAGCTTCGACTTCGAGGCCGTGCCGATGATTTCCAAAGCGCAGGTGACCGCGCTTGCCGCTGTCGACGGCTGGGTCGGCAAGGGCGCCAATTTGCTGCTGTTCGCGCCGCCCTGGCGGTGGCCAGAGCCACTTGGCGACAGCGATTGGCTTGGCTCTCATCGAGAACGGTTGGCGGATCCTGTTCAGCCGCACCACCGATCTCGTGCAGAAGCTCTAGGTGGCGCGGCTCGAGCTCAACCTCGAGGCTGCCATCGATCGCCTCGATCGCTTCGACCTCCTGATCCTCGATGACCTCGCCTATGTCACCAAGGATCAGGCCGAGACAAGCGTGCTGTTCGAACTCATCAGCGCACGCTACGAACGGCGCTCGATGCTGATCACCGCCAATCAGCCCTTCGGCGAATGGACGCTCGCCGCCATCGATCGCCTCGTTCACCACGCCACCATCATCGAAATGAACGTCGAGAGCTATCGAAGGCGCACCGCGCTCGAGCGAAAACGCGGTCCAGGTCGGCCACCGTCGCACGCGACATCAAAAACACTCGTTGATTGACGCCTTTCAGCCAGATCGTCGCGCTACCAAAACCCTCCCGAAGTCACAAATGATTCTTCAGGAGATAGTTCGGTTACACCATAGGCTGACACATCGGTCGTCATTTTTGAGTCCTTTCAGTGATGCCGGATCGACCGGCCCTACGGCCGCGCAAAGAGGGACTCAAGAGTTGCGGCAACTGTGAAGTGAGAACCCAAGCCCCCCATTCTGCCTCGTTCAGCGGCCTGATTGACAGCTGTCCGACTATCTGCATCTGTCAGTGAGCACGACCCGCTCAGCCTCCAGCCTGGCAGTCAAAGGTGTCGCTATAGGTGCGCTCGATCGGATGGGCTCTAACTCCATGCGACCAAGACCCGCTTCCTAGAGTTGCGGTTCAAAACGCACAGCTGCGGCAGCATCCCGCGACAGCTAGGACCACATTCTCTTTTTCGGCTTCAAGATTTAGGCAAGAGGCCGCCAGCGGCGATGGATGCCGCTAGGCTCGCCAACACTTCCACGATCGCCCAAAACCAGCCTCCCGAAGTTGCCGATGCCTCTTGAGGATTTAGTTCGGTTACGCCATAGGCTGACATATCGGTCTTCATCGTTGTCTCCTTTTCTGTGTGAGGAGCAACTATCAAAGACCGTGCCAACTACGCCAAGAAAAAGCTGTTCGATAGCTTAATGGAATGCGCTCGCTTCGGCCCTCCACTCCGAGCAAGTTCTGCGCGTCGCCATGGAGGGCGGCGGACATCACGACCGGTTTCGAGTTCACTCACTGTTGTGTAGTTTAGTTGAGCGTAAACCAGGAAAGGTGATGGAGCCTGCCATCGCGCCCGCCTTTCGTTTTTGCGATCTATTTGTCTTGCCTGGTTCGGTGACTCGGCTCTGTCTGCCGGTCGGCACGTGCAGCTGCCATGTGCTGTGGAGCCGCATCAACAACAAATAGGGGTCGGGTTTGCGACGAGAATGCCATGACTTTGACATGCGACGTAATGTTCGCGCGGTCTGCAGTGAAGTGGACCCTTTGCTGAGGACCACCGGGTCCGGTTCTTAAGTGGAGCTGCTGCCGTTCCCTTCCGCCGCATCTGGTGGCGGCGAGCCGCTGTTGGAGTTGCTTCAACCGAGCTGGGACAATGGTCCGGTCGTTCCAGGCTCACCCGCGGCCTCCTTCTGTGATGGTATCAAACATAGCTGCTTCCATAATGCGGACCAACTATCAGTCCTAAAGTGATGCAGCTGTGCCCTTGCCTCGCATTCAACATCTTTTAGCGCGTTGACAATCTATAGTTTAGGCGCACCATATTGCACGCACCTGCTGGTTGATATTTTATCCGAACCCAAAGGGTCGCGGGCGCTTTCACTGCGAATAGTTTTCACAATCTTTGCTTTGCTTGCGGCCAATTTCACATTCGTTGTCATACCAGTTCAGGCCGGCGACAGCCCCCTAGCAGGCTAGAGAGTATCACCAGGTCTGCCCGCGAGACGATGCCCTCGATGCCGTTCGTCCCGCGATCGTCAATGCCGGGCTTATCGCTTTCCGATCTCTCCGATCCGACCGTCTGTTCGTTTGCTGTGGCGCCGCCACGGTAGCAATCGTGCCCCGACGCTGCGAAAATGGGAAAGAGCCTCGGTGTTCGTTCAGTTCGGCCCATGGCCTTCGAGCATCATGCCGCCTACGTTGCACGGCAAGAGCCGCTAAGCTGTTGATGCGTCGTGTTCATAGGCCGTGGCGCTCACATTGTTCGCAGTGATTTCACCCATTAATTCGTTGCTATTTCGCAGTGTTCTCAAGATGGTGTAAGGTTGGGGTCATTCGCGTCATTTCGGTTTACGTTTCTGACCAAATTGTCAGGAGATGAATATGTCCGACCGTATCCAAAGCGCCAGCGCCTCGCACGCTGAGTTCATGCGAGCCGCGAATGACGAGCCAAGTTCGAGCGCAGCGAGCGGGAGATTCGAAAGAAGGACCGCGACGAACGGGCCAAAAGATTGCAGTTGCCGGTGGAAACGTACGACGCAAAAGATTGGCGCATTCGGAAATTATCAAGCCCGCTTCATCGAACCTGAGGCCACGCCAACTGGCAGGTGAGATGAAACATGCCTCAAGATGCCCAATCAAGAGGCTCTGGGTTCATGCACGTACTCATGAGCATCAACCTGGGATTCAGTCTTTCCCCATCACGCCAAACGGTGTCGCCAGCTCGTTAGACCCTTCAAGCTCCGAGCATCGCGCCCCGGCTCTTAACGTTCGTCAACCGCCTTTGTTTTGAGGGAGAAGAGCACAAAACGATTCGGACCGTCCGACTTCACTGCCAGGGTTTGGTGTGCTTGGTAGCCAAGATCACGTTCCCCGCGAGAGAAGCCGCAATACAGAAGAGGCTTTGGAGGCGAGCCGGTCCCTCAAATTAGGAGCCGCGTCACGGAAGAAAACACGTATTGCCGTTGGCATGCCTTTGGAACGATGCTGCCGTTCGCCTTTTTTTGGCGACAGGAGCCGCTTTCAATCGGACGTGGCTCTGATTCCACAGCACCGCCCAGTTCGCGGCTGGCTTGAGGCGCGCCGATGACGCGCTTAAGCGCGGCGCGCTGACCACACCCCCTATTCGGACTTTTGCGAAGGAAAGGTGCCGGTGCGGAGTGCTGCGAGCAGTGAACCGTCGTCAGCAAACAGGTCCCAAATCATGATCCCGGCGAGTGCATGGGCGCGCGCGTACATCGCCTTGCGCGCAATGGAAAGCGGATCGTCGTAGCTGATCCATATTCGCCGTTCGGCGTCATAGAACCACGGCACCTGGGCTTCGTCGCTCCAATACCGGCGAAAGCCCTGCTCTTCCGGTTGCCGGGCAACGAGATCGCGATAATCGACGCCGTCACTCCCTCCCCACTCCTCGCTTGCTGTCGCCCCCTTTTGAAAGAGCCCGCCGTTCTCGGGCGGAACGTCCGCAACCGCTCGGCCATAGAAGGCGACCCCGAGCGTCACCTTGGCCGGCGGCACGCCGGCCCGGATCAAGGCCTTCACACTCGCATCGACATTGAGATCGGGATTTGGATCGCCGGCGCAGGCAAACAGCGGGGCATTGAAGGCAGCAAGGGCCGAGCCTGCGTGATAATCGTAGGCCATCAGATGAAACCGGTCGACCAGCCGGGCGAGAGCGGCTGCCTGTAGATTGACGATTTTGTCGGGCACGGCCGACACGGCAATGGTGAGCTCCAGCTTCCCGCGCTCCGATGCGGAAAGCTTATCGAGCTTTCGGCGGAGTTCCGCGATCAGGAGCGTGAAATTCGTACGGTCCTCGAGGCGCGCGAGATTTCCTGGAGGCCCTCCCGAGACGGGAAACTCCCAATCGACGTCCATACCATCGAACAGACCGGGATACGGCCGAAAGAACGCCTCGATGACCGATTGCGCGAACCGCGCGCGCGAAATCGGCGTGGCAGCGGCGGCCGAGAAATATTTCGATCCGCTCCATCCGCCCAATGCAATCAGGATCCGAAGCTTCGGATTGCTCCGCTTCAGTTCGGCAAGTTGGGCAAAATTGCCGCCGACCGGGCCCGACCGTGAGGTTCCGTCGCAGGCTCCTGTGTCGAGGCAACGATCCGCAAGTTCAGCGGATCCTTCCGCAGAAACGGCGCCGAATGCGTATATCAGGTGGGTCAGCTCGCGAGCCGGGATTGTCTTGATGCTTGGACCGCCCGCCCGAGCCTTCCACGGGGCGACATAGCCGACGACCACGGGGTTGAAGGCCGGCGCGGTCCGCCCGTGCTGCGTCAGCACGTATCCGCTCACGAGCGTGGAAAACCCACCCACAGCGAAAGTTCGACGATCAACTGCCACGGCTTACGACCCTCTCTCTGTCAGATTGTACCTACACCAACCGACTCGATCACCTCCTAGACATGAGCCTTCTCACTGCCGCGCACTTGTCGAGCCCCCGCGCCATACGATCCCATTAACCGTCGATTTCGAGCGCTCGCTTCAACTTTGATTGCGGCGCCCAGTCTGCTTGTATCCCCGCTCGGCTGATTGGGCTTCCGCCCACGCACGAGTTGGGCGTCCGCAAGGGATCTCGACTTCCGCTGGCCAGCGCGATGTTGAACGCACGAGCGCGCACCCTGATCGCGAGGTCTCGAAACGTGTCTTGAACTTCGCGCAACGGCGCAGTGACTTTCCGCGCGATCGACTAGAACCTATCTCAAAATTGTCGAAACAGGATCAGCAGGCAAGCGAGCTGGACGAAGCCGAGGAAGTTTTGCGGATAGAACTCCCAGCGGACCCAGCAGGCGCCGCCGCCACTGTATCCAGGCGAAGAAGCGTTCGACCAGCCAACGCCGAGTATAACGACGGAGCCTGCGGCCGTCCTGGGTGAGCGACCTCACTCGGTGTGAACGATGTGGCGCGATCATCTCGATGCCTTGTGACCGCAGTTCATCGTCGAGCGCATCGCTGTCATAGGCGCGGTCGCCGATTAGGTTCTCTGGCTTGGCCTCGATCATG
>NZ_LBIX01000013.1:0-2713 GCF_028128655.1 Bradyrhizobium sp. CCBAU 45394 | reverse complement strand
CGCCATGATTTTTAAGCCCTTTCCGCGCCTCGTTGGGCCGATCTCTGCACCGCCGCCTTTGACCATCGCAAAGGTCGCGTCGATGAAACAATCCTCTTCGTCGAGCAAGCCTTTCTCGCGAAGTTCGTTGGCGATATCGGTCAGAACGCGTCGGGGGGGGGGGGGGGGGGGGGGGGGGGGGGGGGGGGGGGGGGGGGGGGGGGGGGGGGGGGGGGGGGGGGGGGGGGGGGGGGGGGGGGGGGGGGGGGGGGGGGGGGGGGGGGGGGGGGGGGGGGGGGGGGGGGGGGGGGGGGGGGGGGGGGGGGGGGGGGGGGGGGGGGGGGGGGGGGGGGGGGGGGGGGGGGGGGGGGGGGGGGGGGGGGGGGGGGGGGGGGGGGGGGGGGGGGGGGGGGGGGGGGGGGGGGGGGGGGGGGGGGGGGGGGGGGGGGGGGGGGGGGCCAAAAATGGTCCAGTTTGCCGGCCTCAGATCACTGAGGCTGCGGCGGTTGCCCTTATAGTCCTCAGTGGAAGAGACCAGCAACTACAACATGGGCAATTCGAGAATCGACACAGTTGTCGGCGCGGGCGCGCGCTGGGGGAAGCGATCTTGGCGGGCGTGAGTCCTAATGCGCTGGAGGCGATGCGATCATCGGTCAACGATGCGGTAGTGGCCGTAGAGCGAGATGCACAGGATATTCGATCGGTTCTTTCAGATGCGCGACAAAGCAAGGACAGAACCATCTTCGAAATGATGGAGCAGGGAAAACTTCAAAGTGAGGAATTCAGCAAGAATTGCTCAGCCGCACTCGATGCGCAGCAAGTTGCGTTCGAAAAGCTAAAATCAGATCTTGAGGGAATAACGGCGGCCTATGAAACCCAGCGGCATGAAGCCAAGCGCCCGAGGGGCATCACGGACGGATCCGAGTAATAGATGCCCGATTAGCGAGGGCGTCTGCACTTAGATGCCGATGACGGTGCGTATCTCAGCTAAATCAACGATCTGAGACGGAGCTTCCACGACACAGGTCGTGCCCTCGCCGGCCGAGTTCAGATTGATCACGACTTTTTTGTTCACATTCTCGGTGGCAGCCTTTGACCATCGACCGGCGCCGCCGTCTTGCTTGTCTGATTTGCATTCAACCGCACCTCCCATCCTGTCGTCCTCGCCGCTAGCTGCTGCATGATTTGGCCAGTGCAAACGAGAGGAATCGCTCACGATTTTTCCGCTCAATGTCGCGTGCGCAGACACTTTGGCGTTCTACTTACATTTGACGCGTATGGTTTCGGACATCAGCACGGACTGCGCTCACCGGATCAAGCCCTGCGCATTGACCCGGCCCTTAGCTGCGCCTACCCTCGGTGGCAGAATGTCCGGTGCAGATGCGGTAGTCGGCCGCCCCGCCTATGACCGCCGATCCCTTTCACGCACAGACTTGCCTTCGGCTCGTGCTCTAGGACAGCGCCAATTTCGAGCGCTCCTACAAGCTGCGGCGCCCTTGTCGGCGGCGAGCGGCATGGGCCATTCCACAAGATCATCCCACACGAGCAGCGCTCGCCGGCCGAGCTCGCTTTGGGATGGGCCTATCTGTCGCGAGAGGCGCTCGCCAGCGCCAAAGCGCATGGGCGAAAACTCCATGGGCGTGTAATGAGATCGACCTCCTGACGATCCATCAGCGCTATGCCGATCGTCCCTCCGCCACTTCGGAAGATGAAGCGCCTGACCCTGGAGGCGCGCCGGGAGTTGGCTGACGGATTCGATGTCAGATTCACAGCCACGTTTGTGAAGATGACCGCGTTAAACCACCACAAAGGCACGAAAGCACTTCCACTTCAAAACTGCTGGCTGTACGTCATCGGAGTCTGCTTTCTTTTGAAATATAGTAGGGGGCATGATGGCTCCTGAAAGCTCGAATATTACCCTAATCGCTTGCCTTATCGTTGAGGCGGCCACTCAGCCAATGAGCTAAACGCGCTCATGGTGCATCTGCCAGATTAGCAGACCTCTGGGCGTATAGTGGCAACAGGATCGGTTGCGGCGCTGCACCGGTGTAGCCAACCAGTCCTGGTAGGTGCCTGCAGGACCTTTTCGGGGATACAAGGCGGCATGCCCGATGTTGGCAAAACCACACCAGTCTTCGGTTTGCCTATCGTCATCGCCAGTTCTACCCCTAGACACCGCGAACCAAACTATGCCTATTCAACGCCCCTTATTCCCGCAAGAGAGCACCTTTATCCAGGTGATCAGCCTAACGCGTAGGGCTGGCAATTTCGCGGGCTATTTCAGAAGCTAGAGTCGGCTCATGCGTGGCTCGACTTGAACTTCAATCCCCCTCTTCCACCGGCGCTTGCACTACCTGAGTGTCAAACAGGCTACGCAATCGGAGCGCCGAGCGATGCGCGGCCCATCTCTTTTCCTACCCCTTCTTTGCGGAACACTCGCGACGGTCAGCTGGAGCATGGGCAACGTTCTGTCCAAGGCCGCGCTCTGCTGCATAGAGCCGCTCTCGCTTCTGACAGGGCAGTTGGCTGTAAGTGCTGCAAGCCTGACCGTACTATCCATCTGCTCAGGCGCGCCGCCTCGCTTGAGCGATTGGCGTGCTGGCCTTCCCGGCATCCTGCAGCCGGCGCTTGCGTCTGGTCTTTCGATCTTCGCTATCGATGCTGCCGGCGTCGGTAGAAGCGATGCTGTTCGCAGTTAAATCGCCGATGGTCATACTGCTTGCATGGTTAATCC